>JAUYIB010000021.1 GCA_030688425.1 Candidatus Omnitrophota bacterium | reverse complement strand
GATCTGCCCGGACAGTCCTTCCAGCACGATCTGTGATTTTTGCTTACTGGTCCATTGGCGGTATTTCATGAATAAGGCTCCTTTCGATTGCGAGCCCTATTCTAACAAATTGGTCAAGCTCTGTTAACTAGTGGCAGTATAGATTATGTTTTTGTGGAGGCAAACAGTCAGAATGATTTTTATTTAGAGCCAGGTGCCCACAAAATTACGATTGTTTCGGTAGGGACTCCGGTATACGCAAGCCCCAATTATTATATGGTAAAGCTAAATAAGCATTGCCAATTTGGCAAAATAACCGATATCGATGTTGAATTGGGAAAGTTTTCTACCATTGATGTTGTCTACAAAGCCCCATTTTTAATTTGGCAAAAAGGCAAAACGAGGATTACCCCGCAGCATTCCAACCAGTAGTTTTCGTCCCCATCCCCCGGTTTCGCTGTTTTGTTCTATTTTATTAGTGTCAGGAGGTCTTTATGAGGAGGATGTGGTCTGTCTGGGGATTGATTGTGTTTTGTATTTTTTTGTCTCAAGCAAGGGCCGAAGCGGTGATTTTTATCCATGAAATCCTCGCGGACCCGCCGTCCGGGATCGCGGGGGATGCGAACGGGGACGGGGCGGGATCAACGACCCAGGATGAATTTGTCGAAGTGTATAACAGCAGTGCAACACAAGCAGATATTTCGGGATGGTCTTTGAGCGATTCGGTGAAAACGAGGCATGTATTCGGTCCCGGCTCCATTGTCCTGCCGCATGATTTGCTGGTGATTTTCGGGGGCGGGACACCGCAGCTCACCGGTGTGAATTGGCAGATCGCTTCAACCGGCACGTTGGGACTGAATAATTCGGACGACCGGGTTTCATTGTTTGACCAGAATGGCTTGCTGGTGGATGAGTTCGCCTACGGCTCGGAGGCAGGGGCGGATGAATCTCTTGTCCGTTCACCGGAAGGAGATGCGGGCGGGTTTGTGAAGCATCGTTCCCTTGAGGGAGCTGGAGATCGGCGCTTTTCTGCGGGGACTTTTGTCAACCGTCCGTCATTTCCTGAGCCGCAGGACCCAACTGGGCAAAGCGAGAATCCTCCGAGCCCTGTCCCCGAACCGTCAACTTTGACGTGTTTTGCCATCGGTTTGCTGGGATGGGTCTTGAAATGCCGGGCGAGGCCGGCATTCGTAAGCGTGTAACGCCTCAATGAGAATTCGCGCGGGACCCAATCGGGGATAAATTTTTATTTATCCCCGATTTTTTGTTTTATAATAGCTTACTTTCCCGTACTGGTACGAAAGGAACGGATGTGTTGATCCACTGCAAAGACTATACTCCCGATCAGGTTTACTTTTTGATGATTCAGGCCATTATCCCCCGGCCCATTGCGTGGGTGTTGTCGGATAACGGCGACAGCACGTATAACCTGGCGCCTTTTTCCTTTTTTAACGGAGTCGCCGCTGAGCCGCCGCTTTTGATGATCTCTGTGGGGTATAAGGACGACGGTTCGCGCAAGGACACTTGGGTCAATATCGAAGAGAGGGATGATTTTGTGGTGCACATTCCCCCGACGGAGTTTGCCCATCAGATGGTGGATTCCGCGATTTCCTTGCCGCATGGGAAATCGGAGCTGGACCGTCTGGATATGAAGCTGGAGACGGTGGAAGGCAGCCGCCTGCCGCGCCTGGCGGGGCCCAGGGTGGCGATGTTTTGTGAAAAATACGCGATCTATGAGGTTGGGGATGACAAGCAGGGGCTGATTTTGGGGGAGATTAAACAGATATGGCTGGATGACGCTGCCGCGCACATTCAAGGCAAGCGGATTGTTGTGGATCCGGTGATGGTTGACCCTGTGGCGCGTTTGGGAGGAAGTGGGTATTCGAAGATTGGGGAAATCTTGAATTATAAAAGGCCGGAGGCCAAATAAATCTTCAAGGAGGTTGGTCATGGGACAGGCACAGCAGGAAGAAAAGGCAGAAAAGAAAAAAGGGTTTTTGGCAAAGCTGATGGACAAGCTGGACAAGAAGCTTGAGGAAAAATCCAAAGAATCAAGCTGCTGCTGTGGCGGAAAAGACGGGAAGGGCGGAGCGTGTTCCTGAAGATCGCGGATTGGCTGGTCTTTGGCCTGTTGGGGATGGATCCCCAGTCCAAGGGCGGGGCGGTCCTGCATTTTTTTATTTATGACACGCTGAAGATATTCTTTCTGCTTTTTGTCCTGATCGCGGTGATCGGTTTCTTGCGGACGTTTCTTCCGGACAGCCGTATCCGTCAATGGATGGGGCAGAGGGGGCTGGCGGCGAATTTTTACGCGGCTATTTTCGGCGCGATCACGCCGTTCTGTTCCTGCTCGTCGATCCCGATTTTCTTCGGCTTTCTGAAGGCCGGCATTCCTCTGGGCGTCAGTTTTTCCTTCCTGATCACGTCTCCTTTGATCAATGAATATCTGGTGGTCTTGATGCTGGGATTTTTCGGCTGGAAAATCGCGGCGGTCTACGTGATCGGCGGGATCGCGCTCGGCGTGGCCAGCGGCGCTGTCATCGAGAAAATGAACCTGACGGGCCAGTTGGTGGAGGATTTTGCCGCGCCCTCTCCCCAGGGCGGTGAGGTTGGTTCTATCCGGGGTTTTGGGAATCGTGCCAAATTCGGGTTGAGCGAGGCTTGCGCTGTCATTGAAAAGATATGGATCTGGGTGCTGGTGGGGGTGGGGATCGGCGCGTTCATTCACAATTATGTGCCGGAAGAGACCATTCACGGGATGATCAGCAAAACCGGCCCGTTTTCAGTGCCGATCGCGGTCATCCTGGGGGTGCCTCTGTACGGGAGTTGCGCGGCCATTGTGCCGGTCGCCCTAGTCCTGTTCCAGAAGGGGATCCCGTTAGGAACGAGTTTGGCGTTCATGATGGCGATCGCGGCCTTGAGCCTGCCGGAGGCCGTGATGCTCCGCAGGGCCATGCGATTGAAACTCATTTTGATCTTTTTCGGTGTAACGGCTTCCGCCATTATTCTGATCGGTTATCTCTTTAACTTTTTGCAGAAGGCTCTGATTTAACCGGCGGCAAAAAACCCTTGACAGTATATTAGGAGATGCTAATATACTGGCCTATGAAAAACTGCAAGCCCGATCACGAGAAGCTCCAGTCCGCGGCCGACATGCTCCGCGCCGTCGCCCATCCGGTCCGCCTGCGCATGGTTCAGCTGTTAAGGAAGGGGCATTTGACCGTCGGAGTTCTTCAGGCCCGCCTGGGCATATCCCAGTCATTGACTTCTCAGCATCTTTCTATCCTGAAAAGCGCGGGCATCGTCAAATCCGACAAGATCGCCAATGCCTGCCACTACACCGTCCTTAACAAAGAAATATTTTCCCTCCTGGATTGTTTATCACGCTGTCATTGTCAAAACGAAAAGAAGAGGTGAGCCATGTTGATGAGTTCGCGGATTTTTTGTTGGAGAAATGCCTACTTAATCTTATCGGTATTGATTTTATTGCTTGCGGGAAACGCGGCCCCGATCAACGCGGAGGATATCCATGCCGGGCAGGCCGCCACGCTTGATTTGCGCCAGGCGGTCCGGCAGTCCATGGCCTACTCTCCGCGCCTTAAAACGGAAGACTTCGTTGTGGCCGCGGCCCGGTCCGCGAGGAGGGAAGCATTGGCGGGGTATCTGCCGAAACTGACCGCGAACCTCGAGACAACGAACGGCAACGATCCGGTCTATGTTTTCAGCTCTTTGCTCAAACAGCAGTCTTTGGCGTCCGAGGACATGGCCGTGTCGGCGCTGAACAAACCGGACGATGTTTTTAACCATCAGACGTCGCTAGACATGACGATCCCGATCTTCACAGGGTTTCAGAACGAAGGCCGGGTGCGTTCGTCCGGGTGGGCGCTGAAAGCGTCGGAGTCTTCGCGGGGGGATTTTGAGCAAAAGGTGATGCTGTCCGCCATCCAATCGTATCTGCAGGTTTTGTCGCTTGATAAAACATTGCAGGCCCTTGAACGGACCATCGCCGAAGGGGAAATGGCGGTGAACGAAGCGGAAAGCTTGAAGGAGAAAGGGATGGTCCTGGGCTGCGACTATCTGACCGGGAAAGCCGTTTTGACCCGCATGAAGCAGATGCGGCGGATGGCGGAGAGCCGCAGGCAGTCTTCGCTGGGGTCGTTGAAGATCCTGTTGGGCATTACGTCCGGCGATCCGGTTTTGCAGGCCATCCAGCCGCTGGATACCATGCCGGAGATCAGCATTGAGGAATTGAAGGCCGAAGCCGCTGCGCGCCGCAAGGACAGTGAAACCGCCCGGCATAACCTCGCGCTGGCGGAATCCGAAGTGAAGCGCGCGAGCAGCAGCCGGCTGCCGACTGTCTCGGCGTTTGTGCATGGCGAGAACAATATCAGCCAGTGGGGCGAGAACGGCGGGGATAATTATCTCGCGGGGCTAAAGGCCAGCATGGACCTTTTTGAGCCGTCGCTCGGGCCGAAAATCAGACAATTGCGCGCGCATGCCGAACAGGAGAAAGAGATGGCCCGGCACTTGGACGACGCGATCCAGGATGAACTGCAGCAATCCGCGGCCGAATACACCGCGCAAAACGAAAATTTAAAGCTGGCCCGGCAGGCGTTTTTTGACAGCCAGCAAGCGGCCCTGGAGGTTAAAGATCTTTACAGGACCGGGAAGCGGACGATTGCTGATCTTCTGGAATCGCAGGCCTATCGCCTGGAACTGGAGACCGCGTATTGGCAGGCCCGTTACCAGGCGACGTTCCTATATGCCCGGCTGATTTATGCCGCCGGGAGGCTTGATTTGAATTTTGTCGAAGAATTCACAACATTAGTTTCAACCGACCGCTGAGGTGTGACATGAAGCTCGCCGGAAAAATTTCGCAGATGTTCATTGATTCCCGCCTGACGCTGTTGTTCATCATCAGCGTTTTGCTGACAGGGGTGTTTGCCGTTGTCCAGCTTCCCCGGGAGGAGGAGCCGCAGATCTCGGTGCCGTTCATGGATATTTTTATCGAATTCCCGGGGGCGTCGGTGGCAGAAGTCGAAAACCGTCTGGTGGAGCCCTTTGAGCGGAAACTTTGGGAAATCCCTGGGGTCGAATACATCTATTCAACGGCCCAACCCAACCGCGCCATGATCGTGGTCCGTTTTCAGGTCGGCGCCGATGAGGAGCAGAGCCTGGTCAATCTTTACACGAAAGTTTTCGCGAACCTGGATATCCTGCCGCCCGGCGCAAGCCAGCCGCTGATCAAGCCGCGGACGATTTATGACGTGCCGGTCCTGGCCCTGACTTTTTCCAGCGAACAGCGCAATGATCCCGTGTATTTGCGGCGCACGGCGGCCCTCGTTCGGCAGGAAGTCAGTTCCATCCCGAACGTTTCCGAGACCACGTTGATCGGGGGGCACCGCCGGACATTCCACGTGTTTTTCGATCCTAAAAAAATGAGAACACACGATCTGACGCCGTTGGCGATCAGCCGCCTGATCCAGCAGGCCAACCGCAAGCTCCCGGCCGGACGGATGACGCAGGGGGATGCCGTGATCGATGTGGAGTCTTCCGGGTTCATCCGCAGCGCGGATGATTTGCGCAAACTGGTGGTCGGCGTGAGCCAGGGGTTGCCTTTATCGCTGGGAGATGTCGCCCGGATCGAGGACTCCGGAGACGAGGCAGAGACAGATGTCGCGATCAGTCTGGTCCCGGAGCAGGGCAAGGATGGCATCCGGACGCTCCAGGCCGTCACGTTGAGCATTTCCAAACGGAAAGGGACAAACGCTATCCAGGTCGTGCATGAGATCCTGAAAAAAGTGGATGCCTTGAAAGGAAATTTGATCCCCGCGGATATCGCCGTGACTGTCACGCGGGATTACGGGAAAACGGCGGAGGAGAAATCCAACGAGCTTCTCTATCATATGTTCCTGGCCACAGTCTCGGTCACTCTTCTGATCGCCTTTGCTCTGGGCAAGAGGGAGGCTGTTGTGGTCTTTGTGGCGATCCCGGTCACCCTGGCGTTGACGTTGTTTATTTATTATTTGTTCGGATATACGTTGAACCGGATCACGCTTTTCGCCCTGATTTTTTCCATCGGTATCCTGGTGGATGACGCCATTGTGGTTGTTGAGAATATCCACCGGCATCATGTCCTGGATCCGACGAAGAATTTGATCCAGTGCGCGGTCGAAGCTGTGGACGAAGTGGGCAACCCGACGATCCTGGCGACGTTCACGGTCGTTGCCGCGATCCTGCCCATGGCGTTTGTGAGTGGATTGATGGGGCCGTATATGCTGCCGATCCCTGTCGGCGGTTCGCTGGCCATGCTGTTTTCCCTCGCGGTGGCGTTTATCGTTTCGCCCTGGATGTTCTATCGTTTGCTGAAACGTTTCCCGCAAAAAGGGGACATTCAGCATGCCGGCGAGATGGGGAAGATGGATCTGTTATACCGCAAGTTCATGACCCGGCTGCTCGAGGATCCCAAGGCGCGCCGGTTATTTTTTGCCGGGGTCGGGGTGTTGATCCTGGCCAGCATTTCTCTGGTTTTTCTGCAGGTGGTCGTGGTCAAGATGTTGCCGTTTGACAACAAGAACGAGATGCAGGTGATCCTGAACATGCCGGACGGCACGTCGCTGGCCAAGACGCGGGCTGTTGCTGAAGAGATCCGTAATGCGTTATTGCAGGTCAAAGAGGTCACGGACATCGAGACCTATGTCGGGACGGCCTCGCCGTTCAATTTCAACGGCCTGGTGCGGCATTATTACCTGCGCGGCCTGCCGTGGCAGGCGGATTTGCAGGTCAATCTCAAGGACAGGCATGAGCGCAAGCGGCAGAGTCACGCCATTGCCAAGGATATCCGTCCGGTCGTGCATGCGATCGTGAAAAAACACGGCGGACGCGTCCAGGTCGCGGAGGTCCCGCCCGGCCCGCCGGTGTTGTCCACTCTGGTGGCCGAGATTTACGCTCCGGATATCCCCGGGCAGTCGGCCCTGGCGCAAAGCGTTTTGCAGGTTTTTGATTCCGCCAAAGGAGTGACAGACGTCGATACCTATGAGCAGAGACCTTATGCCCAAAAGCAGCTTATCATCGATCATGAAAAAGCCAGCCTGAACGGGATTTCCTCGGTGGACATCACGCAGGTTCTGCAGACATCTTTACAGGGAAGTGTCGCGGATATCGCCCATCTGGATGATGAGCCGGAACCTGTCGATATCCGCCTGCGTTTACCGGAAGACCAGCGCGGGGACCTGGCGATTTTGCAGGGGCTGACCCTGCTGAATAAAATGGACCATCCTGTGCCGGTGGCGGACTTAACGCAGGAAGCCGACGCTTTTACCGAGAAAGCCGTGTATCACAAAAATTTGAAGCGGGTGACGTATGTGATCGGTGATTTGTCCGGCCGTTTGGAAAGCCCGGTCTATGCCATGCTCGGCATGGGGGGGGCGATCAAGAACATCCGGCAGGGCGGAAAGCCGATCCAATTGTTTTGGAACCGCCAGCCGGATGTGACGGACGGTCCTGTTGTGAAATGGGACGGTGAATGGCAGATCACTTTTGAGGTCTTTCGGGATTTGGGCATCGCCTTCGCGATGGTGCTGGTCCTGATTTACATCCTTGTGGTCGGCTGGTTCAAATCGTTCACTGTCCCGCTGGTCATCATGGCGCCGATTCCTCTGACGCTGGTCGGGATCCTGCCCGGGCACTGGCTTTTCGGCGCGTTTTTCACGGCCACCTCCATGATCGGGTTCATTGCCGGAGCCGGGATCGTTGTTCGCAATTCCATCATCCTGGTGGATTTCATTGAATTCCGCATGAAACAGGGGATGCCTCTTAAAGAAGCGGTCATTGACGCGGGGGCTGTCCGGTTCAGGCCGATGTTGCTGACAGCCGCGGCGGTGATGGCCGGCTCTGCGGTCATTTTATTTGACCCGATCTTTCAGGGACTGGCGATTTCCTTGATGACAGGGGAGATCGCGGCAACGCTGCTGTCGCGGAATTCCGTGCCGGTGTTGTATTATCTGTTAAAATCGAGAATGGGAAATAAAGGATAGACGAGCGAAAGGAGACAGACATGGAACGAAAGCTTCGGGGTATCGCAGGGTCGTTTATTTTGTTGAGTTTGATTTTAGCCGTATATGTCCATCCGTATTGGTTATGGTTTACGGCTTTTGTGGGTCTCAATCTCCTGCAGTCGTCCTTCACAAACTGGTGCCCGATGATGTGGCTCTTAAAGAAGGCCGGGGTCAAATAGGAGAATCTTGGGAAAGTGGTGGGAGCCCGGCAGCAAATTTGCTATAATTCCCCTATTCAGGAGGCGGATTTTCATTTTGAATATGGGAAACTTTCTAAAAAAAATTTTCGGCGGTAACGGCCCGGATGCCCGCCTCAAGGGTAAAACAGTCCTTGTTGTGGATGACGGGGAGGTGGAACGCAAATTCCTTTCCGGGATACTTTCCAAACAGGGGTGCCGGGTGTTGACCGCGTCCGAGGGCGAAGCCGGGATACGGTTGGCTTACGCTGAGAACCCGGATTTGATCCTGCTGGATTTTATCATGCCGGGGATGAACGGCAATGAAGTGCTTCAGCGGCTGAGGGACGGCGAAAAAACAAAGAACATCCCCGTTGTTTTTCTGACCGGTTCCGATACTCCGTCGCACATCGTGTCCTGTTATGACCTGGGCGCGGAATGTTTTCTGACAAAGCCCATCAGCGCCGGCGCCTTGGTCAACCAGCTGGCCCTGACCCTTCAGGAGCCCAAACCGGAATCCACCCCCTAATCCTTGACCTTGTATTCCCGTTAGGATTCGATTATGTTTGATATCAAACTGATCCGTGAGAACCCGCAGGCTGTTGAGGCGGGACTGAAGGCAAAAAATGTTTCTTTTGCTTTGGAACCGCTTTTGAAGCTGGACCAGCAGAAGCGTAACCTCCAGGTCAAGATTGACGATTTGCGCGCCCAGCAGAATATGGCCAATGAGGAGATCGGCCGCCTGATCCAGGAGAAGAAGGACCCGAAGGAAAAGATCTCGTCCATGAAGGGGATCGCCGCCCAGGTCGCCGGCATGGAGCCGGAACTGAAGGCCCTGGAAACAAAAATCGACGAGATTTTGTTAACGATTCCCAATATTCCCCACGCCTCTGTTCCGGTGGGCGCTCCGGACAAAAATCAGGTGGTCCGGACGTGGGGCGACCTTCGCAAATTTGATTTTACGCCAAAAACGCATATTGATATCGCGGAGTCCCTCGACATTATTGATTTTAAGCGCGCGTCCAAATTGAGCGGATCCAATTTCATTCTGTTTAAGAATGCGGGGGCCCGGCTGGAAAGGGCACTGTATAACTTCATGCTCGATTTTCACACCCGCGAGCACGGTTACCGGGAAATTTTTCCTCCGTTTTTGGTCAATGCCGCCAGCATGACCGGGACAGGCCAATTGCCGAAAATGAAAGACGACATGTATCATTTGGCGGACGAGGACCTGTATTTGATCCCGACGGCCGAAGTCCCGGTGACCAACATCCATCGCGACGAAGTCCTGAATGAAGCGGACCTGCCGATTTACTACACGGCTTACACCGCTTGCTTCCGTAAGGAGGCGGGGTCCTACGGCAAAGACACCCGTGGCATGATCCGGGTCCATCAGTTTGACAAAGTGGAGCTTGTCAAATTCGTGAAACCCCAGACCTCTTATGATGAGCTGGAGAAATTGACTGCCAACGCGGAAAAGATCCTGCAGCTGCTGGGCCTGCCGTACAGGGTCCTCTTGCTGGCCAGCGGGGACATGAGCTTCGCTTCGTCCAAGTGTTATGACCTCGAGGCCCATGCCGCCGGGCTCAACAAGTGGCTGGAGGTGTCCAGCTGTTCCAACTTTGAGGATTTCCAGGCCCGAAGGTCCAATATCCGCTTTAAGGGAAAAGAAACCAAAAGGCCGGCGTTTGTTCACACCCTCAACGGGTCGGGGCTGGCGTTGGCCAGGACTGTGGTGGCGATTTTGGAAAATTACCAGACACCCCAGGGGGAAGTCGTCGTCCCCGAGGTGCTTCGTCCATATATGGGCGGGCTGGAAAAGATTCAAAAACCGTCACAGGGGAAATTTTGATTGCGTCACGCCATCCTTGAAACAGCCAAATTCCTTGCGGCCCTTGTCCTGATCCCGGTCATCGTGGCCGCAACGATCAGTTTCCGCAAAGAGCTTTTATACCTGGCCTTTGTAAGCCGCGCCTTTACCTGGGGTGTTTCGGCTTATCTCCTTTTCCATTTTTTTGTTGCGCCGCTGGAGAAGCTGTATTTGGGCGGGCAGAAGGTCTGGGAGGTTTTGCTGAGGTATGCGCCGGTTATGTCCAGGGCGATCCCTTTGGCGTTGCCTATTTTTGCTTCTGCCGTCTTGACCGCTCTTATCATTGACCGCACGGTGTTGGGGCATTCAGGCCGGGAAATTTATTATGGTTTTTTTGCCGGGTTCTTTTTGGCGATGCACGTTATTCTGACTGCGCAGGCCGTGCGATCCCTGGACACCGGCATTGTGAAGTCCGGTTATTGCCTTTGTATGGGGTTGGCCTATCTCGGCAATCTTTGCGTTGTCCTGTCCCTGATGTCGTTTGCGCTTGATGGTATTTCTGTGCTGAATTTCTTGAAGTCTTCCGCAACCCTGGCCGCGTCGTTCTATGATGTGTTGTTTCGCCACGTCATTTTGAAACTGGTTTGAGTTGACTTGCGCAAAATGGCCTGCATGAAAAGGACCCTTTGACGTGACAGCCAGCCCGCAGAACCCCTCCAAGGCGTGGAACGCGCCGCTTCCCAAAGCGTTTTACACGTATTTCATTTTTTTGACATTCGGGATTTTGGGCTGTTGCGTTTACAGCCCGTCGCTATTCCACGTCCCTCGGGCCGACCATATTTTTTATCTTGCGGAGACAGCCGGGAGGGAGGGCTGGCCGTCCCTGGCGCTGGACGCCTATGATCTTAACAGGACCCGCAGTTTTTGCCCCGGTGATGAACTGCTTTTCCGGCCCCTGTTCTATGTTTGGTTGGGGACGGCCCGGTATCTGTTTGGATACAGCTTTGAGCTTTGGCAGGCGGCAGGGATATTTTTGCATCTTTTGACGGTCTGGTGCTTGTGGCGGCTGTTGCGAAAAATCCGCGGCGGAGTTTTTGCCAGCATGTTCGCGGCCTTCTTTTTGGTCCTGACTTTGAACAATGAGATGGTGGTCTGGGCGCATGTCCAGGGATATATGCTCTGGATGGCGCTGACGCTGGCGGCACTGGGGCAGTATTATTCCATCATCCAGGAAAAATATGGCCGGCCGTGGCGGGCGGTTTGGCTTGTCCTTCTTCTCGGCACAGCGGATTTTTTCTACGAATTTGGCCTCGGGGTCGCAGTGATTCTGTTCTGTGATCTCACAGCGAGATCCCGGGAAGTGCGAGTCCCGCTGGGAGTCCGCCTGGGGATCCTGTTCCCGGTTGCGCTTTATGTTTTATGGAGCCTTGGGAACCTTTTGTTAACAACCTCCGGACAGTGGTCGACCCCGGGGACCGCATACAAAATTTCTGCTGTTATTCCCAATTTGATCAAAAGCAACTATTGGTGGGTTACGCAAGGCCTTTTTACCCCGGATCTGCAATTTGTTTGGGATGGCGGACGACTATCTTTCCTTGTTTCGAAGAATCTGCTCCACCTGTTGGGTGGATATTCATCGCTATTATACTCAGCCGCGTGGATTGCCGTCGGGGGCATGGGGGTCCTTTTTCTCGAGAGTCGGCGCCATCGCGGCCCGATGCGGTCTGGAAGAGTTTGGGGAGTTTTCGCTATTTTGATCATCGGCTATAGCGCCGCTGTTGTCCTGGGCCGGATCAATTTTTATAATGTCGATTTTTTGATGCGGCGCAGCTATTATGGATATTTTTTCTGGGCTTTTTTTCTTGTTTTCATGTATTCTTTGACAGACCCTGATGATTCCCGCGCTCATCAGAGGGGCTGGCGCATATTGACGGCTGCGGCTGTATCTCTGCTCATTATTGGGAACGCGGGCCTGACTTTTGCCACGAACCTACGGCAGGCGCGGGAAAGCAGGGAAGAGCGGCGACTTTTGCAGACTGTCGAATCCTTTGTGGCAGGACATCCGCAAAACCGGCCGTTTTCTTTTTTTGTCCCTGACGGGTATCCGGGTAATTCCGGTCTGCCACCGGTTTATTTGCGTGGGGATCCGCTCCCTAAAACTTATTCTTCCATAGAGGCCCTTTATTGGCCGTATTTTGACAGAAAGACGCCGCTTTTTATTTTACAAGCGGGCGATCAATGGTATGATGTTTCGCAAGAGAGGCTTCAGTAAATTTATTTTTGTATTTGAGCGTTGCCCCTGCCATGTTTTCTGCTGAAAATGTGGCCGATGTTCCGGATAACAGTGGCTGCTGGCACATTTTCGGATGGATCGAGGATGTGGAGAGATGGCTGAGCGGTCGGCCAGTTGCTCTGAAAAATTTTATGGAAGCCGGCACATTTTGGGGTGACAAACGGGAGAGGTGGCTGAGTGGTTGAAAGCGGCGGTCTTGAAAACCGTTATGGGTCGTAAGGTCCATCGAGAGTTCGAATCTCTCCCTCTCCGTGATATATCTGGATTCAGCGCGGGGCGTTCATAAAAACCGATTTCCCTGTGGCGGGGATGGGTTTCGCGTATAGAATAAGAATAATGATTTGGGTTGCTGGCATTTGCAGATGAAAGGAGTTCAGGTATGAATCAAATTTCCGATAAAAGGGGGAATGTCCCTTTGGGGCAGAAATGGCCCCCGGCCCTGAGGATCGCCGGCGTTGCCCTGGTCATTGTGGTGCCGTTGGCGCTGATCATGACAATCTTGAGCCCCGTTGTTTATCAGTCCCAGGTCAAGAAATACGTAAAATACAAACTGCCGGTCCCTGCAGATCTGTCTGACATAAAGGGCGTGATTGTCCAGATGAAGATGGATCCCGAGTACGGATTTTATTTCTCTGTCCTTGCTGACCGTCAGATTGACCGGGCGGCGGAAGAAATCCGCTCGTTCATCGCCGAGGCCCGGAATCGCGAGGAATTCTTGATGGCGATCCGCGGCCTTCAGGAGGACGTGAGGACAAAGGCCGTCTTGCTGAACAGCCTTCAGTTTCCGGAGGATTTAAGCAGCGCCCCGGAAGCACACCCCGAAATTTGCAGGCAAATCATGGCGTTTATCCTGAAAGAGTTTGAGCTGGCGGTGCTGGGCAGCTGCTACAAGGGGATGTATCATCCGGATTTCCAGTTTGCCTGGGATGATGCCAGCCGGAGGGCGGCTGTCACCATTCGCGGCGTTTTGGAAAAGATGCGCGTCGATGACCGGTTGTTGCTCGTCAACGCCTTGCCGTAGTGCGGCGGCCGTTGAGCCCGCCCGGCATAAATTCCGGATGCGGGTGTTTCCGTTTAAGCGTTTGTGTTATAATTATCCGAGAAAATCCGGCGGGTTGCCCATCTTGGGACCGGCCTGCCTCCAAAAGTTATGTCTGTGAAAATTCAACTTACATCTTTTGAGAACGCCTCTGTCCTTCGGAAGTTCACCATCCTTTATTTTGTGATGTCGATCTTGCCCGTGAGTGTGCTGTATTATCTTTACTGGCAAGTGAAGGATTATGGGCAGGTTTCACTGTCCGAGGAAAATTTCTTTTGGACCCTGTTGTTGGTCGTTGTGGGTGTGGCCATCGGGTATTTCGCCACACGCTCCATCATTAAGGGCATCATCGATTTGACGAACACCAACCGGACCACTCTTGAGGAGATCCTGGGGCCGGACAAAATGCACGACATGGAGAGCGGAAATACTAATGAAATCGCCATTTTGGCAAAGTCTTTCAACGAAATCACCTCCCGCCTTGAAGAAAATATCCGCAATCTGGAGCTTGCCAAGAAGACCCTGCATTCCGTCCTTTCCCGCGTTGGGGAGGGGATTTCCTCAATGGAGAACATCGACAATTTTCTTAACCTGATCGTCGAGACGGTCACGGAAGCCTTGCAGGGCAAGGTGGGGATTCTGATGGTCCAGGAAGAGCGCTCAACAGATTACCGGGTCAAGGCGGTTTATGGAGTTGGACAGGACAACGGCCGCTTGATGAAAATCAAAATGGACGCCGCGGCGTTTGAGCAGATTTTCAGCACAAAGAAAACTTCCGTTCTGTCCAAGGTGCCGCGCGAGGGCGCCTTGTCGCCGTATCTGTCCGCCCCGGTGACCTTCGCGCCCCTGGTTTTGCATGACAAGCTTTTAGGCGGCATCTGTTTGAGCGGCCGGAAAATCGAGGACGAGTTTAACGACGAGGAAATGAACCTGCTTTACAACCTGGGATTGCAGACGGCGGTCGCGATTGAAAATTCCCGTTTGAACGATGACGCGGAAAAAACGTATTTTGAAACGATCTCGGCCCTGGCCATGGCCGTTGAAGCCAAAGACCCTTACTCGCGCGGGCATTCGGAGCGGGTGGCCAAATATGTCGTGCAGATCGGAGAAGCTTTGAAGTTAACGGCCGAGGAGTTGAAGATTTTGCGCGATGCGGCCCGGCTGCACGATATCGGTAAGATCGGAGTTACGGACAAGGTGCTGACGAAGGATGGCCCGCTGACCGCCGCGGAAATGGACATGATGAAGAAGCATTGTGAGATCGGAGAGGGGATTATCAAGCCAATCCGGTCTTTGCGGGCGCTCTGTGACCTGGTCCGGCATCATCACGAAAAGATCGACGGGATGGGATACCCTGACGGATTGAAGGGCGACCAGGTCCGTCCGTTGGTCCGGATTCTCACGGTCGCGGATATTTTTGACGCCCTGACCTCCAACCGTTCGTACCGGTCCGCGTTTCCGCAGGAAAAAGCCCTTGATGAATTGCGCGGCATGAAGGACCAGGTTGACCAGAAGGTGGTTGAGGTGTTCGCGAAGACATTGGTTTGATATTCGGGGCGCTGTTTGCCGGCCGGGCATTGACGCGGAACCAAGCTCTTGGTTCCTTTTTTATTTGAAGAAGGGAAGAGGCTATGTCGCAAAAACGACAACAGTTTTATGACCCGGAGACCGCTGTCGCCCGGCTGGCCGTGAGGGTGGGCACTGTCTATTTTTTGACGCTCATGCTTGCCGCGGTGATGACTGAGAAATACGCGATCCCTTTGAGATATGCGGACAACGGAACCCCGACGGCATGGCTTCAAATTTTACTGCTGTTCTATTACGGTGTGCCTGTGCTCATGGCGGCGCTGTTTGGTATATGCTTTCGGCCGTTTTTCCGGAATTTCCGGAATTTGGCGCTTCTGATATTTATGATCCATCTTGCTTACAGCTTTGTTGTCTATCTGGTCCGCAATGATCATGCCAAGAAATCCGAAGGCGATGCGGCCCTCCGGGCTTCCGGCCGCCTCCGGGTGGCCGCGGTTAACCATGCGGCGAGAGACGGGAATAAGGACGGACGGATCGACGATGTCGAGATTTTTTCTGAATTGGACTTGTCCGATTTTGCGGGAGGAGAGTACCGCATTGAGGCGTTTTTGACCCAGGACAGTCATCCGGTTTCCGAGAAGCCGTTCGGGACCCTTCGCGGGCGGCTTGGCAGCGGCAAGGTTAAACGATTTCCGGTCCGTTTTTCGTTCGATCCCCAGCCCCTGGAAGCCTTTTTTTACCGCGGCCCGGTGGACATTAACTTCCGTCTCATCAAAATTCGGAAACCGGACGATAAAATGCTGCAAATCATCACATGGTCCCGTTGGGCGGCTTTTTTAAGGCCTTTTGCGTGGGGGGAAGAGGATTCGCTCGGGTCCCCCCGGGAAATAGACTTGGGCACAGTCAGGAATGTCCACAGCATATTTTTGATGCCGGTGCAATTCCCTGCCCGACCCTAAGCGCGTATGGCGGCGGCACGAGAGGAATATCATGGGGCTGGTCAAGAAAATCGGAAATGAATATTATGTGGAATTTGAAGCCCGGGGTTTGAAGTACCACCAGAAAGCCGGAAGTGATGCGGCGGAGGCCAGACGTCTTTTGGCGGCGATTGAGGCCAAAATCGCGGCCGGAGAACTGCAGGCGGTTTCCCGTGATGTTGATATCGATATTTTCTTCCAAGAGTGCCTGGAATTCTGCCGGTCCCGGTTTTCGGTAAAAACCGCGGATCGGATCGCATCTGCCGCGCGGCATTTCATGTCGTATCTGAATGGCAGCCGGCCGGACATCACAAAAGTTTCTCAGATCACTCCGGCGGTGATGGAACAGTACCGGAGGGCGTTTCGCCGCGGGACAGGCGTGAACAGGAATTCGGCCGGGAGACGGAATTTGACTCTGTTGTTGCTCTTCGAGGCGTTTGAATACGCCATCAAGACCGGGGCCCTCAATGACAATCCGCTGTTTCATGTCCGTTTGGAAACGGTGGTGGCCAGGTCGTATCCGCGGTTTTTAAGCCCTTCTGAATTGAGCCGGCTGTTTTCCTCAAGCCGTGACGCGGACTGCCCATGGGTTGAGTTTATGCTTCTGTCGGGTCTGCGGCCCCGGGAGCTGGCGGGGATGCACTGGGACATGGTCGATTGGGACGGGAATACCGTCTCGGTGGCGGCCCATCCAGGGCAAGGTTCGACGGTTCGGCAAGTCCCTTTGAGTGCCGCCGCGAGAGAATTGCTGGAAAAATTGCGGCAATGCCGGAAAGGAGAGGGTCAGGGGCATGTTTTTCCCCGGGGCAAAAAATCCGTTCCTGATGGGAAAATTTTTTCTTTGGAGTTTTCAGAATTAAGAAATAGATGTAATATATCCCAGGACATTTCCATTTCTTCCCTGCGGCATGCGTTCGCCGCAGATTGCCTGAGGCAGGGGATTTCCCTTCCCCGGGTTTGTCAGATCCTCGGGATCAACGATGTGGCCAAGGGCATGATCTATGCCTCACAGGTCCCGGTGGAGCGTGGCCAGTTGCGCCAGTCCTGAGCGAGAGAATGATTGGAGGAGCAGAATGAGGGGGATCAAGCTTGTCAAATTTTTGTTGTGGGCTTTCCTGCTGGTCAGCCCTGCGGTAGCCTGGGGGTTGTATTCGTACCTGTCGATTTACACGCAGGCGCGTCAGGCGAGATTCACCGTGGATGTTCTGGACCGCCTGGTCCGGGCGTATATTTTGGTGGAAAACCGCACGATTGGGAATTTGTCTGGACTGCCGGATTTTCACATCATTTCCGCCAGGGACAGTTTGTCTGTGAAGGGGGAGGACCTTCGCCGGGGAATCAGCCGAGGATATAAATACGACATGACCTCGACCGGACAGGGAAGGTATGTCATTTCCGCTTCACCGATTAACGATTTTCAGCTTTCCGTTGAGTTCGGCATTACGGAAGACGGAAAACTGCGTGCGAACAACAAAAATGTCGATTTTGAAGCAGACTCCTACGAAGAAGTGAAGTCCTGGCAGCAAATCGTCAGCCTTGACTCCAGCGTTCGGACGGCGCAACAGCCGGAATATCTTAAGTAAGTTTTGTTTGCCGGAGAAGTTGGCCAACTTTTCTGACACAAACGGCAGTTGGCTCACCCTGGATTACAGCTCGGCGGTCCTGGCGCTGGCTCATTTCGTCTGTGGCGGATGCGAATAGCTGAAGAAAGGTTTTTTCGGAGAGGTGGCAGAGTGGTCGAATGCGGCGGTCTCGAAAACCGTTGCCCTGCGTAAGTAGGGTCCTGGGTTCGAATCCCAGCCTCTCCGTTATCTGACAAGGGATTCGAAGCCGACCCGAGCGCCACCGGTCCGAGCGAGGGCGGCCGGGTTCGGGGGAGCCCCGCTGAATAGCGGGGCGGAGGAGAACGAATCCCAGCCTCTCCGTTATCTGACAAGGGATTCGAAGCCGACCCGAGCGCCACCGGTTCGAGCGAGGGCGGCCGGGTTCCGGGGGCGCATGGTGCGACGAATAAGGAGCACCTGATATGCGCGACTGCGAGCTGGTGAGCAGTCCGGGGCCTTCCTCCAAGCTGGGCGGAGGAGAACGAATCCCAGCCTTTCCTTTTTGTTGTTGAAGCTGGGACATTCCTGGATGGAATGTTGTAGTCCCCAGCCTCTCCGATATCTGCAAGAGGGATTCGAGGGCTCGTGGCGCGACGAATAAGGAGCGCCTGGTTACGAGCGCCCCGCGAGAAGTGAGCGGGGGCGGAGGAGTCTCCCGAGCGACCGGAGGGAGCCCGAGTGAAATCGAGGGACGCCACCGGTTCGAATCTGTCTTTGCACCTGCCCATTACTCCTGCAAATTCCTCCCAAAGCGCTGTCATTCGATTCCTGTTGGTGATAAACTATTTTAAAACCATTATAGGGGGGGCTTTATTCATCCCAAATCGGGAAACAGGGGCACACGTACGTTTTTGGAGGCCTAAAACAGATGATCGTGGAGATAAAGAAAGCTTTGCAGTTATTCTGGATGGGGATGATCCTGGCGGTTTTTCTTTCTCTCTTCGTCATCTTTCTGAATAACATCATCACGCCGTCCCTGATCAATGTCCTTCGGCAAAAGGGTATTATTGATACGAAGGACCTGATCGACGCCCTGTTGTATGTTTACCTGTTCTGCAGTATTACGCTTTGCTTTATCCTTTATATGCTGGCCGTTGACAACGAGCGCTTCAAGGCCTTTTACAAACGTTATCTTAGCCGGTTGATCACCGTTAACTATTACGAGGATGTCAAGCGCACGGATTTGAAGGGGGTTTATCAGGCCAACATGGCGGGTTCCAGCCGGACGCTGGACGCGGACCAGATTCGCAAGGATATTTTTGCCAGCTCCAAAGACGGGATTGATTATGAGGAGGTCCTGATTGAAAGGCAGGATATCGAGGACAAATCCGACGGCCAGCATTTTTTGAATTATACCGGGGGCCAAATCGCCAAAGAAGTTAATTACCGCAACGGGAAGCTGGAGGGCGTTTATCGGGTGTATTACAAGGATGGCGGCTTGCATCAGGAAAAGCATTACAAAACGGGTCTCTTGCATGGGATCTTTACGGCCTACGATCGCCACGGGACTCCGTATTTTGAAATTTATTACAAGGACGGGATACAGGACGGCCCGGATAAAACTTTTTATGAAAACGGGTCATTGGAGTACCTGAATACCTACCGCAACGGGGTTTGCGTCAACCGTAAAACATTTTCAGAATCCGGCGAGCTGGTGTTCGATCAGGATTTGGAGGCCGTACCTTCTAACCGGCCATTGAAGAAATGACCCAGTTGACGGTATGATCCGCTGATTGAGAATTGACCTCGGCTTCCCGGCTGCCCCGGTAAGGCGAAGACAGCTTTGACAATTTCCCGGTGGTTTGATAGAATGAACAAAATTTATCAAATGCGATAAAAACTTTAAGCGAGGTTGCCTATGAAACGCTCAGGGAAAATTTTGGGGGCAGGTTGGGCTTGTGCTTTTTTTGTTTTGCTGGGGGCGGATACATCCTTCGGATATGAAGTGGTCAACCGCTACACCTCCCACACGGAAATGCGGATCACGGACGAATTGTTTTATAACAAATTTGATCTGAAATTCCAGGTTGCCAGGTTTCAGGATTCCTCCCGGCGACTGGCCGCAAACGCTAAAAGTTTCTTCAGTCATCTCATGGCGAGCCGCACCAGATCCCAGGACATCGCCGCACGGGCGAAAGAACAATCCCGGAAGGCGAACGAACAGCTTAACCAGTTTCGGGCCCAACAGCAGGCGCGGACCATGGATTTGCGGCGTAAGCAGGCTGACTTGCTCCAGACTCGCAAGGACTTGGCTGCCAGCCGATAAGGCCGTTTGCCCCTTTCCGGATAATCCAGGAATACATTCCCTTCATGCCCTTTCCAGCCCGAGGCCGTTTTTTTTCACTCTTTGCCTTGCCGGAGACACTTCGCATCACAGACCTCGATTCTCCTGAAACAACCCGCGTTCACGGGGAAATCATTCGCAAAAAGCGGCTTCTCCGTGAAATTTATGCGGAGTTTTATGCCATTTTTCGTGAATCCCTGGCTGGGGTTCAAGGCCGGGGAAGCGTCGTGGAACTGGGAAGTGGGGGAGGCTTTATCAAGGACATCATCCCCGGCATCGTGACCTCCGATATGATTTTAGGGCACGGGATTGATTTGAATTTTTCCGCGCTTCGGATACCGTTCCGGGATGGGGCTGTAGGGGCTTTTGTGATGTTTAACGTGATGCACCATATCCCCGACAGCCGCGTTTTCTTGTCTGAAGCCGGTCGTTGCCTTGCGCCCGGGGGCCGGATCATCATGATCGAACCGGCCAATTCCCTATTCGGACGCTTTATTTACCGAAATTTTCATCACGAACCATTCCTCCCAAAAGCGGGCTGGAGTTTTGATTCCGCTGGCCCGCTGTCTTCGGCCAACGGGGCGTTGCCTTGGATCGTTTTCTGCCGGGACCGTAAGACTTTTGAAACAGAGTATCCTCAATTTCGTATTGACAGGATCAAATTCCATACGCCGTTCCGGTATCTCCTCAGCGGAGGGTTCACCCTGAAACAACTTTTGCCGTCGTTTTTGTCCCCAGCCTCGCGCTGGATTGAGGCCCTGCTTTCCCCCCTGAACCCCTTCCTGGGAATGTTCATGACCGTCCAATTGACACGGATGAAATAGCTGTCATTCTCCCTCACAGCCGCCGTTGCCGCGCCCCAAGAGGCCCTTCACGCCAGGTTGCATCCGCAGGACAGGATATTTTATACTTGAACTGCGTTGCATGTTCCGGAAAGAGAGGGTTATCATGCAAAAATCATTACTGCTTTTATCGATTTTACTTTTCGCCTTCCCGTTATCCGCGAGAGGCGAAGGGGTCATTCAGGACGGCCTTTATGAGCTTTATGCGGCTCATGGGTCGATGGACGGCCTGGCCAATGTCCAGCAACTGCAGAATGAGGGCGTTTTCTTTGAATATTATGATAATGGCGATGTCAAGCGTCTCGCGTGGTATGAAAACGACCGCCTGACAAGCGTGGCCAAGGGGTTTTATCTTAACGGCAATCTTTCCTATGAATATCCCTACCAAAATGGTGTCCTGCACGGAAAGGCCCGGAAGTATCACGAAAACGGCCGGTTGTGGATGGAGATCGCCTATTCAGACGGCGAGCCGGAAGGCACGGTGCGTGTCTTTTCGGAATCGGGCATTTTGTTGAGGGAAACGGTTTATGAGCGAGGGGAGCTGGTGCGCACCAAGAAGTATTTTTAGTGGCTGTCTGCGCTGTTCAAGCTGTTTTTCCCTTGCGCTGTGATCGCGTCGTCACGTAAGTTCCCCTGGATGTTTCACGCCGGCGGTATTATAATATCTCTGCTTAACTTCCCGGAATTCTATGACATCGGATCCCACTCATTCCCGTATGCCGCTTGACCGACAATCCCGATCCCCGCATGCCATCATCCTGACCTCCTGTCCCGACCAAAAAGGGATTACGGCGGCGGTGGCCAGCTTTATTTATAAAAATGGCGGGAATATTATCCATGCTGATCAACACATTGACGGCCAGTCCAACACCTTTTTCATGCGTGCTGAATGGGATTTGTCCGGGTTTGCTTTGCCCCGCAGTGAAATTGCCAGCCGTTTTCATCCTGTGGCCAAGAAGTTTTCGATGCGGTGGGACCTCCATTTTACGGATGCCCGTCCGCGGGTCGCGATCTTTGTCTCCAGGCATCTCCATTGCCTTTATGATCTCCTTTACCGCCACAGGAGCGGGCAACTGTCCTGCGAAATCCCCCTGGTCATCAGCAATCATCCCGACGCCGCAATCGCGGCAGGGCAGTCTGCCATCCCTTTTTTTGAATTTCCGATCACAGAGCGGACAAAACGCGCCCAGGAAAAGAGGGAGCTCGCTGTCCTGGATGCGCACCATGTTGACTTGGTGGTTTTGGCCCGATATCACCAGATTCTGAGCAAAGGGTTCGTCAAGCGGTATGAAAACAAGATTATCAACATTCACCACTCATTTCTCCCTGCGTTCAGCGGCCGGGGGCCCTATGCCCAGGCCTACCGCAAGGGGGTCAAGATAATCGGGGCAACGAGCCATTATGTTACGGAGGATTTGGACCAGGGCCCCATTATTGAGCAGGATACCGTGCGGGTCAGCCACCGCGACACCCTTGAGGATATGGTCCGCAAAGGGGAGGACCTGGAAAAAGGGGTTTTGGGGCGGGCAGTGCGCTGGCACCTGGAGAGACGGATCCTTGGCTACGGCAACAAAACCGTTGTTTTTGATTGAGATAACCTGCGTCTTGGGCCGGGGGCCATCGAAAGAGCTTGACATAGATATTGACTATCGCAAATTTGTGGTGTAATATTTTAAGTCAACACTCTTAAACGGAAACCGTTGCGACGGTCTCCGGACTTTCTTTTTTTAAAGGAGTTTCAGGATGTCGAAGATCAAAGTTGCGGTTATCGGGGTCGGGAATTGTGCCAGCTCGCTGATCCAGGGGATTTATTATTATAAGGCAAGGACGTCTGAAGACAGCATCGGCCTGATGAACTGGGATATCGGCGGGTATCGTCCCTTTGACATTGAAGTGGTTGCGGCGTTTGACATTGACAAGCGAAAAGTCGGCAAAGACGTCAACGAGGCGATTTTTGCCCTGCCCAATTGCACGGCGATCTTCTGCTCCGATGTCCCCCTCTGCGGCGTCAAGGTCACCATGGGAAAGATCCTGGATGGCGTTTCCGAGCATATGAAAAATTACCAGGACAAACAAACCTTTGTCCTGTCAGGGGAGAAAGAACCCACCCGGGAGCAGGTCATCGGCCTCCTTAAGGAATCCGGGGCAGAAATCTTGATCAATTACCTCCCTGTGGGCTCTGAAGAGGCCACAAAATTTTACACCGAGTGCGCGCTGGAAGCGCACATGGGCATGGTCAATTGCATTCCCGTGTTTATCGCGAGTAACCCGGAATGGGAAGCCAAATTCCGCGCGAAAAACCTGCCGATTATCGGAGACGACATCAAGGCCCAGCTCGGCGCCACGATCACGCACCGCATCTTGACCGACCTTTTCAAGAAGCGGGGGGTCAAGTTGGAAAGGACCTATCAGATCAACACCGGCGGTAATACGGATTTTCTTAATATGCTGAACCAAGCGCGCCTTGCGTCAAAGAAGATTTCCAAAACAGAGGCCGTCCAATCCGTGGCTGCGGACCGCATGGACCCGGAAAATATCCACATCGGCCCGAGCGATTATGTCCCGTGGCAGAAAGACAATAAGATTTGTTTTCTGCGCATGGAAGGGAAGCTTTTCGGAGACGTCCCGATGAACATTGAACTGCGGCTTTCCGTGGAAGATTCTCCCAATTCCGCGGGGGTGGCGATCGATTCCATCCGTTGCTGCAAGCTGGCCCTGGAACGCGGGGAAGGGGGAGCCCTGCAGGGCCCGTCCGCGTACTTCAAAAAGCACCCCCCGAAGCAGTTTTCCGATGATGAGGCTTACAAGATGACCCAGGAATTCATCACGAAAAAATCGGTTGTCAAGGAAGCGGAAGCGATTTCTTGATTTATGCGTGATTCTGAACAAAGAAAAGCGAGGAGACAACGTCTCTTCGTTTTTCTTTTTGGGCCGGCGATAGATAAATCCGCTAAATTGCTTGCGCGGCCAGCGTGAAAACGTTATAGTAAAATTCATCTTGTCATTTTTTAGAAAAGGACTTCCATGAAAATTTTCCCGGGCGATGACCGCCGCCGGTTTGAACGCTACGAAACCGACCTCAAGATCGATTTTTATGTCAATTTTGATATCCGGACCCGTATTGACTACCGTATCAAAGCGAGTGGAAAAGAACAGCCCTCATCGGCTAAGTATGGGGCCTTGAGCAAAAATATCAGTGTTGAGGGCCTGTGTTTTACCTGTTCCAGTGCACTTCAAAAAGAGGATGTCCTGCTTTTAGAGGTTTTTCTGCCTTCTGCCACAGAACCCATTGCCATGGAGGGGGTTGTGAAATGGGTTCGGCCCGCTCCTGTAGCCGCCGGGGCCGCTGCCGAGTTTGAAACGGGAGTCAAGGTCCTTACCGTCAATGGAGAGGATGTCGAAGGTTCGGTCCATTTAGACAAGGTGCATAAGGTCATCTGGAGCATTGTGCTGGAGTCTGTCTTTGGGGATTTCAAGCATTTGGCGCTGAAACGGCGCAGGGATTCAGGACACTCCTGAGGCGGGGAGAGAAAATGCCACATTTGTCTTGAATCCGACATGCCCGTCCGATATGATGGACATAAACAGGCAGGATGTTAACATTTTAAACGGAGGTGTTCCATGCTGGAGGATTTCGGTCTTTCGGAGTCGCTCAAAGTCATCGTATACCTCATGATCTCGTTTTCGTTTTTTGTCGGCATTATGCTTGTGGTTTCCCAGGAGGCGTTCGTGCATTTTGACAAGGCGCTTCAGCGCGAATACGGCATCCGGAAGCGTTTCCTGCCGAAGTTGGAAGAAACGCAGTTCAAATTTGTCGATTGGGTTCTCTTAAAGTACAGAACGCTCTCCGGGTTATTGATCGCGGTTATCGCGTTTATGCTTTTGCTGACATATAAATAGTGAAATAAACAGGCCTCGCCGCATTTCTCCCCGTTTTCCTTTGATTTTCCGGGATTCTCTGTGACAACCTCCGTCTTTTGTGGTAATCTATTACCCTAAATTCGGTAAAAAATGTATCGCCATGCCGGGTTTGTGAAATGCATTGGACACTGTTTGTTGGGAATCAGAAAAGAAATCCTTTGAGAAATGGGCCGGTTGCTCTGATTGGTATGTTGTCACCGGCCCGTTATGTGATTGTGAGATGATATTATTTTGGAGAGGTGGCCGAGCGGTTTAAGGCGTACGCCTGGAGAGCGTATGGCGGCCGAAAGGCTGCTCGAGAGTTCGAATCTCTCCCTCTCCGTATTTTTTTTTAGATATTATGTAACCCTATGTGTTATAGTAGGGTTATAAGAATCTTAAACCCCCCATTAAGATGATGGTGCCCAAAAGGTGCCCAAAAAAAACAATCATCAACAATGGAGGGTTTTTTTATGGCAACATTAAGAACAAAGGGTGGTAGATATTTCGTTGATTTTCGTGTTAATGGAAAAAGAGTTCGTAAGGCAATTGGTAAATCAAAAAGAATTGCCGAGTTAGCATTAAAAGATATTGAAGTAAAAATTGAACGACAGGAAATTGGTTTTGTTGAACCACAAGACAGTGAATTAAGTAAACTCTTCGAAGAATTTAAATCCTACGGTAGTACTCATAACTCACCGTCTTCTCAAAAACGTTACAGAGCAATTGTTGATCACTTTAAGACCTACCTTAGCAAGTTTCAATTCATAAAGAAAATTTCACATTTAACTCCAAAGTTTTTTGAAGATTATCAGGCATTTCGTAAAGGCGAGGGAGCGGCAAACAAAACAGTGAACAATGAACTGATTTGTTTGCATGCTATGTTTAATCTCGCAGTGAAATGGGGATATACTAGGAATAATCCATCACAGGGTGTAAGACTTCTTAAAGAGGAGCTAAACAAAAAGCCGCGATTCTTGAGCAAAGAGGAATGTAAAATACTTTTAGAAAAATGCGGTGAATTTTTTTATCCAATACTCTATACATTCTTACATACAGGGATGAGAAAAAGTGAATTGGAAAATCTGTCTTGGAGTGATGTTGATTTTGAACGTAAGAAAATCAAAATTCGTTATAAAGACGATTGGAGTCCAAAAACCTCTGAACGAGAAATACCTATAAGTAGCAGTCTCTATGATCTACTTTTGAGGCAAAGGGATCGTACAGGGGGAAGGTTGGCATCTTATGTTTTTAACCGGGAAGGTATAAAAATTGAGCCAAATTATCTAAGGAAGAAATTAATGTCAATTACTGAAAAATGTGGCTTTCCAGATGTGACCAAAGTCCATAGTTTGCGGCATACTTTTGCGAGCCACTTAATCATGAATGGTGTGGATTTGCCGACAGTCAAGAAGCTTCTTGGTCATTCAAATATTGAAACGACCATGATTTATTCACATTTGGCTGATGAGCATGTGGATAGATCTGTAGAAAAGTTGAATTTTTAAATTTATGGGATAAATTAGCTTAAGTTGACAATACTACTTATGAGTAGTATACTTTTAGTGAGGTAAAAATGACTAAAAAGACTGCATATATTCAAGGAGAGCAAAAGCGTATAACTGAATTAGTGACCAAGAAATTCAAAGATTATTATTTAACTGGAGGAACAGCTTTAGCCTTTTATTTTGAGCATAGGTTTTCAGAGGATTTAGACTTCTTCAGTCAAAAATATAAAAAGAGTGATCCAGATAAGATTATGAAATTTATTAAAGAAGAGACGGGGTTTGATTATCGATTAGATGCTATGCAAGATGATCCCAGCTTAATTCCCATGAAAGTTTATTTTATGGAATTAAAGAACAATCATGTCCTAAAAATTGATTTTGTAAAAGATTATGTAGCAAACATGAACCTGATAAGAAATGGATTACACTCTATAGATGACATCTATCTTCGCAAGTTATACGCCGCTATTGGTATGCGAGGGAAAGAATTGGATACCGGACGAAAGATAGCTACAGGGAGGCAAAGTGTTAAAGATTTATTCGATATCTATTATCTTTCTTCCAAACATAAACTGTTGTGCGATGCTTTCTTTGAATTTTTTTCTTATGATCAAGCAGAACGGCTTGACGCTTGGTATAGAGGATTTGATAAGACCGAAACGAAATTGGGTCTTATGGATTTAGTCCCGGGCATTGATACAGGTAAAATTTTT
The DNA here is from genome assembly GCA_030688425.1 of Candidatus Omnitrophota bacterium. NCBI lineage: Bacteria > Pseudomonadati > Candidatus Omnitrophota > Candidatus Omnitrophota bacterium. Next base: position 304,834 of record JAUYIB010000021.1, on the reverse strand, counting down.
AAGCATTTGGATGAACAGATTATAAGAAAGATTCCGGATAAATTAAAATAGGGTGATTGGATGAAAACTAATTGGTTGTGGGATACCAGATTAAGCGAAACAAGGGTTAAAAATATCTTGAAAGATGAGAAAAACCCTCGTTTCTATATTTACGCGGAAAAATTGTTTTCCCGCATTAGTGATACACAAATGGCCTTTAGTTATATTCCCAAAGAGGTCTTTTGCCGGCATTGGCCTGTTATAAAGCAAAGGATTGATCAGGATGCTTGGAAGAAGGGAAAGGCCCTGTTCTGGCAAAGAATATATGATCAAATAGCTGCACAACTTGAGGTTCATGGTAGTGCTTTATCTGAAAGAATGAGTATTGCGCAACAAATTAAAACCATTCGCCGTCAGCTGGGCTATACACAGGAAGAAATGGCAAAACGGTTAGGAGTTATTCAGCAGTTTGTTTCCAAGTTGGAAACGGGCAGAGAAAATTTAACCATTGATACTTTAAAACGTATTGCGGATGTTTTTGATTTGAAATTGACAATTCGTTTAGGCTAAAGGGGGCTACATGTCTCAATTTATTAGGAAAATTAAAGATCGGTTAGGCGATTCCAATTTCAAGATTTTGTGGTTTGAACAATTGCTGTTTTCTACCCTCTACGGGATCGCGTTTCGTTCTTGGTTGGTTTTTGGAGTGATGTTTTTAGGTTCATTGTGGCTGTTAAATAGACCTCGGGGAGTCTTGCATATGATTTACGCTATGAGTCTCCTCTGGGGCTTTATTGCCTTTTCTATCGGTTATAGCATAAGTTGGGGTTGGGCCGCGGCGTTGGGAGGATCTTTCTTCCTGATAGGGATAAGGGCTCATTTAACCGGCCTAAAGAGTCTAGTTAGCAGTTGTGTTGATTCCGCCAAGCACGAGCAAATTGACTGGAGGAGAGATGGTTATAACGGTTTGCAGAATTTAAATTAATTTGTTGGGGGTGTCTGACTTGTAAACAGTTTTGGCCCTTTTTTAACTTCATACATTTCAACAAGAAACTGAAACCTCCATCGAAAATGGAGTTTTTTTTATTTGACTTAACGGTTTTTATTGAATTTTAAGGAAGTATGGACACTTTTTGGACACCCAAAATGGTTGTGGGTATGAATAAATGTATGGGAAGAGGCGGTCGCGTTCATTGTAAATTGGATGGGTCGAGTACTGTGATTTTGTGGATCGAATTTATTTTATTCTCGATTTTGTATGGGATAGCGTTTTGCTATTAAATAAAACTGTATTAGCACTCTCAATCGATGTTTGCTAAAAATGCGATTGACTTTCGTGAAATTTTGCATATACTAATATCCAGATAAGGCGAACCTTATCATTGTTCTTTGGTTTTCCTCAAACGCAATTCACGATCTTCTTCCTTTATAGCTCAAAGTTAGATAAATGTTTGAGCCTATCTCTTTTTGAGACTTTCTCTCTATGCAGGCTATGCTGTAGATGAATATCGACGGTAGACCATTATCGCATTAACAATGGTTCTCACCAACGATTGGAATCTTAAGTATGCATAACTTATACACTGATTTATGGATAGAGAGCTAATGGCTATAGTTATTTAGTCATTCAAGATGGGGATAACCCCAGCAAAACGAACAACCAAAGATGAAGGGAGGTGTGAAATGAGGAAAAAATCGGTTTGGCTTGAAAAGACTCTTCAAGGAATACGATGGTTTAAGAAAAACGGCGTATCACTGAAAGTTTTTTTGGAATGCGCTAAAACTTTAGCCGAAATAATCCAAAGAGTCTTTTCATCTTGCATCATGCGTCCTCAAAGGACTTAATTTTATATTGCGATGGCTTTAACAAATGAGAATCATTTATTCGGTGTTCGTTCAGTAGCTGTATTATTAAAAACTGATTCAACCCAACTGCAGAAATTACTTCAAGATTTTCAGAAGCATTATCACTCTTCTGCCGTCGTTATCAAGGGTAAGAAGAGGGATATTACCGTTCCCTCCAAAGAATTAAAATCATTTCAAAGAAAAATAAATAAATTTATTTTAAAAAGATTCAAATTTCCTGAGTCAATGCATGGCTATAACAAAGGACATTCTGTTAATACGAATGCCAGCGTTCATGTAGGAAAGAAGTTTGTTGCGAAGTATGATATTAGAAGTTTCTTCCCCAGCATTCATCACACCCGTGTTAATAAAATATATAAATCACTAGAATTAAATGAACAGCAGGCACAAATTCTGACCACCCTTTCCACAGCAGATTATTGTGTGCCACATGGTTTCCCTACCAGCTCAACTTTGGCTGTCCTATCCCTTGTCAATTTAGATCGTAGGTTTAAAAAGGCTTTTAGGGGGTATGATTTTGATTATACTTTTTATTCCGATGACATTACAATTTCTGCAAACAGAGAAATCGTTGGTTTCGAAGCATTGATTTATAAAATGATCAAGCAGGAAGGCTTTAAGGTTAAAAAAGATAAGAAGAAATATTTAGGGAATTATAAAAGGCAGAAAGTTACCGGTAATGTAGTTAATGAGAGGGTATCGTTGCCAATTGAACGAAGAGAATTAATCAAATCCATAGTAAATAACTGCGTTGTGCAAGGGCCAGGTACACAAATTAATAAATATTGGGGAGTTTTTGGAGAGGCGAAAAGTCGAGAGAAGTCAAAAGCTATGTTTAAAGAAAGACTATCAGGAATGATAAAGAATGTTTCGATTTTACACAAAAGTTACGGTCAAAAACTCAAACGGAGATTTAACCAGATTGATTGGAAATTATAAGCAGTAGCCTGAATCACCACGCCAATCGTTCAGATCTATTGAAAGACTGGACTTGCGCGTTCTACAGCGAATTCGATATTGTATACTTTTTTTCTGATTCCCCCCGCATATCCCCTCCCATTCTACGCGGTTTCTCCATGGTTTCTAGCGTGGTTCTCAGCTGATCATTGCAGTAGTTGGTGCTTAATGTGTGAGTAGTATTTTTTTCTAAAATACAGTAGAATTGTAGGCGACAGCAAGGAGAGGGCTAATAATCCTGATAATCCAGAGCAGGTTACCATAATCGGGCCATTCTTTATTAGTTAAAAGATTAGAACAAGGCTTGGGAAGGTTTCCGTAAGGTAAAAGAATTAGGGGGCAGGATTGATCAGGAGTTTAAACAGATGCTTGAGGAAACAACGGGGAAATAATTTATGTATAACTTACTAGTTGCGGGGGACAAATCAGCTTGGAATTCTTCCGAATTTGCATTCGATAAGAGTAGATTTGGTGAATATACTTCTTCATCATTAAATTTTAAAAATCCTTTGAATGCAGATGATATAGAAAAATTAAAATTCATTCCATCATTATTTATGCATGAGGGACAAGAGGGTTACGCAAAGCTTGGACACATTAAATTATTAAAAGAACGTAGGTCAACAATTTTTATTGAAATAAATTTCTTGAAAAATATATTTTCTAAGAAATTAACGAATCAGGGAATTTGGAAAGCAAGAAAGCGACTTGATATAGACGATTTTGAGTTTATGAGAACACATTGGGCTGTAAAAGATGAGAATCTGTTTAATATATTATGTGATCATAAAATAATATCTAAACCTTGGTATAGGAAATTGGAGCACAATTCTTCCCCAAATGATAAGCTGACTCTTGATCATACTAAAAAATTGGATTCTGTTTATGTTCGCGATATATGGGAGAAAACATTAGAAAGACGGCGAGTTGATCCAGAGGGGGCAATTACTACAGCGAGAACACTCTTAGAGGCAGTTTGTAAGTATGTACTTGATGATCTTGAAATAGCATATACTTCAGCAACGGATCTTCATAAGCTATACAAATTAACTTCAAAAGGTTTAAATATCGCTCCTAGCCAGCATACCGAGGAAGTTTTTAAACAAATATTAGGTGGTTGCGTAGCAGTAATCGAAGGGATGGGTAGCCTTCGCAATCGTATCAGTGATGCCCATGGCCAAGGAAAAAGCCCGGTAAAGCCAGCACTGCGTCATGCAGAATTAGCAGTCAACCTGTCTGGTGCGATGGCTTCGTTTCTGGTTGCTACATGGGAAGCAAGAAAGAGCGGGGATTATGATAAGTAAAAGGGAGTAATTAATATGGCAGATAATCAAAGGTTGATCTTACCCCAAAAAAGTGGACACAATGAAGGGATGCGGGCGATAAGTTAGCTTGGAAAATATAATTTTATTTACATACCACCCAAATGTATGGTAATCTCTTTTCATGATAACCAATGTATTTGGATGCGACATACTCATCAAGAAAAAACTTCCTCTTTTCCTCTCTCGAATCAGATCAGGATTTCCATCCCCGGCTGACGATTACATCGAAAAGAAATTAGACCTTAACGAACACCTTATTGACCATCCATCAGCGACGTTTTTCGTAAAGGTCAAAGGCGATTCCATGATCAACGCCGGGATCTTTAGTGGTGATATGTTGATCGTAGATCGTTCTAAAGAGGCAACCAACAACAAGATAATTGTGGCTGTCGTTAATAGCGAGTTCACCGTTAAACGGTTACGAAAACATTCCGGCAAGATAACCCTCATACCGGAGAATCCCAATTATCAGCCTATTGAAATTACCGATACAACAGACTTTGAAGTTTGGGGAGTGGTTGTCCACGTCATCCATTCGGTGTGAGTATGGATTCTTACGCCCTTGTAGATTGTAATAATTTTTACGCCTCGTGCGAACGGGTTTTTGACCCAACCGCCCAGGGCATTCCCGTGATCGTTCTTTCCAATAATGACGGTTGCGTCGTGGCTCGTTCTCAAGAGGCTAAAGATGTAGGTATTCAAATGGGACAACCCTTGTTTGAATGTCAAAACATCGTCGATAAGCACCACGTTCGGGTGTTTTCCTCAAATTATGTTTTGTATGGGGATATGTCAGCTCGGATCATGAATATCCTTTCGGGTTTTTCACCTAACATTGAAATGTATTCGATTGATGAGGCATTTTTATTCTTCAGTGGCTTTAAGAATTATGATCTTGAAGCGTATGGACAATTAATTCGTAATACCGTCAAACAACATACCGGAGTTCCGGTTTCAGTCGGGATTGCTAAGACCAAGACCCTTGCCAAGATTGCCAATCATTTGGCCAAGAAGGTCTATAAGACGGGTGTATTCTGTCTTTTCGATGATGAGGACGAACATTTAAAAAATTTTCCTGTAGATGAGATTTGGGGGATAGGAAGGCAGAGGACGAAGTGGCTTAATAGTCAAAACATTCAAACAGCCTATGACTTGAAAATGGCACCTGATCGCCTCATCAAAAATAAAATGACAGTAACCGGATTGCGAACGGTCTGGGAGTTGCGCGGTATTCCGTGCCTTAAACTTGATGAAGTTGTGGCGGATAAAAAGATGATCGGCTGTTCCCGGATGTTCGGTTATGACGTTGAAAAGCTTGAAGAGCTTGAAGAAGCGGTCTCCGCTTATATTTGTCGAACATGTGTTAAACTTCGCAAACAACATTCACTGGCTGGGTATATCCATGTGTACGTTGAAACAAACCGTTTCAAAGGCGATTATTATATCAACTCGCTGGGAATGTACATCAATCCGCCATCGGCTTATACACCGCTACTATCACATTACGGTAAGATTATTTTGGGACATATTTTTAAAAGCGGTTACAAATTTAAGCGGGCGGGAGTGATCTTGACGAATTTGGTAAGCGAGCGAGCAGGACAGGAATATTTTATCGGCCCGGTATACTCGGGTACAAGACATCAGAAGCTCATGGAGACTGTTGATCGCTACAATTCATCGGCAAACCATGGTAAAATACAGTTCGCTTCTGAAGGCATGGGCAAGCCGTGGCTTATGAAGCAGAGTCGCAAATCAAAACGTTTCACGACAGATTGGAATGAACTTTTAGAGGTTAAAATTTGATATGTGCGGCCGGTACGGATATACCAACACGAACAAGGAGAAGATCAAGAAGGCTTTTCGTTTGAAGCAGATCACCTTTGACCTTGTGCCTCGTTATAACATCACACCCGGCCAAGATGTGCCTGTTATCCTCAACGAAACTCCTGAAGAATTGACCCTTGCCCGCTGGGGACTTGTACCATTCTGGGCCAAAGAGGAAAAGCTAGGCTACAAGATGATCAATGCCCGCAGCGAAACCATCTTTGAGAAACCTGCCTTTAGAACTTCCATCAAAAAGAAACGATGCCTGATCCTTGCTGATTTCTTCTTTGAGTGGCAGAAAACGGAAGATAAAAAGCAGCCCTTTTGCATTCGTTTAAAATCCCAAGAAACTTTGGCTTTTGCCGGTATTTGGGACTGTTGGGAAAAGGGTGAGAATGCCCTGGTATCCTGTTCCATTGTCACCTGTGGACCCAATAGACTCATGAAACCCATCCATGACCGCATGCCAGTCATTTTGGATAGTAAAGGTCAGTCCCAATGGCTTGCCGAGAGTGAACCGGAGAAGATCAAAGAAGTGCTCACCCCGTTTAGCCCCGCCTTGATGGAAACTTATCCTGTCAGTACAATGGTCAATTCACCATCAAACCAAAGCAAGGATATCTTGAATCCTGTTTAATTTGGTGCTCGTTTCGGTCAGAATATTCCCCCAAAGTCAGTTCTAGGATGTTGTTTTCACGTCCACAGGTCTTTAATAATTTTACAAACTCATTACTAAATCATTACAATCTGGTAATGGATTTGTAATTTTATGGATTCGTAACTCTCTATGTTGCGCGGGGTTTTGTTGGCTGGCGCGCAACAATTCGTTCAAGACCCCTCTCCCACAACTATCGTGGGACAGGGGTCTTGAACAACCCCGCGCCATAGAGAATACGAAGGAAAGGATATATGATCAAATATCTCAAAAGTGAGAGTTATTATGATGATTTGTACGACCTGTGGACGGTAGAGGAATGTCTAAGGATTGAAAAGCAGTGGGCTAATAAGATTAAAGATTTAAAAGAAGGTGAAGTTGGGATGGTTAAGTTGGGAAAGGTAATTCAATTACATTTTGCAAAGGGGGAGAGGTATCGGAGTAAGAGGAAAGTTTTAGATGAATGGATTGAAGCAGATAAGAAAAGGGATGAGAAATTAAATAGGACTGATGTTCCAAAGGATGTTAAATGTTTAAAGTGTCAGGGGACAATGGAGGTAACGTTTAAGGATTTGAATGAACTTGATATCAATGTTTTAAGAGTCTTGTTTTTCTTTGAATGTCTAAAATGTGGCAAGAGGAGAGGGGTCTTTGAGGATGGGCAAGAATATGAGTTAAAAGGAGCAAGGTTGAGTAAATCTGAAATGGATCAATGGGACACAGATGATATTGAAAGGAAGAAGCAGAAAAAGAAGGATCAGGAGCTTTTAGAGAAGCGCCGGGCTGATTTTTGTTTGTCTGATAATGAAGGGGTAGAATACATACTAGATTCAAATAGGCTAAAAGAGTTTGCTGAAGTTTTGAAGGAAAGGGAGCAAAAGAAGGCTGATCCAGCTTATGAGGAGGCCATGAAATTAAAGAAATTGACGATAGTTGAATTGGAAAAATTCCTTAAAATGGTTCTGGAAAAAGAAAAATATATCAATCTATCATTTGATAAGCCAATAATCGATAAGCATGTAATCGTTCCGTTGACTGTTCAAGATGAGAAATCTACAAGAGAAGAATATATCAGTGTCTGGACATTTCAAAGGATTCTGAAGAAGGCTTTGAATGACACAAATTGGCGACTGATGAGCGAAGGAGTAAATTACAGATTAGGTTATTTAATCTGTAAATTGAAAGGTTATGAGCAGGAAGCCGATTTGATACAGATCGTTAAAAAGTAAAGGTTTTAAAAGCTGATTTTGGGGTCGCGCTTTTGTTCGACCCTACCCGCCTCAATATATCTCGTACGGATGGTTTTCGTATCACACCCTCTTAAAGTTTTGTAAGTAATATTCCCGCCCAATCAACATCCTTTTTGTTCTTGGTTTTTTGATTATACCACCTAGTCAAGGGACGCACTCGCTTGGATGGTTCGCTAGGATGGCTTCGCGCATCCGCTCACGCATCCACTCGTGCTCTAAAGCCCTTGACTTACGGTGGTCTTTTTAATCAAAAACGAACAAAAAGGAGAGTGCGCCATGCAAACCACCCAAACAACACCAAAAATCTACGTTGCCTGTTTAGCCGCTTACAATAACGGCTTCTTGCACGGGCAATGGATCGACGCAAATAAATCTGCTGAAGCTATCCATGCTGAAATTAAGGATATTCTGGCACAAAGCCCTGTTGGAGGGGCAGAAGAATGGGCAATACACGATTATGAAGGCTTTGAAGGTCTTCGATTGTCTGAATCTGAAGATATTGAAACAGTCGCAGAAATAGCCGCAATGATTAAAGAATACGGTCCGGCTTGGTGCGCTTATGTCGATCATGTGGGTCTGAAGTACGCCACCAAAGAAGGATTTGAAGAGGCGTACAGCGGTGAATGGGATTCGGAGGAAGACTTTGCCGAAGACTTGGCAAGGGACACGATGGAGATCCCTAAACATCTGGAATTCTACATCGACTATGAGAAGTTTGCCCGTGACCTATTTATCAGCGATTATTTCTCCGCAGAGGCAGAAGGATGCAAGGTCTACGTGTTCCGCCAGCTTTAATGGGGGCGACCTGGGCATGTCGTTAAACTGCCCGTAATTTTTACTTAAATCACTTAACTAAAAGGAGAAATCGACATGATCAGACAATTACCGACATTCAAAGGGTATACGGTTGATGCTCGTTTAAAACAGTTCCGAAGAGTTGATCCTCTTTGGGGAATGGAGTTCATCGACTTTGATACTCCGCAAGGAGAGGCCTTGCTGGAGGAGTTGGTTGGATCAATAAATGCGGAAACGCAGGAAGGGAGGGAATTACTGATTTCACTATGGTAAATAGGGGTAATTGGGGCGACCTGGGCATGTCGTTAAACTGCTCGTTTTTTTTTTTCGACTAAAGCGGGGCAGGCGGCTGGCTGCGTCTTCGCCTTGCCCACCATCTCCACAAATTAAACACAAATCGTTTCGTAAGACTTTGCCTTCGGCAAAGACTTACTTTCACTAAGAGACACTTTAAGCATTTCGCCTCTGGCGAAAAACTTAAACCCTCGCGGGTTCGTGTCTCTTTTTGTGTTTAATTTGTGTTAATCCTCTGCCGTAAGTTAATTTTAATTTATGTAATAATCGGCAGAGGCCTGCCTGATTAAAATCTATTTTAAAGAAGAATTTTCGCTGATCATTACGGCTGCCGGATGTTTATTATTTCCCTGAAATATTTTTCATTGATGCAAAGAAATCACCTGTTATAATATGTAACATATTGTTATATATTTAAAATGAAAAAATTAGTCGAAACTTATACTGTTGAAGAAGTTGCGGAAGCATTAAAACTGCATCCATATACTATACGCCGCCTTAGCCGGGATGGAAAGATTCCGGCTTTTAAATTTGGTGGTCAGTGGCGCTTTCGTAAGGATGAGATTTATGTTTGGTCGAAGAAATCCGGTAAAAAGGAAAATAGATAACGGCATGCTTAAGCTTGAGGACATCAAAAAAGATTCATCGATCAGAGGTATAGAACCCGATCACATAGTCCGCATTGTAACGACCGAACCTGTCGGCACTAACGCGATCACTGTTTATTACAAAACAGCGGATGGTAAATTATCCGAGCGCATGCTCTTTCGGAGCGATGAGCCAAATTTGTTTTTAGCAGAAGCCGGACGCCCTTGGTCTTTCGATGCACCAGGCGAGGATTTTAAACTTGCTACGGAGGCCTACCGAATCCATTTAGCTCACCTTTTCGATCCGATGATGGCCGTACACACTTCTAACGTAGAACCTTTACCCCACCAGATAACTGCCGTTTATGAATCAATGTTGCCGCGTCAACCACTTCGTTATGTTTTAGCGGATGATCCCGGTGCCGGTAAAACAATTATGGCCGGTCTTTTTGTGCGCGAACTTCTTATGCGTGCCGATGCCCGTAGAATTTTGGTTATTGCGCCGGGAAGTCTTGTGGAGCAATGGCAAGATGAAATGGATGAAAAATTTGGACTTGTTTTTAAGATATTTGGCAGGGACATGCAAGAAGAAACCCGCACCGGCCGTAATGCCTTTGACGAATGCGATCTTCTTTTAGCCCGTCTCGATCAGCTTTCTCGTAATGAAGATCTTCAAGAAAAGCTTCGGATGACGAGATGGGATTTGATTATCGTAGATGAAGCTCATAAACTTTCCGCGTCGTGGTCGGGATCGAAAATCTCAGAAACAAAACGGTTCAAGCTTGGTAAATTACTCGGGGAAATTTGTCGTCATCTTCTATTGATGACGGCCACACCGCACAATGGTAAGGAGGAGGATTTTCAGCTCTTCTTGTCACTTTTAGATTCCGATCGTTTTTATGGAAAATTCCGCGATGGTGCGCACAAGGTCGATACCACCGACCTAATACGGCGGATGGTTAAGGAGGATTTGCTCAAGTTTGATGGGAAGCCATTGTTCCCAGAGCGTCGGGCGGAGACGGTCAAATATGAGCTTTCCCCGCAAGAAGCGGCTTTATATACGGCCGTTACTAATTATGTTAAAGAAGAGATGAATAGGGCCGAGCGTTTGCAGGATGAGAACCGCAAGGGGACGGTTGGGTTTGCCTTAACAGCACTTCAGCGGCGTCTGGCTTCCAGTCCGGAAGCGATTTATCGGTCACTGGAGAGGCGTCATAAAAAACTTAAACAGCGTGTTGAAGATGAAAAACTGAGACAGCGCGGTCAGTTGGCCTTGGATACAGTCAATGAAGGACGGGCGCCGGAAGATGTTTGGGATTCACCGGATGAAATGGCCAGCGATGAATACGAAGATTTTGAAGAAACCGTGGTCGATCAGTCCACGGCGGCGCAAACGTTGAAAGAATTAGAAGCGGAGACCCACATTTTAGAACACCTTGTCGATCAGGCACGTTTAGTGCTTCACTCTGGTCATGATCGTAAATGGGAAAAATTATCTGAGTTGCTTCAAGGTACTCCCGAAATGAGAGATTCGGAAGGTCGTCAGCGCAAATTGATTATTTTCACCGAACATCGGGATACATTAAATTATTTGATCGAACGGGTATCTGGCGTCATCGGGGACTCTGGTGCAGTAGTTACTATTCATGGTGGTGTCAAACGAGAGGATCGGCGTAAGGTTCAGGAACTTTTTCGTAACGACAAAGACGTGCGTGTATTGATCGCAACCGATGCCGCTGGTGAAGGTATTAATCTTCAAAATGCCAATTTGATGGTCAATTATGATCTGCCTTGGAATCCAAACAGGATTGAACAGCGGTTCGGCCGCATTCATCGCATCGGACAGGAGGAAGTTTGTCATCTTTGGAATATGGTGGCAGCGGGAACTCGCGAGGGCGATGTGTTCCTTCGGCTTTTCGAGAAGCTTGAAATTATAAGAAAAGCTTTGGGCGGCCGTGTATTCGACATACTTGGTGAAGTTTTTGAAGAAATCAGTCTTAAGGATTTACTTATCAGGGCGATTAGATATGGAGATGATCCTGCCGTCAAGGCCCGGCTCGATCGCCAGGTGGAAGGCGCTTTGGATTATGAGCATATCCGTGATGTCATGAGCCGCAATGCTCTTTGTGAAGAGGTCATGGATGAGAAGCGTCTTTTTGCAGTCAAGGAAGAGATGGAAAAGGCAGAGGCAAGAAAACTTCAACCGTACTTTGTTCGATCTTTTTTCAATAAAGCATTTCAGCAATTCGGTGGTGAAATGAAATCACGTGAGGATGGCCGATATGAAATCACGCATGTTCCCGCCAGTATCCGCGAGCGTGATCGCCAGATTGCAGGTCGTGATAGACGGAATAACGATCCGGTAATGAAACGGTATGAACGCGTTTGTTTTGAAAAGAATCTTGTTCGCGTGCCGTTCAAGCCCATGGCGAGCTTGATTCACCCCGGTCATCCGCTGATGCAGTCTGTGACCGATTTGGTGCTTGAAGCGCATCGGAACAAACTGAAGCAGGGTGCGGTCTTAGTTGATCTTGCGGATCCGGGCAGTGACCCTAAAATTCTATATCTGGTCGATCATTCGGTCAAAGAAGGCGGCTCCGCTAATAGGGTCATATCGAGAAGGATTCAATTTGTCGAGATCGACCAAAATCGAGATGCGATCAATGCTGGCTGGGCGCCGCATCTCGACCTCCAACCAATCAGTGAGGGCGATCTCGCTTTGATTCAAGATGTCCTTAAAGGACAGTGGATTGCGCAGGATTTGGAACAGTCGGCGATTGGATATGCCTCAACTAAATTGGTTCCGGATCATTTTGAGGAGGTTCGTGGACGGCGAGAGAAGATGGTTGACAAAACTCTGTCTGCCGTTACTGAACGCTTAGTGAAGGAAATAAATTATTGGTCTGATCGGTATATTAAGTTGCAGGAGGATGTGGCGGCCGGAAAAGATATCCGTTTGAATTTAGATAATGCTCGGCGCACTATCGATGAGCTAACGGTTAGACTGGAGAGTCGTAAAAAGGAACTTGAGACGATGCGCCATGTGATATCCGCAACACCGGTGGTTTTGGGCGGGGCGTTAGTAATTCCGGCCGGGCTTTTGGCACAGAAAAAAGGGAAGACCGATAACATCGTAGATGCGGCGATGCGCAAGCAAGTCGAGATGATTGCCATGAAAGCAGTGATGGACATGGAAGAAAAACAGGGCTATGAGATATTCGACGTTTCCGAGCAGAAATGCGGTTGGGATATTACCTCGCGGCCACGGATAGGTATTCCCGATCTGGATGCAGTCCGGCATATCGAAGTTAAAGGCCGGGCCAAGGGCGAGGAGAGCATCACGGTCACTCGTAATGAAATCTTGTACGGTTTGAATCAGTCAGACAAATTTGTGTTGGCCATCGTGTTGGTGGATGGTGATCGATATGATGGGCCATTTTATATTAAACGTCCGTTTAAAATTGAACCGGATTGGGCTGTGACCAGCATAAATTATTCTATCGATGATTTATTGAAAGTGTCACAAATATCGAGATAGAGGTTTTTTGCGAATGGAAATTAAGTCTCCGAAAAAATTAATTGAAGTGGCACTTCCGCTTGATGATATCAATATCGCGGCCGTGAGGGAGAAATCGATCCGACATGGGCATCCTTCTACACTTCATTTGTGGTGGGCTAGACGGCCGCTGGCTGCGGCACGCGCAGTGATCTTTGCCCAGATGGTCAATGACCCTGGATATGATCGTAGCCTTAAGAGTGGGCTTAAAAAGGATGCGGCACAGAAAGAGCGTGAGCGATTATTTCAGATCATTCGTGATTTGGTTAAATGGGAAAGTACAACTGATGAGGAGATATTAGAACGCGCACGAGTGGAGATTAGAAGGAGTTGGCGTGAAACATGTGAACTTAATAAAGATCACCCGCAGGCCAATGAACTTTTTAATCGCGATAAATTACCAGCGTTCCATGATCCTTTTGCGGGAGGTGGCGCAATTCCGCTTGAAGCACAGCGATTGGGACTAGAGTCATATGCTTCTGATCTTAACCCGGTGGCTGTAACAATCAATAAAGCGATGATTGAGATTCCACCCAAATTTGCCGATTTTCCTCCGGTTGGCCCATTACCATCAGGTGATAAACAAGAGCTTTTTCAAAAAAAATGGATAGGGGCAAAAGGATTGGCTGAAGATGTGCGCCGTTATGGCAAATGGATGCAGGTGGAAGCATATAAACGAATTGGACGTTTATATCCACAACTCGAAATAAAAAGGGAAATGATTAAAGAACGACCAGATTTGATAAATTTCGTTGGAAAAAAATTCACAGTTATTGCATGGTTATGGACTCGAACAGTTAAAAGTCCAAATCCTGCTTATTCTCATGCAGATGTTCCATTGGCGTCGACTTTTGTTCTTTCTACTAAAGAAGGAAAAGAAGCATACGTGGAACCAATAGTTGAAGGTAATACGTATCGTTTTGTGGTTCGCATGGGGAAGCCGAAGAATATTGAGTTAATCGAGAATGGAACAAAACTCGCACGTGGCGCAAATTTTCGCTGTTTATTATCTAATTCTCCTATTGAGCAAAATTATATTCGAACAGAATTTAAAGAGAAGCGTTCAGATGCACGGTTAATGGCTGTTGTAGTTGAGGGTCCCAAAGGCCGAATTTATCTTTCCCCCACCCTGGAACATGAGGCTAGTGCCGGTGAGGCAACCCCTTCTGGATGTCCCGAGATGGAAATGAATCAAGATAGTAAGGATTTATTGAGTGGACGCGGCTATGGGTTTAAATATTGGCATGAACTTTTTTCACCCCGCCAATTGGTGGCGCTGACTACATTTTCTGATTTAGTGCAGAAAACAGTTTTAAAAATTAAAAAAGATGCAGTTTCTTCTGGAATGGAAGACGACGGAAAAAGTTTAGACAATGGTGGGACTGGAGCAACAGCTTATGCTCAAGCGGTTGGTGTATATCTGGCTTTCGGTGTTGACAAATGTTCAGATTATTGGTCTTCGATTTGTAGTTGGCATCAGTCAGGTGAGAAGATGCGCAATACATTCGGGCGTCAAGCTATCCCTATGGTTTGGGATTATGCAGAAGCTAATCCTTTTTGTGAGTCGACCGGCAATTGGATGGCCATGATTGATTGGACTTGGAAAGCTCTCGAAACAACACCCGCAAAGCAAGCGGGAGTAGCAATCCAGGCTGATGCACAATCTCAATCTGTTTCGGATTTAAAGGTGATCTCTACTGATCCTCCATACTACGACAACATCGCATATGCGGATTTATCTGATTTTTTTTATATTTGGATACGCCGTAGCTTGATGCAAACATTTCCAAATCTTTACGCTACGATGGCTGTTCCGAAGACTGAAGAATTAATAGCCGCGCCATACCGTCATGGTAGTAAAGAGAAAGCTGAAGCTTTCTTCTTAGATGGGATGACAAGAGCTGTTCATAATTTTGCAATTAAATCACATCCAGCTTTCCCGTTAACAATTTATTATGCTTTTAAGCAATCGGAAACTACTGACGAAAAAGGCACATCAAGCACAGGTTGGGAAACTTTCTTAGAAGCTGTGTTACGTGCTGGACTTGCCATTACGGGTACTTGGCCCATGCGCACTGAGCTTAGTAATCGCATGATTGGTTCAGGCACAAATGCTCTAGCCTCTAGCATTGTTCTTGTTTGTCGTAAACGATCAGTTAACGCGCCTACTGTTTCTCGTCGAGATTTCCTGAAGGAATTAAATGCATCTTTACCTGAGGCTTTAATTGATATGACGCGTGGCGAGAAGAACTCACCGGTGGCGCCAGTTGATCTTTCGCAATCAATTATTGGCCCCGGTATGGCAATTTTTTCTCAATATTCTGCTGTGATAGAGGCTGATGGCAAGCTGATGTCCGTTAAAACAGCATTGCAGTTAATTAATCGTTTTCTTGCTGAAGAAGACTTTGATCACGATACACAGTTTTGTTTGCATTGGTTTGAGACATTTGGTTGGAGTGAAAATAAGTTTGGCGAGGCGGATGTTTTGGCGCGTGCCAAAGGGACCACTGTTGAAGGCGTTCGTGAGTCGGGTGTGATTGAGGCCAAAGCTGGCAAGGTTCGTTTGCTTAAATTTTCTGAATATCCCGGTGATTGGAATCCAGCTACAGATAAGAGAATTCCTGTTTGGGAAACCCTGCATCATTTAATTCGCGCGCTTCGTTCTGACGGGGAGTCGGCAGCGGGATTCCTTTTATCACGAATGATTACCAAAAGCGAGGCCACCCGTCAACTTGCCTATCGACTTTATACTTTGTGTGAACGTAAAGGCTGGGCGGATGACGCCCGAGCATATAACGAATTAATTACCTCATGGGAGGCTATCGAGAACGCGTCTCATGCGGCAGAAAATGCCGAAAAACAAAAAGACTTATTCAACACAGGAGAGGTCAATGTCGCTTAAACCTTGGCGCGAAGTCGCGGTACCCCACGAGGATGTTTTAAGAGGAACATTTCAGCAGGCAGAATTCGCCGCTGATATTTCTCGCGTTCACGATGGGACAGCGACCGCAGAGTATCAGGATCCGGATCTATTTTTTAAACGTACATTTATTACAGAGGGCATGCGTTTACTTTTGGACTCTGTGGTCAAGCGGCTTTCTGGCCGCGGTGGGGATCCGGTTATTCAGTTGCAGACAGCGTTCGGTGGCGGCAAGACGCACACTATCCTTGCTGTATACCATATTGCCAAGGGAGAGATAGTGGCTCGAAATCTTCAAGGTATTGCATCGATATTGGATAATGCCCAAATTAAAGATTTACCGAAGGCAAAGGTCGCGGTGTTGGATGGTATCAAAATGTCTCCCAATCATTCCAAGAAACGAGGCGGTGTTGTTGTAAATACGTTATGGGGTGAGTTAGCGTGGCAATTGGGTGGCGATGAAGGATACGAATTGGTCAAAAATGCGGACACCAGCGGCACTTCACCGGGTAAAGAAATTTTGATCAAGTTGATATCGACATATGCGCCATGTGCAATTTTGATCGATGAACTGGTCGCTTATATTCGGCAATTTGAAGAGGGAAAATCGTTTGCCGGAGGCACATTTGATTCTAATCTTTCGTTTCTGCAGGCCTTGACCGAGGCTATGAAGGCAGTGCCAAACGCCGTTTTGTTGGCATCTTTACCGGAATCGGATAAAGAGGCCGGGAGTCAACGTGGGATCAACGCTTTACATTCTCTTGAACATTATTTTGCACGTGTTCAGGCAATTTGGAAACCGGTGGCGACCGAGGAGGCCTTCGAAATCGTTCGACGACGATTGTTCACGAGCATTAATGACAAGTCATCGGTGGAGGCTGTGTGCCGCGCTTATGCGGATGAATATATAGCTAATGGAGCCGAATTTCCGCAGGAGACACAAGAGAGTCGATATTATGATCGATTGGTTGAGGCTTATCCGATTCATCCGGAGGTATTTGATCGACTCTATAGCGATTGGTCGACTTTGGATAATTTCCAAAGGACGCGCGGCGTTTTAAAATTTATGGCCAAGGTCATTCACCGCCTTTGGAGCGATGGAAACAAGGATTATCTTATTCAGCCCGGCAACATCCCGCTTTACGATGCCGATGTCCGGAATGAGGCGATTTATTATCTCCCTCAGGGATGGGATCCGGTGTTGGAAGAGGATATCGACGGTGAACGCGCGGAGACGACCAGTATTGAAAAATTTGATACGCGATTTGGCAGTGTCCAAGCTTGTAGACGCGTGGCGCGGACCATCTTTTTAGGGAGCGCACCATCCAACTCGAGTCAGCGCGTCAGAGGAGTAGATACCTTACATGTGGTGCTGGGTTGTATCCAGCCCGGGCAACAGGTAGGTCTATACAAGGATGCATTGAAGAGGCTGGTCGACACTTTGCACTATCTCAACAGTTCGAGCGATCGTTTTTGGTTTGATACCCGGACCAACTTGCGCCGTGAGATGGAAGAACGCAAGCGTCGATTTATCGAGAAGGAAAAGGAAGAAGTTTTCCCGGTTATCCGAAATCAATTACAACGGGCTTTAGGTCAAGGAACATTCGGTGGGGTTCATGTTTTTACCGGCAGCAGCGATATCCCCGATGATTGGTCATTGCGATTGGTTGTATTGCCTCCGGATGCTTCGTTTGGAAAGACCGTTAACAATGCGGTCGAACGAGCCCAAGAGATATTGAGGAGCCGTGGCGAGCAGCCGCGCCAGAAGCAGAACCGGTTGATTTTCCTGGCAGCGGATAATGATACGATTAGCAGGTTAAAGGATCAGGTCCGGACAATGCTTGCATGGCAGTCGATAGTGGATGATGTAGCTGAAATGAAGTTGAATCTCGATCAGTTGCAGACCCGGCAGGCAAAGAAGTATCTCGAAGAGGCGGGAGACGCGATCCGGCGGATGATCCGCGAGGCCTATAAATGGGTGTTGGCGCCTATGCAGGAAGATCGCAACGGCAAAGGTCTATCGGATATTCAATGGGAACATTTTCAAGTTAACCCAGGGGCAGCGAATTTTTCGGTCGAGATCGAGCGCGTGTTGCGTGAAAACGAACTCTTGATTTCGGAATGGGCGCCTATTCATTTGGCCGCTCTTCTTAAGAGATGGTTTTGGAAATCGGACGCGAAAGAAGTCGGCGCAATGGATGTCTGGCAGAAGATGTGCTGCTATCTTTATTTACCACGGTTGCGGGATGACGGTGTTTTTAGAAATGCCTTGATCGCAGGAGCAGGGACTAAGGACTTCTTCGGGTTTGCTTATGGCAAAGACGGAACGAAATTTGTTGGTTTCGTTTTTGGCGCCGGTGGTTCGCCGATCCTCGATGGATCTTTATTGCTGGTTGAGCCGTCATCGGCCGCAAAATATGCCGCTGAATATGAGAAGCCCCAAGAAGTTTTACAACCGACCGGAGGAGTTGCCGAACCAACCAAAGGGTTGGATGGTTCGAAGATTTCAACCGGGCAGGCGCCGGTGGGACGTGGTTCAGTTTTGAAGAAGAGGTTCTATGGTACGGTCGAACTCGATCCGGTTCGCGCTAAGTATGAATTTGCCAGGATAGTGGATGAAATTATTCAGCACTTTGTGATCAAGCCCGATGCGAAGATGAAAATCTCAATTGAAGTTCAGGCCGAGTCAGCCAACGGTTTCGACGAGAAAATTCAACGGGTGGTCAAGGAAAACTCCAACGTCTTACGTTTCAAGAATGCGGAGTTTGAGAAAAGCTAGATGTGGAAAAAAGATCATTTGAGGAAGAATAAGTTTTATTCTAAATATTATGACGGGTTCTTCAATTCGCACATGCAATATTAAGATTCCAGCCTTAAAGCTTTTTGAAAAAAGAGTTGGAAGGAATTTATTGTTGCACATTGCAGAGGTCGATCAAGTCAATCAGGTTGAAGTTTTTCGGGAATCTACAAAGAAATATATTTTAAAGGATAAGTCGAAAAGAGAATATTTATTGTGCCTCCCTAGAGCACATTTTAAAAATGATACCCATGAATTTTGTTTGAAAACAAAAGGAGAACTTAACGATATAAATCAACTCTCAAAGAGCACAGTTCTTGTATGGATGAAGCATCCTTGTTTGGGGAAAAATTATTCGTCGGATCAAATTCGTCAGACGTGGGAAGATGGATTTTCTTTTGTAGAAGAAGATGTCAATTCTGGAAAGGCAGGGTTAAGACAACCACAATTAGGTGCTCTTCATGCAATTTCAGCTCGGTGGACGGTTGAAGACAAGCCATCAATGGTAGTTATGCCCACAGGTACTGGCAAGACTGAGACAATGTTGGCTACGCTGATATATCGTAAATGTGGCAGAATTTTAGTTATAGTTCCATCAGATATTTTAAGAAAACAATTATTTGAGAAATTTGTAAGGCTTGGTAAGTTATTCGAGATTGGTGCAATTAATCAATCTGTATTAAAGCCAAAAGTTCTGCTTTTACAGCAAGGTATAAATTCTGTAGAAACGGCAAGAGAGGTTGTCTTAGAAGCCAATGTAATAATAACCACTCCTAGCCTTTTTAATAAACTTCCTCCCGATGTTCAGTCCGAATTTACAAAGCTTTGTTCACACTTATTTATTGATGAAGCACATCATCTTGCCGCGCAAACTTGGAAGCAGATAGTTGATTTGTTCCCAGGTAAGCCCACTCTACAGTTTACTGCGACTCCATTCCGTAATGACAAGAAACAGATTGGTGGCGAAATAATCTACAATTATCCACTCAGTTTGGCTCAACAAAATAATTATTTTAAGAAAATTGGCCTTATTCCTGTTGAGGAATTTGATGAAGACCTGTCAGATCTTAAGGTCGCAGAAAAAGCAATATTCATTTTAAATGAAGATATAAAGAATGGTTACGACCATTTATTAATGGCAAGAGTCAGTAACAAGAAAAAGGCCGACGAAGTCTTGAAAATATATCAAGAAAAAGGTTCAGAACATAATCCAGTGATTCTTTATTCCGGATTAAAAGGCAAGAAAAAGGCAGATGCCTTAAAATCACTTCATGATCGAGCCTCGCGAATCATTGTATGTGTGGATATGTTAGGAGAAGGTTTTGATCTGCCCAATTTTAAAATAGCAGCTATTCACGATATCCATAAAAGTCTTGCTATAACTTTACAATTTACTGGAAGGTTTACCCGAATCGGTTCCGGATTAGGTAATGCAAGTGCGGTGGTAAACATTGCTGATATTGAAGTGCAAAAAGGATTAGAAAATCTCTATGCCGAGGATTCTGATTGGAATATCCTTTTGCAACGCCATAGTGAATCAACAATTGCTAAAACAATAGAACTTCAAAATGTTATAGGTAGTTTTTCAGGTGAATTAACTAAGAATATTCCACTCTGGAATTTAAGGCCTTCCAATTCGATGGTCGTTTACAAGACCACGTGTACTTCTTGGACTCCGGAACAATTTAGGGGAGTAATTCCTAAGAAATGTGATTGTTGGCCAGCCATTAGCAATTCGGAAAAGATATTAGTTTTTGTTTTAGGAAAACAGGATGATGTTTCTTGGGGAAAATATCGAGATATAAAGAATTTATTATTCGATCTCTTTATAGTTCATTGGAACCAAGAACTTCAATTGTTGTTTTTGCATTCCAGTAATTATGATGCCATTAATACTAATGCATTATGTCGGGCAGTTTGTGGTGAAAGTGTTCAATTGCTAAGCGGGCCATCGGTATTTAGAGTGTATTCAAATGTTGAAAGACCCATGGTCAGTAATCTTGGGGCATCTAAATCGGGAACGATCAGATACACAATGTATTTTGGCCCTGATGTAGCTGTGGGATTATCGCAGGTAGAAAAATCTGAGTCCGAATTGAATAATATTTTTGGCTGGGGCTATGAAGATGGTGAAAAGATTTCTTATGGATGTTCTTCACGAAAGGGGAAGCTTTGGGGGCGTGGGGGAGGAACGATAGCCGATTGGCGTAACTGGTGTCTTCATATTGCAAGTAAGCTTACAAATGATCAGCTCGAAGAAAATGAAATAATTAAGCAGTTTTTGCGGCCGGAAGAAATTAAAGAAAGACCTAAATTGGTTCCTCTCTCCATAGAATGGGGTGAGGGAATTATCAGGAATGCCGAAGAACGCATTGCTGTATCTTTTGGAAGTAGCGATCAAAAGATTTATGACGTCGAATTATCAATTCACGATTATTCAGCCGATGGCCCTATTAAAATTAAGCTTTCTGCAGGAAATACGTTTGCAATATACGCTTTGGAGATTGATCCTCATGGGTATCGATATACTCTTAGCGAAGGATCGGAAATTTCGGTCAAGATAGGAGGAGGTGCTAAGGTCGCCTTAATTGATTATCTTGTGAAAGATCCTTTTGTGGTCACATATAGTGACGGGTCATTTTCTTACAACAATTATTACGTTAAGGCGACGTGTGAAGGTGTTTATGACTCAAATTTATTAATTTTAGAGGATTGGAGTGGTGTAAATATTAAAGTGGAATCTGAGGAGAAAGAGCGCAAGAGCGATAGTATTCAGTACAAAATGATTGAAAAGATTCGCGAAGATTTTGACATTATTATCAATGACGATGGAGCTAGAGAAGCCGCAGACATTGTAGCCTTACGGAAGGAATCAGATAATTTAATTAAATTACGCCTTATTCATTGTAAATTTTCTTCTGAGGATACGCCGGGCGCTCGAATTGAAGATTTTTATGAACTGTGTGGGCAAGCTCAAAAATCTATTAGATGGAAGCATAATGGCATTGACTTCTTTATGGATCACTTGAGACGTCGCGAAGCAAAATGGCAAGAAGAAGGGAAAACAAGATTTATAAAAGGCGGGTGGAAAGAACTCATTAGATTGAAACGACAATCAAGACATTCGAAGATCTCCTTTGAGATTCACATTGTTCAACCAGGGCTTAAGAAATCTCAGGTAACGGATGATATTTTAAAATTATTAGGGGCTACAGAGCTTTATCTTAAAAAGACTGCCGAAGCGGATTTTCAGATAATTTGTAATGAATAAGTTCTACTTATTCAACTGTTAGAGAGATTACTAGGATGGATGATTATTTTAAATACCCAGAATTATTGACTCCTCCAATAAAGAGAGCTGCATATAGTGATCGTACGGCTTGGCTCATGGCAGAAATGTCTCGGCTGGCATATTTAATATTTGAGACTAGCGATGCTGAATTAAAAACCGCACTCTTAAAAGCGGACTTTGAATTAGTTCGATCCTTTAATTGTGATGGGACTCAAGCTTTTTTGGTCAAGAGAGACAAGGATAAAATGGCGGTGTTGGCATTTAGGGGAACGCAAAAGGAAGATCCTCGGGATATTGTGACAGACTTGGAAGTAAATTTTTATCAAGATCAAAATGGTGTGAAGATTCATGATGGTTTTTATAGGGCATTTAAATGTGTTGAGACGGACATTAATAATGCTGTTGATATTTTAAAGGATTTTGCATTGTACGTGACAGGGCATTCTCTTGGTGGAGCGCTGGCTTTGATTGCGACACGTGCTTTAAACTCTGATAACTTGGCAGCATGTTATACGTATGGCAGTCCTAAGGTTGGGAATGAAGAATTTGGCGAGGATATCAAACCCCCCATTTATCGTGTTGTTAATGCCTACGATATTGTTCCGATAAGTCCTCCAACATATATCTTTGAAATTATGTATTTATTACCATGGGAAAAGGTTCGCAATTGTGCAAAGAAATTCTTGGGCTATGATCATCATGGAGATATGCGATATTTGTCGCCCTGCGGAGATAAATTTGAAGGGCTTAAAATTATTTCGAATTACAATGATTTTTTGCGTTTGATAGGAATTTGGACGCACAGAAAAGAAAGTATTAAGTGTCACGATATTGATGCTTATTGCGAAAAGTTAGGGCAATGGGCTCTTAAACGGTTAGATGTTGCATAGTTGAGGGAGGCAGAGAATCGAAAATATTTTGACATAGTAAATTTTAGATGAACTAATTTTGTCTGTATTATGGTTTGAAGACCAATAAATTTAATATTGAAGAAAAATCAAAATATTGTTGACTTACCGAAAAATTGTGCTTGACAAAACCAAATTATGTGTTATTCTTTCACTATAATTTGATGATTAATCAAAATTATCCGATACCCCCAGTCGGTTAAAGTCGTAAAAAATCCCCTGTAGCAGTACAGTTCTTAAAAATTTAGCCGTCGCTACCCTAATTTCTTTCATCCCCCTTGAAGGATTTTTCTCTCAAGGGGTATTTTTTTGTTAAGGAATTTATGGCGCTTATTCCTCAAAAAATTCGTATTCTTAAATTCATCGCTGAACAGGGCGTTGTGACGGTTGATGATATTAACCGTGCTTTATTTGATAATAACAAATCTGCCACGATCCGCGTAACTCTGCACCAACTTGAAATTGGGCATGCGAAATTTGGTCATATTAAGCACGGTGTTTGGTATATCGATAAACCTGAATTATTTGATCTCTTAAAGACGTATTTCCCTAATATCCCGGCCCTTGAAGTAAAGCCGCTTCTTCTATACCAAGTCCCACACAATCTAGAAATCAACCGGATCCGCATAGCATTAGAGAAGACCTCTAATATAGCTATTGACCAGTGGTTGTCAGAAAAATTCATTCGTGCGTTACCGTCGCCCATAGGGGGGAGAATCGCTAACACAAAGATACCTGATGCGATTTTCTGGCGACGGCGCACGGATGGAACCCGTCAAAAATTCTTTCTTGAATACGAGCGTACTTTAAAGAACAAAGACCGTTATGAAGAGATATTTCGTTCTTACTCCCAGAGGCATGACGTTGGCAACAAAAACGTCATTTATATCTGTGAGAACGAGTTTATCAGGGAAGAGCTTACACAAGTAGAGGAAAAATTGGCAATAGCGGGGAAGCTCTCTGAAGTTGGCCTGTATTTTCAATTTGTGACGTTAGAGAGTTTTTACAAAACATACTCCAAAAACCCAACCAACAAGGAGGAAAAGCAATGAACACCTTAAAAACAATTCTGAAATCCGGCTACTTTCAGTGTTTTTTTCTGGCTGCGGGACTGGTGCTGGTTCATTCCACGCCTGCGCTTGCCGCTTTGGAGGACAGCATTGACGATATCCAAAGTAAAATTCAGGCAATCTGTACACCGTTAGCCATTATTTTTTTGATTGTGGCCGGATGGCAGAAGGCCATCGGCAATAACTTTTTATTTTTCGCGGCTTTAATGGGAACACTCATCATGTTTGCCGCGCCTCAAATAGTCGAATTTGTCAGCGCATCTTTCGGAGGATAATCCAATGCGGGTTTATATGGAACGCTGTTTACGCAATTTGCAAGACCGGATGGTAGTATGCGGGTTTGAAGGATGGGACATATTCATTGTGGTGGGTATCTCTTTAACCCTTCAAATGGTAAAGGTCAACAACATGGTGATCTGGGCCGTTGCCGGAGGGTTAAGTGCTTTTTTGATACTTATCAAGAAGGGGAAACCGGCAAACGCAACTGAGCATTATCTGGATTGGTTTTTCAAAGAAAAGCAGTTTACGGCCTTCCCACAAATGATCATACATTCCATCCGGGGAAGGAAGTTTGATATCAAGCTTAACCCGCTTCAATCGTTGCTTCCTTACAGTCATTTTGAAGACGGGTTGTTGATCTTTAAGGATGATTCGATTTCAACCGGATATGAAGTCTCTTGCCCCGGCCTTGACAGCCTTTCCCAAGAAGAGCTGATTGGGTACTCTCAAAAGATGGAAACCTTCATAAACGGTTTGCCGGATCGGACTACCTACCAAATCTACTTCACGCTCGATAGCAACTTTCAGAAAGAGATTAACGAACACAAAAACATCAAAACTAATCATCCCTTGATTAAAACCATGCACGGCCAAAGAATTGCAAAATTTGAGGAAATTACCGCCGCTAAATTGTTCAGGCGCCGACGGTGCTTTTTATTCGTGAATTTTGCTTATCTTAAGCCGGAACAAAAGAAGGTTATATTTTTATCCGACCGAAAAAAATTCACTGAGCAAGAAGTTGAGTCCTTTAAGCATGAGTTCCGTTTGATACGCAATAACATAGAGGAAGGTCTGAACGGTGCGGGATTCCAGACAAAAGTTTTAGACCAATACGGGATGATGCAACTTATCTATAAATACTTGAATCCCGACCGCCAGAAACAGGGCATTGAGTGCCCAGAACCAAAAAATAGTGAAATGTTCGCCAGACAGGTCTGCTGTTCCGACCTATGTATTGACGACAAGAAAGGCGAGTACATACAATTTGGCGGATTTTACCATAAATTCATCTCTTTAAAAGTCCTGCCCGAGGCAACCTCGCCCGCCATGCTTTCCCAACTTAATAACCTTTCTTTCCCTGAATTTGATGTGGTGGTCAATTTTGAAGCCCCGGCCAAAGAATGGGGAAGAAACAAAATTGAATCAATGCGTAAGCGGGAGTACGGCAATATTCAGGGAATGTTCGGTATTGTCAACAAAGACGCCCAAACCAAGGTTCAGCAATACGAATATCTGCTGGAAGAAATCCAGCAAAGCAATCAAAAACTGTTTCGTATGCATCTAAGTATTCATGTCTATGCCGATGAGTTTGAAGAAGTCAAAAAACGGACAGCGGAAGTTTTAAGGCTTTTTTCTTCCATGAACGGGACCGAAATGCACGATGAACGCTGGGGCTCGGTCAAACCCATCTTTATCAGCATGCTTCCCGGATGGACAAAAGAATCCTCACGCTGGACTTTGCTTAAATCGGTTCACTTGGCAGATTTTCTGCCCTTTTTCTCGGAATTCCGGGGAAGCGGCCGCGCGGAGTGCCTGTTTTTTAATACAACCCACGGTTTGGCTACTTATGACCCCTTTTGTGAGAAATTATCCGCTTTCAACACGGTAGTTATCGGTGCCTCTGGAAGCGGCAAGAGTTTTACTATAAACCAGATCATCAATCAATACAGCAAGAATGACCCTATCGAAATTTTTATTGATGTGGGTGGCTCATACAAACGGCAGGTAATTTTAAAGGATGGGGAATACATCGACCTGGGATTGAAAGAAAAATTTACCATCAACCTTTTTGATTTGTCGCTGGGAAGGAAGATTAGCGATTTTAGACAAGAAGAACAGAATGAGATCCTGATTATCAAGACTAAAACCATTGAGCAGATGATGGGAGGGGTTTCACGGTTTCAAGGTTCAGATCAAATTGTAGAAGATTATATATTCCGCAGTGTTAACCGCCTTTATCAGTTAACCGATTATCCGGTTTTAACCGACTTCAAGGAGGCCTTAAAAAAGGTATCTGAAGAACATAAGCAATTCCAGCCATTTTATGAACAGGTTGTCGGACTTTTGGGTAACTGGTTTAAAGGCGGCCAGTACGGTAATTATACTGATGGTAAATCGACCATATCTCTGGATAAAAGTGTTATTTGTTTTGACCTTAAAGGCCTTGAGAAATTTGAGCGTTTGCAGTCGGCCATGCTCACCATTGTCACTAATTTCATCTGGGGCAAGATCATGAGCGAGCCCGGACGCAGGAAGTTTGTCATCTTCGATGAATGCTGGAAGCTGTTAAGTACACCGGAATCGGCCAAGTTTATTGCCGAATGTTACCGGACATTCCGCAAATATGGAGCAGGCGCGATTTCCGTGACCCAATCTCTGAATGATTTCTTAGGCGGCGGATTGGAGCATGCCATTTTAGGCAATTCGAATACGCGCTTTATTTTAAGGCAGAATTCCATGCCGGCGGTTAAAGGGATTATCGAGTATTTTAATTTTAACGAACAGGAACGCCGGTTGATTGAATCTTTGCAGATCAGAAAAGGCGAATATTCAGAAGTCTTTTTCTCGCAGTCTAAGGAATTGAATCATATCAGCGCAAAAATGGTTATTTGTCCTACACCGATTGAGTATTGGGTGGCTACATCCGATTCGATGGACTTAAATTTTTATGAAAAAATTAAAAAAGAAAATCCGTCTTTAAAAATGTATGAGGTTTTGGTTAAGTGCGCCGGTGAATTTCCGCACGGCGTTGGTTACA
Source organism: Candidatus Omnitrophota bacterium (assembly GCA_030688425.1). Lineage (NCBI taxonomy): Bacteria > Pseudomonadati > Candidatus Omnitrophota > Candidatus Omnitrophota bacterium. The sequence goes on along the minus strand of JAUYIB010000021.1, from coordinate 277,722 downwards.
CAAAAGAAAACTTTTAAGAAAGCGAGGTGATTGAATGGTTATTCGAATGGCATTAGTAGTTATGGTGTGTTTTGGATTAATGGGATGTAGTGTAAAAAGAATCGGATACACGACAGTTGGAACAGCGGCAGGGGCAGGAATCGGCTATTCCTACCATAAAGACCCTCAAGAGGCGGCCATAGGGGGTGTCGCCGGAGGTGCGTCCGGAGCCATTGTTGCCACCGTTCAGGAAAATACCGAGAACAAGAAGTACAAAGCGGGTTATGAGAAAGGCTACAATCAGGCTCAAGTGGATATCGCAGTACAAAACTGGAACGACAATACAGGTAAATGCGCCCTCAAAAGAAATGGTGAATATAAGCACTTAAGCACGTTTAAAGTCCCCGAAAGGGAACAGGATAATGTGATTTATGAATCCCATTATGTAACCTTGGAGGATTACCGATGAAAAAAATAATCAGTTCTTCACTTTTGCTTCTTTGTGTATCTTGTCTAGATGCTCACGCTCAATTTGTGGTTTCTGATCCTTCCGTTATTGCGGCCATCAATTCACAAACCGCAGTTCAAACAGCGGAGCATATTAAACGCCTGGCGGAAGTTTTAAACACTGTCCAGCTTCTGCAATCCCAACTTACTAATACCCAGAACATTCTTCAACTTGCTCAAAAGGCTAGTGAGGGGATTGATGAAGTCGGCTTCCTTAGTGATTTTCGTAACGTGGTCATGGAAACCGACAAGGCTCTGGATACTGTGAAAGAGTACATCGATACCGCTGAAGATTTATCCGACCAATGGAAAAATGTTTTTGGATCTTTGGATAACTGGATGGACAACGCTAAAGAGGTCTTTGGCAGTATTGATATGTCCGACAAGATCAATTCTTCTGGTTTTACCATTGCGGACAGCTACCAACAGCTTTATCAGCAAAATTCCGAATATGCCCAAAAATTCATTGAGAATTCAAAGAACGTGAACGAAAAGGGAGCGTTAAAGCAAATCGCTCAAGAAATGGCTCAGCTGATCCAAATGGAAAACCATACAATTTTTCTTCTATCTCAAATGCTTAAAGGTCAAAGCATTGAGAATTCCAATGAAAACTTGAAACGCAAAGAAGAAATTGTGCAGTTTGAAAAAGAAAACCTCGGTGTTCGCCGTTTTATGGGCATTGTGGACACCAAAACCTTTGAGATGTAAAGACTATGGATCTCGTAATCACAGCAGTTAAAACCGATTTATTTACCGCCCTGGATGCCGGACGTTATATGCTCACCGCGCTGTTTATTGTCGCGGTGTTTAGGAGTTATTTAGATGTCCTGAATACAACCGTTAATTGGTCGGATGTCATAATACGTCTGGTTATTGGCTTTGCTCTTTTGCAAAATTATACATGGATTATGGACACAACCCGTGATGTTGTGATCGGAGTGGATGAAAAGATTAACCCTGATCAAAGCTATATCAACCAATACGCCGCTATGAGCGACAATATGCAAAAGGAGTATGAAGCCAATACCCAGACCAGTTTTGTGAGTAACGTTTCAAATTTCTTGTTCGGGAAGTTTACGCTTCACACCCTCATTATTAACCTGTCCTTTATTTTCTATGCGGTTGTTTCAAATGTCATGGAGGCCGTCCGGTATTCCTTGGTTGGAATCCTTTATAAAATGGGGCCGATTTTGGTGCCGCTGATCCTGTTTAAATCCACGGGTAATACTTTAAAAGGCTGGTTTACCAGTTATGTTTCCGTCCTTTGTTGGCCGATTTTATGGCATATCGCGCTTTCTGTGGCGGTCGCCCTAAGCGCGGAGATTGGCGCGAGCGGTCAGGGGATTGAGCAATTCGCCTGTCTTAATTTCGCGGTTTGCTTTGTTCTGGTATTTTCTCCCATGATTGTATCGAGTTTGGTTGCCGGTGTGGGGATGGGCGCATCTGCCGCAGTAGCCGGGCTTATGGCCAACAACAGCCTTTTTAATACGGCATTTAGATCAGGACAATCCGGTTTGCGGTCAATGGGTAGTGCAATTCAAGACCGGTTAGTTTCCCGAAGTGTTCCGCCGATTGCTCAGACCCCAACGACAATGGGAGGAGTATTTAAAGATATTCTGTTGGGTTCAAAATCTCATAACAAAGGATAAAAAAATGAGTGAATTAGCTTTTAATCGAGTCATTCTTGAGAAAAACAATCAGGTTTTAGCGATATTAGGTATCGCGTCATTGGCATTAAATTTGATTTTATCAATTATTCTGACTACGGCTGTTCAAAAGCCGCCATTAATTGTGTACGAAGACACCGAGCATATGTCGGCTTTAAGGTTAAAGAAATACAAGATCGAGGAAGATATTATCAAAGATTTTACAACCATGATCGTCAGTCAATATTTGAATTTTAACTACGTTTCATTAACCAATCAGATTGACGGCATTTCTCCTTACCTTGCCCCGCGCCCTCTTGACGCGATACTTGAATCTTATAAGCGCAATCAGTTCAAGATGGAGAAAGAAAACATTTCCCAGGAATTTATCGTTGGGGAGATGAAGATCACAAAAAAGAAAAACCCTTTCTGGATCGAAGTGCAGGGAGTCCGGGTCATTAATGCCGATGGTAACAAGAAAAACGATGAGATTACCTATATTTTTGAAATTGGTAAGGTCAATCCAACTCAATCGAATCCCTATGGTTTGCAAATCCTTGATGTTGTCGAGAAAAAGGATCAGGACGGAGGGAAAAAGAAATGAAATATTTAATCCTCATATTTTTATTGTGTATCACAACTCCACTATGGGCGGACAGCAGATATTTGCCCAATGATAAAGTTTTGTACGAAAACCCTCAAGAACAGGATGTTCTGAAGGTCAACACGGCCATGGGCTACTGCACGGTTTTAGAATTTCCGGACAAGCCGACGATGGTGAGTGTTGGAGATAATTCCATGATTCAAATTGAAGTTCCGCAAAATTCAAAAAGTATCGTTATTAAGCCTTTGGAGGAGTCCGGAGAAACAAACCTGTTTGTCTTTACGGCCAATCAACGGTTTAACTACAAGGTGATCATAGGTGATGAACATCAGGTCGATTATGTTATTGATACGAAGGAATCCGCACCAGCAAAGACCAAAGACCGGAGGCCAGTTACCGTTGGTGAATTCATCAAGATGGCCAGAAATTATCCGGTTTTGAATGAATTGGGCAACATTAACAAGCGTGATTTTATACATAAGGATTTAATGTATCAATGCACTAATCCGAAATTTGACGTAAACGTGATAGAGGCTTTCAGCTACAAAAATCCGCATCACGTTATCCTTCATTTGAAAGTTAGAAACGTAACTAGTGATGTCTACGAATTGAAGGAAAAAAATACAAATGTATATGTTAACGGCCAAAAGTTCCAGCCGCAGTATGTGGCGTTTGATGACACTCAACTAAAATCGGGATCTTCGACAGAGGCATGGCTGATTTTAGCCGGTACATATATTTCTCTGGATAATAAATTCACTTTTGGGATAGGAGTGGGACATGCAGAAGGTATCTGTTATTAATCTGTTTCTAAAGGCGGATAACGCGGGCAGGCGTAAACCTACTGTATTAACGTGGATTTTGTTGTGCCTGCTGGTGTTTAGTTCTTATTTCCTTTCACAGAACAAAAAGCCCTCGAAGAAGAAAAAAGAGCCTCCGAAAGTAAGCATTATCAAGGAACGAGATATCGTGAAAGCGGCTCATTCTCCGGATAAAAGTGGCGATATTTTCAAAATTGACTATTCCGATATTGTCGATCCGACTGATGAAAAAAGTTCAAAAGAAGGGCTTCCAAGGCCTAAAAAGGCTTATAAACCGCGCTCGAATTCCAAGATGATCGTATTCGATGGTACTAAAGACTCTCAGTCTGAGCAGATCGTTCCTTTGGGAAGTATGGTTCGCTGTATTCTGATCCACAACATCGTGACGAACAATTTTAACGCCCCAGTGATAGCCCAGGTATGGGAGGATTTTTATTTTAACGGCGAACTCTTACTGCCCTTCGGGACCCGGATTTACGGAACAGCGTTTGCCGGACGGCAAAGGGATCGGATTACGGTAAAGTTTCACAACATTGTTTTTCAAGACGGGAAGACATTAAAAATTGATGCCATTGCTTTAAGCAAAGATGGGTCAGGTGGGTTGACTGGAACGGTGATTGATAATCGCAATAAGAAGATTTTTATTCAAATGGCGATGAATTTTTTGGGAGGGTTGGCAGCCGGACTTCAACAGACGGCAACAAATGCCGTAACCGGCCTAAGCGAAGTTGAATCAAACTCACGAAATGCGATCCTAAACGGGGTCGCCAATACCTTTGAGAAAGAAGCCAGACGTATTCAAAAAGAAGTTGAGGACGCGAAAGGCTATGCGGTTGTCTTGGCGGGCAATGAATTGGTTGTTTATTTTGAAAAAGAGTCGGATGTTAATCCATTGTAAAAGGAGGAAAAGCGATGCTTCAAAGAGGTCTTTTGTTTTTAATGCTGGTTATCAGTTTTACGGGATGCGCGATTACCCATAAAGCCCAGACACGGACGGCCCCATCGATATCAACAGACGGTCAAGGAAACCCTTCAGTTACCGAACCAGACAAGGTTTGGGTGGAAGCGGAAACTAAAAAGATATGGGTTAACAGTCAAGTTGATGAAAATGGCGATATGGTCGAAGGGCATTATAAGCATGTTATCGTTACTCCGGGACATTGGGCGGTTAAAGACGGTGGAAGAAAATAAAAGCAACAACATTGATTCGATACTTTTTTTTCTATTTTTGATCGGGTCGTTTTATTACAAATACCGAGAGAATATAGACGAAAGAATTAATAATCCGTATTTTCTGGTATTTATCGGTTGTTTGGCGGGCCTTATTTATCTGATCTATTTCGTGGCAGGTCATTATATGGAAAAGATTCTCAATACAATTACCATGTGGCGGAATGGCGTTACCGCAGATCCAAAGGAAGAGGCTATATCGTTCCCGTTTGTTTCCTTTAACCTCCAGGCTGAATTGGATAGTTTTTATGCAGACAAAAGAAATCAGGAAAATACTTTTGTCGGTTTGGATGCCTCAAAATCAAATAAGGCAGCGGTTAGTATCCCTGATATTCAGCGAAGCCAACACCTTCAAATTTTGGGCATGACTGGAACGGGAAAGACGGCTGGTATTTTCTTGCCGCTCATTTATCAGGATGCCCTTAAAAATCGCCCTGTGATCATATTGGATGCCAAAGGAGAGCTTTCATCCATTGACCAGCTGAACGCAATGCTAGGGCAAATCGGCCGAGGTGGAGACTTATTGTTGTTTTCACTCGTACATAAAGAACAATCCTGCACCTATAACCCACTTTATGTAGGGGAATGCGATCCGCAGATAATAATTGATTCATTTTTCAATAACTTCAAAGACGACAATTCGTTTTATTGGGAAACGGCAAAGACTATCTTTACCAACACTTTTTATGTTCTGCACTCTCTTGAAAGACCTTTTACCCCAATGGACGTGTATGCGTATTTGACGAATAACGCCTGCCGCCTAGAAATTAATAAACAAATTCGGCCAACAAACCAAAAAGGATTTTTGCATTTAAAGTTGCTCAATACCCTTATTGAACGCCTAACCGACCAATATAAAGGATGGGAGCATGTTGTTACCGGCTTCAATAATTATCTTCTGGCACATCGTGACGATATTCTTAATGACGATGATAGCGATATTATTCTGACGGATGTCATCCGCCAGCGGAAGATTGTGTATTTCCAGCTTCCAACTAATGCGTACCCGATACAGGCAGTCAGTATCGCTCGTATGGTACAGGCAAATTTACGGTATATTTCATCCTTAATCCAGATCGGCCAGATTCCCAAAGACATTTTAGTGAGCGTCATTATTGATGAGTATGCTTCCTTTGCTGAGGAGTCGTTTGTTGAAGTTCTCAATAAAGCCAGAAGTAGCGGGATGATGGTAACGATTGCCCATCAAAGTTTAAGTGATTTAAAGGCGATTTCCGAAACATTTATGAAGCGTATTGATGAAAATACTTTAAATAAAATTTATCTTAAACAGACTGATCCGGAGCTTTGCGAATTGATCGCCAGAAGCATGGGCACATATGTTAAAGAGGAAAAAACCTACCGGATGTCTGGCGGAAAGTTCGGCAATCAAATCCATAGCGGTGAGTCGTCTAATCGTATGGTCAATGAATTCTATTTCCCACCGGATAAGGTTAAAAACCTGCATAAATTCGGGCAGGGCTACTTTATTTATCGTGGCGACAGTACTCAGAAATGCGTTAATTTTGGTTGCTTTGGTGAAATGCCGGACAGGTCATACAGCCAAAAGACTAAAAAAGATAAGAAAGAGGGGTTGCGCCTTTTCGCAAAATATTACATACAGCAGATCGAGGAAAAACCTTCAAAGAAGGCTAATAAGACCATAAAGGCTTCCAGTGGAATTGAATGGGGAGATTGAACTTGTCGAGAGGGGGTGAATATCACAGGATTAATTTAAAATGATAATACCGACACATTAACAGAACTTACTCAAAGGAAAGGATAGGACATGGACTTAAATATTGTAAAAATTAAAGGGAACCTTACAAAAGATCCGGAATTCAAGCACACGGCATCAGGAAAAGCTGTCTGCGGCATATCAATTGCGAGCAACCATGGTTACGCTAAGAATGGCAAAAGAACCACGGAAGTATCCTATTTCAATATTGAGGCATGGGGCGTGATCGCTGAGAACTGCGCTAAATATTTGAAAAAAGGAAACGGTGTCATCATCGAAGGTCGTCTCAAACAAGATCGTTGGGAAAAGGACGGTAAGACCCAGAGTCGAATCAAGATTTCAGCGAGTAATGTTCAGTTTCTCTTTGATAAGAAAGATAAGGTGTCTAAGCAAGCGACAGAGGAGGAAGGTAGCGGCCCGGTGCCGACCCAATCCCTTTTTCAATGAAAAATTGTCCTTTTTGTGCAGAAGAAATACAAGACGCCGCGGTCAAGTGTAAACATTGTTTTGAGTGGTTAAAAACGGTTAATTCTAGTTGTGGTAACTTGAAGATTGGAGAAGCCCTAAGAAATCTCCGACAGAGACGAAATTTAAGTCTTGGAGAATTGTCAAAGATTTCAGGTGTGCAGCCTGCCACGCTCAGCAGAATGGAAACCAATAAAACATTGGGCAATCTTAAAAACTATCTGTCTATAGCAAACGCATTTGGAATAAAATTAAGCCAGTTGTTCTCTGAATTGGGAAAATAAAGGCGAAGGATCAGGAAGGAGGAGACGGATGGAAAAGTTACTGAAAGTTAGTGAGGTTAGCGAGATGCTTCAGGTTAGTCCAAAGACAGTTTATAATTGGGTATGTTACGGATATATTCCGCATTTCAAAGTAAATAGTTCACGAGGGAACGGTGGGGCTCTTCGATTCCGGCAGTCGGATTTAGAGCAGTGGTTAGAAATAAGAAAACAAAATGGCCGTGGAACTTTTAAGCATGCTTTGATTAATTAATTTTTAAATTCAATTAATATTTGATTTTCCCGCCTCAATAAAAATCTTAGATTTCAATTTATCCAACCGCAAGATAATGCTATAATCCCTTCAAGTTAGATCGTTTTTCCTCGTCGAAAGTTTAGGGTTTGAGGAAATTTTTGTCACAACTTAAAGTTGTTCAAAAGTGACAATTGAAAACAATTTTTGTGTTTTTAAATTTGAAAATTTGGTTTTATTATTTTCAAAAATGGTGCCCAAACGGTGCCCATCTTAGTGTGAAATAGGGGGAAACGGAGTGAAGTTACGGGAAAGACCGAGAATGTGTAAACGATTACAACAACAATGGTTAAGTTATAAATTGTTGTGTACATTGCACATCCGAAAAACAGTCAATTAGAATCTCTCCCTCTCCGTATTATTTGGGAAGGGAACCCCGCTGTGAGCGTCCGGGTTTTTCATGGCAAGGGATCCTGGTCCACTATAGGTTTGGTTTGACGTCCCGCAGAGGAGCCGATGGATATTTATCAGGCCTGGGCAAAAGCGTTAAAAAGCACGGAAATCATCCGGCCGCGCGTTCATTCGCTGCTGACGGCCAAAGAGACCTGTGTTCCGTATGTGTTGTTGTCCGAATCCATGGTCAATGAGGGAGATACGGTGGTCCGGTCCGGCGAAGTTGTCGTTGAAAAGCCTGCGCTGATCCTGCCCCCCAATCTCCCCCAGTTTGAAGGATTTGAATTTAAAAAGGATTACGCGGGAGAGAGGGGAGAGTCCCTGATGAACTTCCTCCTTGTCCGGGGGATGACGCTGCCCTCCATGCATTACAATAACAAGACAAGCCGACTGGAAGTTTATGAAGGGCAGTTGAGCCGGGCGATCACCCATTACCGCGATCTTTTGCAGAAACAGGAAAATGTGCATACCGGGCTTTTGGCCGGCCCGGAAGATTGCTGGCAGTTTTCCGTGATCATTTATATTTGCGCGCAGGTGATGCGTAATGCCGACAATGATATCCGCAAGCTCATGAAAGAGTACCGGAATCGCCCCCGTGAATAGCGCTCCGGATGGCAAAGGGAGACGACCTTGATGAGACGGCATCTTGTTGCTTTCATTCTCTGGGCTGTGCTTGCGGCTTTCCTCCAGGCCCCCGTTGACGCCAAACAACCCTCGCTGAATATCCCCACAAAGAAACACGTACTCAAAAACGGCATGACGGTGCTGGTCAGCGAAATGCCTTCCAGCCCGATTGTCGCGATCTATGCCCTTGTGAAGACCGGTTCGGCCACCGAAGGGAAATATCTCGGGACGGGGATTTCCCACTTTCTGGAGCACATGCTTTTTAAAGGCACGGCCAAACGCGGGGTTGGCCAGATCTCGCAGGAAATCCAGGCCATGGGCGGGACGATCAACGCGGCCACCAGCTTCGACTATACCATTTATACCATGGCTGTCCCGTATGACAAGTTCGAACAGGCGATGGACATCATGGCTGACATGCTGATGAATTCGAAATTTGACGCCGATGAGATCGAAAAAGAGAGAGAAGTCGTTTTTGGGGAAATGCGGATGCACAATGACCGGCCGGAACGCGTCCTCAGCCATTTGACCCAGGACACGGTTTATCTGCAGCATCCGTATCGCCTGCCGATCATCGGTTTCGAGGAGCTTCTGCGGCCGCTCCGGCGGGAAGATTTTCTGGATTATTATAAAACGCATTATGTCCCCGGCAACATCGTCTTTGCCGTCGCAGGGCGGATTGACGGCAAAGCAGCCCTGCCGAAAATCGCGGAGGCCTTTCAGGATTTTCAACGACAGCGCTATCAGCCCAGGAACCTCGTCCAGGAGCCGCAGCAGGTGGGCCCTCGCCGTGCGGAAAAGGAATATTCGACGGAATTGACCCGCATGTCCATGGCTTACAGCGGCGTCGGCATGCTCCATGAGGACATGGTTCCCCTTGACATCCTGGCCATGATCCTCGGGCAGGGGGCGAGCTCGAGGCTTTACCAAAGTGTCTACAAGCGGCAAGGCCTGGTCCGCTCTGTATCCGCCTCAAATTTTACTCCGGTCGACCGCGGGACCTTTGAGATCGAGTGCGTTTTGGACGATTCGCAGGTTGACAAAGCCCTCGAGGCTGTGAAGGCGGAGGTTTCGCTTCTTCAGAAAGGGGGCGTCGCGCCGAAGGAGCTGGAGAAGGCCAAACGTCAGGTTTTAAGCCAGTTTCTCCTGGCTTTCCAAACGGCGGGATCTGTCGCCTCCCACACGGCGTATGATGAGGCGTTTACCGGCGATTTTGGATTCTCGGGGAAATACATTGATGCCGTGAACGCGGTCACCCCCCGGGACATCCAGAGAGTGGCGAAGCAGTATCTTGTGGGTTCCCGCGAGTCGATCGTGATTTTGCGGCCCCGCAAACCGGCCGTGGAGGAAAAATCCGGAGGGAGCGTTTCACAGGCAGGTGACGTTGAGATGATCACTTTGGACAACGGCCTGAAGGTCCTGTTAAGAGAAAATCACGCTTTCCCAATCGTCTCGATCCAGTTGAGCATGGGGGCCGGGTTTCTTCAGGAACCACCGGAATTGAACGGGCTGGCGGATTTGACAGCGCGGCTTTGGACCAAATCCACAAAATCTCTCACCTCCAGCCAGCTGTCCGAGACTGTGGAGTCTCACGGAATATCGTTATGGAGCTATTCCGGGCGCAACAGCATGGGGATTGCCATGCAGGTCCTGAACCAGGACACGGAATTCGGAATGGATCTCCTGAGGGATTTCATTCAAAATCCGGGATTTCGCGAGGAGGATTTCCTCAAAACCAAGGAGGAAATGCTGACGGCGGTCAATCAGCGCGACGACAGCGTTGTGCAACAGACGCTTAAAACCCTCAGGGAAGTTTTATTTGAAAAGCACCCGTTCCGGTTTGATCCCCTGGGGACCTCCGAATCATTGGCGAATATCCAGATGCCGGACCCTCAGCGCTTTTTGTCGCGCTTTCTTTCCCCCAAGAACATGGTGATCGCTGTTTACGGAGACATCAACAAGCAGGACGTGCTAAGAATGGTGGCGGACCGGATGGCCGGCCTCCGGGGCGAGGATGTCGCCCTGGAAAAAGTCGCCGAGGCGCCGCCGTCTGCTATACGCACAAAGGCCATGGTGATGGAGAAGGAACAGGCCATGGTCGCCGTTGCTTTTCAGGGCCCGGATTTGTACAGCCCCGACCGGTATAAAGTTTCGTTGTTGTCATCCATCCTGGGTTCGTCGTTCAGCGGGCGAATGTTCACGCAAATTCGCGACGAAGGAGGCCAGGCCTATGCCCTGGGGGGCGACTACATCGGCGCGAGGGACATGGGCATGGTCTATTTCTACGTGCTGACCGACCCCGGCAGTGCCGAGGAAGTCAGGCAAAAGCTGACAGGATTAATCGATGAGATCCGCGCCGTCCCGGTGCCGGACCAGGAGCTCGCGGACATGAAAGCGTATCTGAAGGGGTCCTTCCTGATGGGTTTGCAGACCGACCAACAGTTGAGTTTTGTAACAACAATGGATGAATTGAACGGTTTGGGGTATAATTATTACCAATCTTACGATCAAAAGATCGATGAGATCACCCCGGCGGATATCCAGCGGCTGGCGCAGACTTATCTGGATTGGGAAAAATCTGCCGTGGTCGTGACCATGCCCAAGCCGGCCGAGGCCCTTGCAAAACCCTAATCATCCACAACGGGGATTTTATGGATAATCTGAAAAAATTTGAACTGGAAACCGAGCTCATCAATGTCCTTCTGGGAAAAATGCGTGTTTTGCAGAGCGCCAATGAGCGCATTTCTATGGTCCAGGAGGCCTTGAAGACCGTTTTTTTGAATGACCAGGGCGGGCGGTTTAAAAAGGAAATGGAAGAGCTTTCCGTCGAAGCGGCCCGTCTCAGGTTTGTGGAAGATTTCCTTTCGTACGGCCTGATCCAGGATGTCCTTTGCGACCTTGAGGTCGAAGATATCATCATCAATTCGATGAACCCCATTTATATTCACCACGCCCAGAAAGGCCTGGTGTCCATCGACAAGCGTTTTACGAAGCTGGATGACCTGGAGCTTTTCATCAAGAAGCTCATCCTTTTTTCCGGGCGTACAAAAATGCTGAAGGTGATGAATCTTGAACTGCCGAATCTGGAGGGGCGCGTCAACATCATTTCGTCTCCTTTCGGGCCCCAGATGACCATCACCAAGGCCAAGCTTTCTCCGTTGAGCGTGATCGACCTGATCAAGCGCGGCAGCATGAATTATGAGATCGCGGCGCAGTTATGGCTTTATCTTGAAGGGATGTCCATCCGTCCGGCTAACATCATCATCGCGGGCGGCCCGGGGGTCGGCAAGACTACTCTCCTGAACTCCCTGTTTTGCTTTATCCCGGAAAACGAGCGCGTCGTCGTTATTGAGGACACCCTGGAATTGAATACGGATTTTGACTACAGCTGTTCCCGTCTGGAGAGCGGGGAGGACTTCACGCTGGCGGAATTGGTCAAAAACAGTCTGCGCATGCGTCCGGAGCGGATTGTGATCGGCGAGGTCCGCGGCGAAGAGGCCCGCGACATGATCACCGCAGCCAACATCGGAAAATACTGTATCGGGACCATCCATGCCCTCACGTCCCGCGAGGCCATCATCCGTCTTCAGAACGAGCCCATGGACATTCCCGAAGAGCTGGTCCGGCTCATCGATGTCTTTATTGTGCTGAAAAGGTATCACGTCGGCAATAAGCTTTTCCGCGTGATCGACGAGGTCAGCGAAACCAGCGGGATGGAACAAGAGAAGATTCTTCTGTCCCAGATTTACAAATACGACTATGAAACCAACACGATGAAGACCATGGCGACCAGCACGGTTTACCGGGACCGGCTGGCCCAGCAGGCGGGGCTTCTTCCCAAAGATTTGATCATGGAGGTGAAGCTCCGCGCTTTTATCCTCGAAGAGTTGACCAAGCGGGGGATGACAACGATGAAGGAAGTCACCCAGTTCTGCCGGGCGTACAGCCGTAACCCTGAAAAGGCCGTTGCCAGCCTGGGATTCGACCGGGATCAGCTTTTGGGGATCCCTAAAGGCGAGAAAAAAAGGATATTTACGCGGTAGGACGTTGCGAGAATGTGTTTATCCCTTGCCATTTTAAACCCGCCTGATATAATACTGCAGATTTTTCATGCGTAAAGGTTGAAATCCGGTTTTATGCGCCTGCCCGGCAAAGGACAGAAGGGATTATGCGCAGATTCAGCTGAATGTATCGCGCGGTCTTCATCTCGCCTGTCCTTGCAAAAGGCGGCAAGGATGAGGCGCCGATCCGGTTCAGTTTGTTATGCGCCTGTCCTTGCAAAAGGCGGCAAGGACTAGGCGCAAATCGTTCTGAATTAAAATTTTACAGTTTAGAGGAAATTTGCGCCTGTAGCTCAATTGGATAGAGCATCAGCCTACGGAGCTGAGGGTTCTCGGTTCGATCCCGAGCAGGCGCGTTTCTTCAGTTGGCAGAGTTCTTCCGTCAGAGCGATTTCGATAATATTCTCCGCGATAAGGATGGACCATAATCGACGCGGATCCACGGACACGACGCATCATGGCCACAGGAAAAATCTCCATTCCAGAATTCCCCGCTTTACCCGTCCTCCCTATGTCCCTGGTTAAAAAAAACAAGTTTCCTTGCCAGCACCAGCTCACCTTCCTTTACAACATCCTGAACCAGATCGGCGATGAATTGATGGTGACCGACCGGCACGGCAAAATTATTTATGTCAACGAGGCGACGGCTCGGGGATTGGGTTACCCGAAAGCGAAAATATTAGACCGTTTTATCACCGATTTTCTGCGTCCACGGATTTCTCTCTCCCGTTGGAAGAGGGTTTATTTCAATCCCCTGAAACGTCGAAAAGCCCCGGTGGGTTACGTCCTGGACCGGGAGACTCGCAGGGGACAAAGGCAGAAAATCGATATCACGGCGGTTTATTTAAAACACCATGACCAGGAATTCGTCCTTTCCATAGCACGCAATATCACCCACCAGATCATCATCCAGAATCAGCTGAGGGAATCGGAATTGCGGTTTCGCCTTTTGAGCGAAAACGCCGCGGACGGGATCGCCATTTTTGATGTGAGCGGCCGGATCACGTATGCCAACCGCGCTTTGGCGGGAGTTCTTAAAACGCCTCTTTCGCGTTTGATTGGGAGACAATTTGAAAAGCACGCAGCCAAGGGGCCATCCGTCGTCAAGGCGTACGCGTGCTTGCGCCGGGCTTTGAAAGGTGAGGCGGGTATCCGCGAGGAATTTGATGCCGTTGACAGCCGGGGGGAGGTTATCCCGGTGGAAGTGAACATTTCGCCACTCTCGCGGGAAGGGCGAATCCAGGGGATCCAGGCCGTCATCCGGGATGTCAGGCGCCGGAAACAAATGGACAGGTTGCTCCGTGAATCGGAAAGGATGAAGACCATTGTTCAATTCGTTTCGGGCACGGCGCAGGAAATCAAGCATCCTCTCAAGGCCATTCACACGCGCATCCAAGACATTACCGAGCGGTACCGCTCCCGGGGGTTTGAATATATTGGATTTAAGGAATTCACGGAACTCTTAGACGCCCTGGATAATATTTCCCAACAATTGCAGTTGTGCTACACCACAACGGATCGTCTTTTAAGCCTCAACACCCGGCGGGCGGGCCTGCGGGAAAACGCGGTGGATATGAATCGCGTTGTCCGGGACGTGATATCCACCGTCCATCAGCAATTGAAATTTTCCGGTATCCGTCCGCGCCTGCAGTTGAAGGACCCGTTGCCGTACCCGGCCGCCATCGGCGTGACAGAGATGAGCCAAGTGGTGACCAACATCGTGATGAACGCGATCCAGGCCATGCCCGGAGGGGGGCGGCTGGTGATCCGGACGTATTACGACCGCCACACGCACAGGGTGATTTTGGAGATTCGGGATGACGGCATCGGTATTCCTGAAGAAGATCTGCCAAAAGTGTTTGAGCCGTTCTTTTCTACAAAAAAACGGGGAGCGGACAAGGGCTCCGGGCTTGGTCTTGCGATCGTGCAGTCGCTGGTGAAATCCGTGCAAGGCGAGGTTGAGATTGACAGCAGTTTAAGGAAGGGGACCCAGGTTAAGGTTGCCCTGCCTGCCCGCCGGCCATCTGACCGGCGAATGAAGGTGCGGCATGACAGATGAGGCCATGATGCGGGAAGCCGTCAAGCTGGCCCGGAAAGCGGCCAGCCAGGATGAGGTCCCGGTGGGGGCGGTCATTGTCCATCAGAACCGGATCATTGCGCGCGCGCATAACCAGGTGGAGCTTCTCAAGGACCCGACGGCCCATGCCGAAATGATCGCGATCACGCAAGCGGCCAGCGCGTTATCGGCCAAATGGCTGCAGGATTGCACTCTGTACGTGACCCTGGAGCCCTGCAGCATGTGCGCGGGCGCCCTCGTGCTGGCACGTATCAACAGGATTTGTTTTGGCGCGTGGGACCCTAAGGCAGGCGCTTGCGGATCAATATTGAATATCGCGCAAAATTCACGGTTGAATCATCGCATCGAAGTATTGGGGGGACTCCTGGACACGGAGTGCGGCGGCCTGCTGAGCGATTTTTTCGAGAAAAAACGGGCGCCGCGAGCCGCCCTGTGAAAAATTGCTTGCGAAATGACCGCCTTTGAATTACCCTATGGATACTCCTGAACCTGCTGTTTTGTCTTTCTGTTTCTCCTGCCGTAACAAGTCCTTTCAGGAGAGGTGGCAGAGTGGCTGAATGCAGTTGCCTGCTAAGCAACTGGCCTGGGTAACTGGGCCCTCGGGTTCGAATCCCGACCTCTCCGTTTTATTAGTTGTAGTAGGACATCCCCATGCTGGGGACGAGGTCGCCCTGCCTCTCCATTTGAATTTTATCAATATTCGGGATTGTAAGCCGATCCTGGCATCACCTTTTAGTGAGGGTGCTGACTTCGGAAGCACGTCGCTGAATAGCGGCGTGGGGAAGAAGGGATTCCGGTCTCTTCGGCAGTTTTTGGGAATGGTTATTTTCTCGGAAGGAGGGGCGTACGATAACACCTCCTGATAAGTGCAGAAAGAATTGGTGGAGCAGCTCATGCACGACGCCATTGTTTTAATTTGGATGGGGTTTATATTTTTTGCCGCGGTATTTTTTGTATGTGCTGCTATTGTATATTTGTTGCAAAACAAAAAAATCAGGTTTGATAAAGGTTTGCTGTTTTCTCTGTCTGCATGTGCAGTTTCGATCATGCTATGTCTTTCCATCTGGCCCCCAGTTCATCGTGTTTACGACGATGAGTTTACATATATTTCTCAATCCACCAATCTTCTAAATTACGGCAAAGCAGATATACTGCTGAAAGGCAGCCTCCTTCATCCAGAGGTCTCCGCTTCATGGGCCGCCCACTCAAGGCTCCCGGGATTTGCCTGGCTTGAGGCGGCTACCTTATTTTTGACCGGGAATTTTGAGCACAGTTATTTTATTTTAAATATTGTTTTAGGGGCCCTGTCGGTCGTGATCGCTTACAGGATTTCATGGCTTTGGACTGCAAGCCATATTGTGGCATGGTGGTCGGCTATTTTCCTGGCGTGCTTGCCTGCGCGCATAGTTTACTCCATGTCCGCAGCTTCTGATATTGCAGGGTTGTTCTTTTTCCTCCTATTTTTGCTTTTTATCAGTGAATATCGGATTCAACAAATCCGGCTTATTTTGTACGCTGCGTTTTTTTCAGGCGTATACAGTATTTGTATCAGACCGCCGTACATTATATTTGTCATTCCAGGAATAGCGGCGGCTTTAGTGGTTAATCGCTGGGGGGGTTGGTTAGGTCGAAAATTGTGCTTACAAATAGTGCTGGATGCCATTTGCTTGTTTTTGCCGGTTTTGATCGCAATTCCTTTTATGTTTATATCTGATTTTATTAAGGCCGGGCTCTACGCCCCTTCGTTTGTAGTTGAAAATTTTTACATCAGTATTGCGTATTTGTTTAAGTATGAGCAGGGCACTCTCTTAACAGCCCTGGCGGCATCGGTCGCAGTCCTGCGAAACATTTTTTACAAAAGTGACAATATGGTGACCGGACTCGCAGGGTGGTTTTTGATAGGGCTTTTAACGATTTCCGCGCTTTATGCGGGAGGCATCTCGTATCCGGGTTCTGCGTATTCGGATCGGTATATCCTTTCTTTTTCTTTTCCTTTTGTGCTTTTGGCCGCGAAGGGAGTGACAGATGTCACAAGAATGGCCAAGTCACGTCTTTTGACGCGTCTTTTGATGGGATTATTTTTTACTGCTTTAGTCGCAAATGCATCCTTTGCTTCTCAGCGTCTTGATGTCTTGGCAAAGGATGGGGCTTATTATAAGAAAACGCTATTGCTAAAAAATATGGCCCACGTTATTCCCAATGATGCCTATCTTATTGAGGAATGTGCCGCGTTGGGTGCAGCGGAAACGTCTATGAAGTCAATCCAAACAACAACTTTTTTGGGGGGGGGATCATCCCGAGAAGGTTGTTTTCCTGAAGGGAATATATGATTTTACTGACAGGCATAGGACTGATTTAGTTGAAAATATCCTCAACGTCGAGTATCATTGCCGACCGGTGGTTGTCAGGCCTTTTCAAGAGGCCTATTTATTGGTAACGCCATTTCTTTGCACGCGAAAACATGACGGCTTTTGATTAAGAACAATAAATGTAGAAAGGATATTAAGGTGGCCAAGGTTGTTTTTTGCCAGCGTTTTGTTTATTCCTATTTCGGGGTCATGGCCATTTCTTCCGTGCTTAAAAAGGCGGGGCATGAGACGGAACTGGTGATGGCCTCTGGCATTGACAAGGTTGTTGAGGAGATCGTGCGCATCAATCCGCATTTGGTGATGTTTTCCACCCTGACGGCGACGGGGGATTTTGAATGGTCCCTGGAAGTTGCCAACAGTATCAAGCGAAACAACGGGGACATCCTGACGATTTTTGGCAGTTTGCATCCGACATTATTCCCGGATGAAACGATGAGCCATCAGGCCGTAGACATGATATGCCGTGGAGAAGGGGAGTTCCCCATGCTGGCGTTATGTAACCGCCTGGATGGCCGGGAAAGTTACTCGGACATCCCCGGGCTGTGGGTCAAATCTTCCGGGGGTGTTGTCAAAAATCCGTTGGGTGAGCTGATAGCGAATTTGGATGTCCTGCCTTTCCCGGACCGCGAGCTTTATCAAAAATACGGATATTTTGATAATTTGCACTCCATCGACGTGATCGCAGGGAGGGGGTGCCTTTTTAGCTGTAGTTACTGTATGAACACGACATTGAAAGAAATGTCGCAGGGGAAGGGCAAGTTTGTCAGAAAATTCAGCCCGGAATACATCATCAGCGAATTAGAAGACGTGAAGAGGAAATTTAATCCAAGGTCATTCACCTTCCTGGACGAACTGTTTACAGCCAACAAGGGCTGGGTCAGGGAGTTCGCGCAAGAATACAAAAAGCGCATCCACTTGCCGTTCGTGTGCAACATCACCGTTGATACTATCGATGATGAGAGCGCTGCTTATCTGGCTGAGGCGGGGGTTTCCCGGATATGCATGGGCATTGAAACCGGCAATGAGGTCATGCGGAACAATCTTTTGAATAAACGTTTCACGAACGGGCAGGCCGAAGAAACGGCCCGCCTGCTGCATAAGCACGGCATTAAATTTTTGACCTCGAATATGATCGGATTGCCGGGAGAAACGATCGACAATGCTTTTGAGACTATCGAGCTTAACCGGAAAATAAAAGCCGATTTTCTGTATTTCTCGGTTTTTCAGCCCTACCCGCACCTTCCTATCACCAAGCAGCTCAAGGAGGAGGGGGCGATCGAGGACGTCAACCCCGCAGATTTCAACACAACATTTTTTAAGGATTCGGTTTTAAAGCAGAAAAACATCAAACAACTGGTCAATTTACATAAATTTTTCCTGGTCGCTGTTAAATTTCCGTGGACAAAGCCGCTTATTAAGCGCTTAATTAAACTTCCGCCCAATTGGTTCTTTGAGCAAGTCTTCATTTTAAGTTATGCCTGGATGGCCTTGGCCTGTTTCCGGCGGCATCCTTTGCAACTCATGGCCATGGGGATCGGCAACACAAAAATCTTTTTTGAAGACAAGCGGAAACGGAAAGCAGGCCCAGCGGCTGGGGGCATTCAGCCCCGGCCCGGGCGGCTGGAGATAGATTCGAGGGCCGCCGTGTCCTGATTTTAATGTTTCGCTGGAAATCCCCCGCCGCTCCCCACGAGAATATCCCAAATTTCATTTGCCTGCGCTTTGAGGCAAGACTATAATTTATACATGTTACTGCTCCTTCCTTTGAGGCATTCGCTTAAAAATTTTCTTGTCATTCTCTTGGGTATACCCTTCCTGTTTTTTTTATCTCCTTGCAGCCTTTCCGCCGATGCCGTTGAGGGCGGAGGGCGAGGAGGGAAAACAAGGGACCAAATCATTGAGGCGGCCTTGATGGCGGCTGCCGGGGAAACCCGTCCTGCAACAACCCCGGATCAGGAACCCCTTGCCCGGGCGATCGCCATTCCCCAGAGTGTCTCTTCCGGTGAACCGGAGGATATTGAACCGGTGGCGAAGGATCTCGATTTCCAGATTGAGACAGGGGATGATTATCCACAGCCGGAACTCGACAGCGCTATTCATCCTCCCAAGCCCCACAATCACCTCCAGGACTCCCCGTTACGCAAGCATGAGATCACCAGTGACATGCAGAAATCCGAATTGCGTAAATATGATAATGAAAGCGACATGCAGGCATCCCCTGTGCGCAAGCATGACATCAACAGTAATATGCAGGATTCAGAGCTCCACAGGTATGACATCAAGTCGAATATGCAGGAATCCCCGCTGATTAAAGAAAATACCGAAGATTATTCGATGCTGCGGGATGAGAACGGGAATCTTATCCAGGATGAATTTTCCGAGTCGCTCTTGTACGACAAGAACGGTAAAGAGAAGAATCCCCTCCCGACGAAATCGCATCTTTACAAAAAGGACGGACAGCTAAACTCAGACTATGCTCCTTCCCACCTGAGGGATAAAGACGGTAAATTGAAACCCATGATTGAAGGGCCGTCGCGTGTTTATGACGAGGACGGGAACATCATCCGCCCATGGGAAGACCGGGACCTCCAGAACGACGGAGGCGGAAAATCGCGAGGGAAGCCGTCCTGGCTTTCATTGTTTGACCGGGATAATCCCCGGACCTCCTTTGAGATAGGGACAGAGGCCTTCCGGTACCGCTACGTCGAGCCGGGATTGATGAAAGTGAAGGGCTATATGTACGGGATCAATACGGCTTTCACTTACAGGGTAACGGAAAACAAGAATATCACGTCCTTGAAGAAAGTTTTTGGCGACGGGAACAAGATCAATATGTACCGGCTGGAAGGCCGGTTCAGCAGCGGATGGCTGGATTATGAGTCGGAAGGTTCCGGGACGCACGATGACGAAAACCACTATGCCCTTGAAATGCGGGGGATCGCCGGTTATGACATTCCGATGGGGGAGTCGAACCGGATCACGCCCTTTCTCGGCCTGGGCTGGCGGTATCTGAAGGATGACAGCGGAGGGGCCAGGACAACAACCAACCACTGGACGTATGACCGTGAATCAAAATATTTCTATATCCCCGGTGGTGTTGAATTGAACAGCCGTTTCGGATCAGGGTGGAGCCTGACCCTGACCGCGGAATACGATATTTTTTTGTCAGGAAGGCAGTATAGCCATTTGGAAGACGGCCCGGCGGGATCGAATTACGACACCCTGAAAAACAAGCAGGACGAGGGATACGGCGCCCGGGGGTCGCTCCGGCTGATGAAATCGGGCGAGCAACTGGATTTCTTCATCGAGCCGTTCGTCCGTTACTGGAACATTGAGGATTCCGATGTCGCGGCGTTGACCAGGAACGGGGAAACCGTCCCCGTACCCGGCAACCCGGACTATGTCCAGGGCGGGTTGGAGCCTAAGAATAACACGGAAGAATACGGAATCAAAGTCGGCATCCGGTATTGACCTTGCCGACGCCGCCTCTCCGCAGTTTTCCATGAACCGCAGGATACGCATTAACCTTTCACGCCGTTGATCATCGAGCCATCCGAAAAACCAGGGCCTTTGTTATGTCAGAGAAATATCCATCCCGAATCGCCACGGAATTAAAAATTCCTCTGCGCAGTGTTCAGTCCACCGTCGACCTTTTGGACGGCGGGGCCACGGTCCCGTTCATCTCCCGTTACCGTAAGGAGGCGACCGGAAGCCTGGATGAAGTGGCTGTGACGGCCATCCGCGACCGCATCCATCAGCTCCGGGAACTGGACAAGCGCCGGGACGTCATCCTGCAGTCCATCCAGGAGCAGGGGAAGCTCACGGATGACCTGAAAGACAAAATCCTCGCGGCGGATACCATGGCGGTGCTGGAAGACATCTATCTGCCTTATCGGCCAAAACGCCGGACCCGAGCCACCATTGCAAAAGAAAAGGGCTTAGAGCCGCTGGCGGCCATGATTTTTGAACAAAAGATCCTGGCCCCAGAGAAAGAGGCCCTGGCCTTTGTGGACCCGGAGAAAAAAGTGGAGACGGCGGAAGACGCGCTCGCCGGGGCCAGGGACATCATCGCGGAATGGATCAATGAGAATGCCGAGGCCAGGGCCAATATCCGCGCCCTGTATTTCCAAAAAGGGATGTTCCAGTCCCGGGCCATCCGGGGCAAGGAGCAGGAGGGGGCCAATTATCGCGATTATTTTGAGTGGCAGGAAGCCGTGAGCGCGGCGCCATCGCATAGAGTCCTCGCGGCCCGGCGGGGCGAGAAGGAAGAGATCCTGAGCCTGCGCGTGGTTGCCCCGGAAGACGAGGCGCTTAAAATTCTGGAAACACAATTCGTGAAAAGCAATAACAGGGCCAGCCAGCAGGTCCGCCTGGCGGCCTTTGACGGCTATAAACGGCTTTTGTCCCTGTCCATGGAAACGGAGATCCGCGTGGCCACCAAGGAAAAGGCCGACCTGGACGCGATCAAGGTCTTTGCGCAAAATCTTCGTCAGCTTCTTCTGGCTCCTCCCCTGGGGCCGAAATTTGTGATGGCGGTTGATCCGGGTTACCGGACCGGGTGCAAGGTGGTCTGCCTGGATCCCCAGGGCAAACTGCTGAATTTTTCTACGGTTTATCCAACGGAATCCCCGGGGAAGATCGAGGAAAGCGCGCGGGTCATCAAGGATTTATGCTCCAAATTCCATGTCGAAGTGATCGCCATCGGCAACGGAACGGCCTGTCGTGAGGCCGAATCGTTCATCCGCGGCATCGGTTTGCCCAAGGAAATCCAGGTTCTCATCGTCAATGAAAGCGGGGCGTCCATTTATTCCGCGTCGGAAGTCGCACGCAAAGAATTTCCTGATCAGGATGTCACGGTCCGCGGGGCGATCTCCATCGGCCGCCGTCTCATGGACCCGCTCGCGGAACTGGTCAAGATCGATCCTAAATCCATCGGCGTTGGGCAATACCAGCACGATGTGGACCAGCCCATGCTCAAACAGAGCCTGGACGACGTGGTTGTCAGTTGTGTCAACCTTGTGGGTGTTGAGCTGAACACGGCGAGCAAGGAACTGTTGACGTACGTTTCCGGGCTGGGTGAGGCGCGGGCCCAGGCCATCGTGGAGTTCCGCAATCAGCAGGGACCGTTCCGCTCCCGGTCGGAGCTGGCCGGCGTTCCCCGGCTGGGACCCAAGGCCATTGAGCAGGCGGCAGGGTTTCTTCGCATCCGGGGCGCGGAAAATCCTCTGGATGCCAGCGCCGTGCACCCGGAAAGTTATGATGTCGTTTATGCCATGGCCAAAAGTTTAAATTGCACGGTCAAAGATTTAGTGCAGAATGATCAGCTCCGCAGGCAAATTGATTTGACGAAATACATCACGTCCGTTATCGGGCTCCCGACCCTTCAGGACATCGTCGCTGAACTGGCCAAGCCCGGCCGGGACCCGCGCGAGCAGTTTGAGGCTTTTAGTTTCAAGGAGGGCGTGACAAAGCCCGAAGATTTGAAGCTGGGGATGAAACTCCCAGGGATCGTCACCAATATCACAAAATTCGGCATTTTCGTGGACATCGGAGTCCATTTGGACGGGCTGGTCCATATCAGCCAGATGTCCGATAAATTCGTCCGGGATCCCAACGATCTCGTCAAAGTCCATCAGACGGTCAAGGTCACGGTCCTGGAGGTGGACCTGGACCGCAAACGCATCGCCCTGACCATGAAAAATGCCCCGGATCTCCATTTCGGAACGGGCCGGAAGTAAAATTCCATTCTATGGCGCTGAACGTCGCAATCACAGGGTCAACGGGTTTTATCGGCCAGACGCTGGTCTCCCGCCTGCGGCAGGAGGGGCACACTGTGACCCGTTTCCTGCGGCCGGGGCCGCGCCGCGTTTTTAACGAACAGACCGCGGATTGGGACCCGGAGCAAGGGATGATCGATGTCCGTTCCTTGGAAAATCAGGATATTGTGATTCATCTTTCCGGGGCCAGCATCGCGGGACACCGATGGACGCCGTCTTACAAAAGGGCGATTCTGGACAGCCGCGTGAACGGGACGCAATTGCTCAGCAAAACCATTGCCAGGCTTGCCAAACCACCCAAAGTTTTATTGTCCGCCTCAGCGGTCGGATTTTATGGTCCTCATCCTCCGGACCGGGCCGTCGATGAAAGCGCCCCCCGGGGCAGGGGGGTTCTGGCGGATGTCTGTGCGGCCTGGGAATCTGCCACGGCGGCCGCCCGCATTGCCGGCATCCGCGTTGTGAATATGCGGATCGGCATGGTGCTGGGACCCTCAGGCGGGGCCCTGGCGAAGATGCTGCCGCCTTTCTGGTGGGGGCTGGGAGGCCCGCTGGGCAATGGACGCCAGATGATGAGCTGGATTGCCCTGGACGACATCCCATCCGCGGTTATGCATCTGATCCGCACAGATTCGCTGGAGGGGCCGGTCAATCTGGTCTCGCCGAAGCCGGTTTCCAACCGGGAGTTTACAAAAATTTTGGCCCGCGTGATCCGCCGCCCGGCCGTTCTTCCTGTTCCGCCGCTGGCGATCAAGGCTTTGTTCGGACAGATGGGGGAAGAGTTGCTGTTGAGTGGCGCGGCCATCTATCCCCGCCGGCTGATGGATACGGGTTATGAATTCCATTTCCCGGATGTCACGGCGGCCTTGAAATCGGCCATGGAAACGTCTTCGGTTTCCCAATTCCGTTAAAGCGGGACGTTATGCAGGAATGTGTTTATCATACGGCGGTGATGCTGGTGTCCATCCATATCCCGTCGGCACAGTCTTTGAAGGATAAGCGGATGGTCTTGCGCAGCATCAAGGACCGCGTCCGAAACCGTTTTAATGTTTCAGCGGCTGAGCTGGACGGCCAGGACAAATGGCAGGTGGCCACGCTGGGATTTTCCATCGTGAGCGCCGACAGCAAATTCATCGACAGTTCATTCCAAAAACTACTGGCCTTGATCGAGAGCTATCCGGATCTTTATGTCTGTGAGCATGCGATTGAGATGCTTTAGCGACGTTTCTTTTCCGAATATACAAATGGTTTTGGTTCGACAATTGAAAGTCCTATGCTAAAATGAACACAGTTCTCATAAAACAACTGGATTAATATGTCATCATATCTCGTCTTAGCCAGGAAGCACCGTCCCAGCCAATTCGACGAAGTGATCGGGCAGGACAACATCACCGAAATGCTCAAGGGCGCCATCGCCTCCGGGCGGATCGCCCATGCCTATCTTTTTTGCGGGCCCCGGGGGATCGGGAAGACGTCCTGCGCCCGGATATTGGCGAAATGCCTCAACTGCCAGGACGGGCCGACGGCCAATCCTTGCGGAAAATGCCCGGCCTGCGAAGAGATCACCAAAGGCATCAGTTTCGACGTCCTGGAGATCGACGGGGCCTCGAACCGGGGCATCGACGAGATCCGCGCCCTGCGCGAGAATGTCAAATTTTCCCCCACGTACGGGCGGTATAAAATTTACATCATTGATGAAGTCCACATGCTTACGACGGAAGCGTTCAATGCCCTGTTGAAGACTTTGGAGGAACCGCCGCCTCACGTGAAATTTATTTTTGCCACCACGGATCCCAACAAGGTCCCGGCTACGATCATTTCCCGTTGCCAGCGGTTTGATTTCAAGCGGATCCCGGTCAAGACGATCATCGAGCTTCTCTCCCAGGTCTGCAAAAAGGAAAAACTCGAAATTTCCCAGGACGCGCTATATGCAGTCGCGCGCGCGTCGCAGGGCAGTCTGAGAGATTCCCTGAGCATCCTGGACCAGGTGAGCGCCTTGAGCAGCCGCGCCATTCAGGGGGTTGATGTTTATTCCATGCTGGGGCTGGTGGAGCTGGATCTGTTGTTTGAAATGACCGATGCCCTCGCGGCGAAAGATTGCGCTTCAGCGCTGCAAGTCCTGGACAGGATCATCGACCAGGGCAAGGACATCAAACAATTGGGTAAGGACCTTGTGGAACACTTCCGGAATCTCATGGTGATTAAGGTCGGCGGCAAGACGATGGGAAAATTGGTGGATTACCCTGTGGAAGTGAAGGAAAGGTATCTGACCCAGTCGGCGCAATTTTCCCTGCCGGACATTCTTAAGGCGATCGACGCGTTTATCGAGGCCCAGGACGTGTCCCGAATCACGGAAAGTCTGCGTATCCCGCTGGAGATCATGTTCGCGAAATTGACGATTTCGTCACAGGTCCCGGCTGCGATCAGCGCAGGACCCCGTCCGGCTGAAGCCGTGGCGCCGGCGGCTCCTCCCATGGCCGCGCCTGCCAGGCCTCGGACAGCTCCTACCGCGGAATTACCGCAATCACGTGACACGCAACCCTCGAAGCCCCATTCGGCCGACACTGCCCTTTTAGAGAAACCCGTTCCTGCGGCCGCCGCGAATGACAGCGCGCCATTGGATTTGGAATCGGTGAAGAAATCCTGGGAAGCCGTCACGTACGCTTTAAGCCGCGAAAAGATGTCTCTGGCCACCTATCTACAAGAAGGGTTCCCGCACGCGGTCAAAGGGAACAAGTTGTCCATTGGTTTTACGCAGGAGCATGAATTTCACAAAGAGACCCTTGAGAACCAGGCCAATGTCCAGCTGGTGGAGCGGATTTTCTCTGAAAAACTTGGGAAAATGGTTATCCTGGAATATAGAATTATTGAGGGCGCTCAGGCCCAGGTTCAGCCGGAAGAAGATGAGCCCCTCGTCAAGTCCGCGCTGGAAACGTTTAAAGGGAAGATCGTCAGCAAGTGGCATAACGGGTAAAACAGGACAGGGCCGATGGCATATCCGCGGTTGATCGAAAGTCTGATCGAACAGTTGACAAAACTGCCAGGCGTTGGCCGGCGCAGCGCCGAGCGTATGGTTTTCTGGATTCTGAACAATTCCCGGGAACAGGCCGAGGCCCTTTCCGACGGGATTGTGCGCCTGAAGGACGAGTTGAAGTTTTGCCGTATTTGCAACAACCTGAGCGAGAATGAGATTTGTTTGATTTGCTCTGACCCCGCGAGGGATTCCGCCATGCTCTGTGTCGTGGAAAATCCCAAGGACCTTCTGGCCATCGAGCGCACGGGCACATACCGCGGCAAGTACCATGTCCTGCTGGGCGCATTGTCTCCGACGGACGGACGCGGCCCGGAAGACCTGAAAATTTACCGGTTGACGGAGCGCGTGAAAAATGAGAATGTCCGGGAAGTGGTGATCGCCACCGATCCCGACACAGAAGGCGAAATGACGGCCCTGCACATCCGGAACGAACTTAAACCCACGGGTGTCAAAGTCAGCCGGATTGGACTGGGGATCCCGGTGGGAAGTTCCGTTGAGTATGTGGATGTCTCGACCCTCACCATGTCCATGACCTCCAGGCGGGAAATCACGCTTTAAGGCAAGAGAGGGTATTGACTTTTAACGGATTTCCGATATAATCCCCGTATATTTTTTCTCTTCGAAACAATCTTATTCCCCTGTAGCTCAGCTGGTAGAGCAAGTGGCTGTTAACCACTGGGTCCGAGGTTCGAGTCCTCGCGGGGGAGTTTTTTGACCAAAACCCGTTGTGAGTGATATACTTGCAACGGGTTTTTAATTTTAGAAAGGAGACCAAAAGTGAGAAGAAAGACGATGTTATTTGTTGCTATAAGCTGTTTCGCTTTGCTAGTAGTTGGGTACCGTATTGTCTCCAAAATAAGTATTGATCGGCGCATTGCGAAGGCAGCGAAGACCATAAAAGATTATAATGATGACTTCTCGGCAAAATGTTCTTCGGAGATAAGTGATGACCGTGCAGTGTCGGAAAAGTGTTACTCAAAAGGGACATACTTTTCAATTTATGAAGACAAGTTCGAGAATTTGGCGAAAGTGCGAGGGAGGGTGGCCTCCAGCTCAAACGGCCTAATAACTGTTGATGTGCAAGAGTTTGAAGACAACGCGCCTGCACAAGACCTCCACCAAGTTCCCGGCGCAATTGTATTAAAATATCCTCTTGCAGAGGTACCCGAAGAATTTTTGCCGGTCCTAAGGCTTGACGACACGATTATCTATAGGAAGAATCGTGGATTTGCAAGACAATATGACGGCATGATAGCGTCGGATACCAGAGGCATAAAATATGCTTATGATAGTGGTGGCCGGGCTTTTGAAGAAAAGGATTTGATGCCATTTACGATTTCGATGGAAGATTCTTGTTGTCGAGTAAATTCGTCAATAAACTCATGCCTGCTGGTGGTTTCGTTAGGGGACAAGACAATTAAATTGATGCCCATGGAGAGCGATACCTTGGAGTATCAAGGAAACACATATAAGATTCTGTCTTTGGCTTGTAGCGCCAATACGGGGCAATACTACGTCCCTGACTTTATAGACCAATTTTCGTACATTATTAAACGTGCAGAATTGGCAGATTCATCCCCAGAATAGGCCAAATAGTTGCAAAATTCGTCTACTTAAGGGAGTTTTTATAAACCGCTGTAAGTGAATACCTTACAGCGGTTTTTTCTACGATATACGGATTCCATTAATCATGCATTTAATCTTGCATTCGCAGCTCGGACAATATATTCTTTAGCTATCGACGCTATTCTTTAACATATATTTAGGATGCAGGTTGTATTGGTATCAAAACAATTTCTCGAAAGGAAGTATATATGAGAAAGCTGTTATTGTTTGGCGTGATGATGCAGTTGATCTTTGTGAGTTTAAGCTGGGCCGAAGTGAAAAAATTCTATTTCCCCGATGGGAAACTCAAGGCCGAAGTGAATTACGAGAACGGCGTTCCTAACGGCTTAGGCAAAATTTATTTTGAAAGCGGTGTTGTATCCACCGAAACAATTTATGTCAACGGCGAAAACAATCAGTCAAAAAGAATTTATTACACCAACGGCAAGCTGTTCCAGGAAGTGAAGTTTGTCAACGGTTATCTTGCCGGCGACTGGAAAATGTATCACCCCAATGGTGTTTTGGCAGAAGTGCGGGCCTACGATGACCAAGGGCGCCAAACAGGTATAGTTTATTACGACGAAAAAGGGCAGATTGTCACAGATGGCCTTTGGCAGGGGCATACCCAAGATGGCAAGATCAGTGGACCCTATCAAATAAAGAATGGTAAAAGAGCGGATGGATTATGGGTACCGGAAGTAAGTCATGAAAAAATTTCTCAAGGTCAACTCGCTCCAGGGACTGTCCGGTTAAAGTCGGGGAAGGTTCTAGAAGGAGAAATTATAGAGAAAACTGGTGACTCAATAAAACTGAAGAAAGGCGATGAGATCAAAAGCATTCCCCTTAACATGCTGGATAAGGAAAGTATCGATTTGATCAAGAGGAAAGAGAAATAGGAGTTCTTTTATAATATGTCCATAAAATTCGCTCCCGAAAATATGCAGAGTTTTGTTATAAATTTAGTGACCTTTTTCTGGGCAGTTATGGTTATAGTTTCTGGATATGCGACCCTTCCTGGGCTGTGACCGGTAAAAACCGTTGGCCGGCCGAGCATTTCCCGACCCTGTATTGGGTAGGCACGCCCATATTTTGGTTTTTGATAAATCTGGTCTTTTGCTTTATTGAGCGCTCTATCTTGGGTTTTGCCTCGGTCGTTATGACCTTTGCTTGGGGTGTTTTCGGCTATTGCACTCTGCCGATGGTCATAAAAATGGCAAGTGGAGGATAAAAACAGAAGGGTCTCTGCCTTTAGTAGGATCATTGCGGAAAACAATCTGTATCTTATACAGCCTCCTCTGAGTTCAGCCAGTTGCAAAATTCGTCCACTTGGGGGAGCCAATTGAAAATCCGAACTTTTTTCGGATTATAGCCCCAGTTACAAATCGTAGCTGGGGCTTGTTTCTTGTTTAGTATTAAGATATAACGAGTTATGATGCCCCAATGGGTTAATACAAAAGTTCGGATTTCGGGGGTACTGGACGGGGCAATTGGGGGTACGAACTTTTTTCACGTTTGCTCAACGGTTCGTGAGCCGCCGTTATAATAATGGAGAAAACATGAGACAAAAGAGTGTTTTAAAGTTACTTATGATAATGTTTTTAATTCTCGGGATCGGGTTTTTGTCCATTTTTGCGCAAAGCGACGCTCAACAGAACGTCGAGGTGATCAGAACTGCGACCTCCGCTGACGGCACTGCGATCATTTATTACGAACATGGGCAAGAGAAGCCGGTGCTCGTGTTCGTTCACGGATGGAGTTGTGACGCGAGCTACTGGAGAGAACAGGTCGAATATTTCAAGGATAAGTATCACATGGTTCTGATCGATCTGGCTGGGCATGGTCGTTCTGGGAGTGAGCGTGAGAATTACACCATGGAAGCTTTTGGTCAGGATGTGAAGGCTGTTGTCGAGAGTATTGGGGCAGAGAAGGTGGTCTTGATCGGTCATTCCATGGGTGCCCTTGTGATCGCAGAGGCGGCCCGCTTGATGCCAGAAAAGGTTATTGGATTGGTCGCGATTGATGATCTTCAGAATGTGGAATATCCTTTAGGCAAAGAACAGTTCAAGGAGATGACCGCGCCATTCAAAGAAGATTTCAAACAGGGCGTCAGAGGTTTTGTTGCAGGGATGTTGCGTCCTGATAACTCGCCGGTCAATGAATGGGTGATTTCTGATATGTCTTTGGCTGAACCTAGAGTTGCGCTTAGTGCAATAAACGGGTCATTGGGCGGATATCTGACAGGCGATGTGGCCAAGCTGTTTGATGGATTAGATGTCCCGGTCGTGGCCGTGAATGCCGATCTTTGGCCAACTGATGTCGAAGCGAACAGACGACACATAAGGGACTTTGAACTGATCGAGTTGGACGGACTGGATCATTTTCTGATGCTTAAAGCCCCTGAGCGTTTTAACCCCGCGCTTGAGCAAGCTGTTAATATGATACTTAAGAAATAAGTCGGCGCCTAATAAGTTTCAAAAAACAATTTTATTTCTATCACTGTTCTTTTTATTATTCATCCCCACATAAATAATCA
Organism: Candidatus Omnitrophota bacterium; assembly: GCA_030688425.1. Lineage (NCBI taxonomy): Bacteria > Pseudomonadati > Candidatus Omnitrophota > Candidatus Omnitrophota bacterium. The sequence continues at coordinate 247,692 of JAUYIB010000021.1, read as the reverse complement.
CCGAAAAGTTCGGGTTTTGGGGGTGACGGGGGAGTTAAATATCTTAAACCCTCTGTAGCGCAAGTTGCAGAGGGTTTTTATTTGCGGTAAAATGAACCATGAATAAAAGATTTATTTTTATCGGCTGTGTGGTGTTGTGGTTCTTGTCGGGCTGTGCGTCGGTCATAAAAAAAGAAGATATCCTCTTGCAGGCCCAGCAAATCAAGGCCGCCGCGCCTCCGGAACCGGCCCAAGCATTTGTCCCCGCCAATTTCTCCTTACCTGACCCGGAAAAGCTCGTTTATAACGCAAAATATTTAGGCATCACCATCGGTCAATTTATTATCATCAATAACGGCAACGCGATGTTTAAGGGCCGGGAAACATATCATTTTGAACTTATTGTCAAAATCATACCTTTCTTTGCCAAAATTCTTAAAACCAAAGACCGCTATGTTTCTTATATGGACCGGCAAGAATTGGTCGTCCTGCGCCATGAAGAATATGTGAAAGGGGGAACCGTCCTGGAATCGGCTGTTGATTTTGATTATGAAAATCACACCGCATCCTATAAGAATTTCATCGATCTGCGGGAAGAAAAGGTCGATATTCCCGATAAAACTGTTGATGTCTTAAGCGGGGGATTTTATTTGAGGATGGTCCCCTGGCAATTGGGAGATACGGTCGAGTTAAAGATTTATGCGGATCAAAAAATTTATGATTTTATAGGGTTGCTCCACGCGAAGACTGCGGTCAACATGCCCTCTTACGGCAGGCAGGAAGCACACTCTTTAAAGCCGTATGTGTTTCTTAATGAGGAGCAAATCAAGAAGATTTCCGCTGAGGTTTTCTTTTTGACAACCGAGCCCAGGAAGTGTCTGCGCGCGGTTCTTAAAGCCCCTGTGGGGAGCGTGTCGGTGGTCCTGGTCGAGGGATTAAAGTAGCCAGTTGTAAAAATCGCCAAGCAGGGGGAACCAAACGAAAAGGACGCCTTACAGGTTACCTTTTTGTTTGGACGTTCCTGCCGTACATGATGCCCAGCGACCATGGGGAACTGTTTCGACTGAGCGTAGAGAGGAGGCCCCAGCGTTTTGATGCGCGTGTCAGCGCTCATCAGCTGGGGAATCCTGGCGGGGGAGTTTTCAAAAGGGACACCAGAAGGTGTCCTTTTCTATTGAAAATCCCTATGGGTAACGAGATACCAGAGATTGAACCGCAACACGCGTCAGGGGCAAGGAGCGCTCAAAAGAGAGTCCCTGGGTATTAAAAATCCGTGGTTATACCGAGGTACAATTGATTAAATTTCGCGATCCCATAGAATAACAACAAGCAGAAATAGAGAGAACAGCTTAAGACATGTGACAAGAGTAAATCCAAATTATTTTGGACGGTTGAATCATCCATATCCTATTCACAGTGAGTGCAAAAGGAGAGCGCGATGAAGAAGATGGCCTTGTTTGTTCTGGTTGGACTGTTAGTTGTGACGGCTGTTGGTTGTGGCACCGTAAGAGGCTTTGGCGACGATATCAGTACCGTAGGCCGCTGGATTACACGAGGATAGGATGGGAGGAATTTTAAAGAATACGCATGATAAAAATGTCGTATAACCGGCATTGGAGGCATTCGCCGATAGACGACCTGATCTTCCGGGTGCGAAAATAACGTCGCACTTTTGTTAACCGCCCCATTTGGTCTTCTATCACTACAGACGGGTATGGAAGAGGCAGGGATCCATGAAACGCAAAAATAGCGTGACCATATTTTTCATTTTACTTAACCTCGTCTTGTTTGAAATTGTTGGATGCTCTAAAGGTTCCGATTCTTCCGCCCCCGCATCCGCTGATGCTTCTGCGCATGCCAAAGCCCCCGTTTCCAAATTGAAATGCATTCAAGAAGGCATCGCCTCCTGGTACGGTAAACATATGAAGGGTCGACCGACTGCCAGTGGAGAGAAATATGATCCGAAGGCATTGACAGCCGCAAGCCGAAAATTCCCTTTCGGAACAGAGCTGAACGTCATCAATCTCGATAACGACCGCAACGTCACCGTGACCGTGAACGACCGCGGCCCGTACTCAGGCAACAGGATAATAGACATGTCCGTAGGAGCGGCGCAAAAACTCGACATGGAAAAATCAGGTCTTGCGCCTGTCTGTGTGTTGAACGCAGAGCGGCAAGTAACGCAGGCAGAGCCAGAAAAATAATACGCATTATAAGTACGTTATTGTGGCAGTTGAAGACCGATCAGATAAAAGGGCGCTGCCCCATATGCACGAGGTTGTCTGGTTTGTCCTGTTTTGTCTCGTTGACATGATTATTCACTCATGGTATATAGGACGGGGTTTTACCCCCGGTCAATTTTCCGATCGACTTGTTTATCTAAAGAAATGCAATGTAAGGCATGCAATCAACCAAAAGGGGGGGGGAGTGATGTTTGAGGAAAAATTAGAGCAGGTTGGAGTTTTGATTAACCGGCACATGCAGGTTCCCTCCGGGATTCGCGCTCCGATAAAGAAGTTCTTAAATCGTGGCCGTGAACAAAAGAAAATTTTATCACTTTACAAGGAGAAGCTCATTAACGAGTCTGAAATCGCTCGATGTTACGGAAAAGCGATACAATACCTCAAGCATAAGGTCGGTAAAGAGAATATCGGGGACTATTTTGAGTTTGGAGTTTGCCGAGGGACGTCAATGAAGTGCATGTATGACGAGTTGGAAAAGGCCGGCCTTTCGGATGTCCGTTTATGGGGATTTGATTCGTTCGAAGGACTGCCCCCTTGCGATGATGGCCATTGGAAAGCGGGAAGTTTTAAGTCAAATTACCAGCACACAAAGAAGCTTCTCACGGATCATGGCGTGGACTGGAAACGTGCGGCGCTCATCAAAGGCTGGTACAGCGACACGCTTAGCGAAGATTTCGCCGCGAAACATAAAATAAAAAAGGCGAGTTTGATCATGGTCGATTGTGATATCTATTCGTCGACGAAAGAGGCCCTGGATTTTATCGGGCCCCTGATTAAGGATCACAGCGTTGTCTTTTTCGATGACTGGAATCCCCTCGCCAGGGATAACAAAGGTGAAAAACGGGCGTTTGACGAATTCCTCGCGGCGCACCCGGAATTTCGCGCCGAAGAATTTGATGAGTACAGCTACTCCGGCAATGACTTGAACGGAAAAGTATTTACCTTGCACGCCGTATTCAATAAAATCGCATTAAGTGTCTCCGGTTTTCTTTACAGCGTTTTTCAACCATTTGAGGCGTGCGCGTTAATTCCAATAGCATGATCTTCAAAATAATCGCATCCCTGTTGATGAATATGGGGGGCCGGGTTTAAATCAGCATCCTTTGGCGTTAATTCAAGACGCCTGGTGAAAAATCCGGTCGCGAGAGGCGTGCTTAAAAAGGGACACCGCAAGGTGTCCCTTTTTAATTTGATCCTTTTCGTAACGAGCTGCCCAGACGTTAAGCGGCAGTCCCGATCGAGAAGAACCGCTCAAAGCGAGTGGGCGAAGCGAGCGAATCGAAGGATACATCACGCGGCGCTTTTATATCATGCTATACTTCAAAGAATGAAATCATCCCAAACTAAATCTCTCCGGGAAATTTATCCTCAGCGCGTTGATATCGTTATTTTAATTATCGTGTCCATGTTTTTGCTCATTATCGGATTATCGCTCCCCATCCTGACTGTCCAAAAGCTATGGGAAAGTAACACCTACTCGATCGTGACAGGTGTAGAAAACCTTTGGCTGGAGAAGCATTATGTTTTGGCAGTGGTCATATTCTTGTTTTCCGTAATCTTCCCTATCGCTAAGCTGCTTTCCCTTTCTGCTGTCTGGTTTATACGGTTAAAGGCTGGACACCGGCAGAGAGTCATTGCTCTTATAGAAGTTTTTGGAAAATGGTCAATGCTGGATGTTTTTGTGTCAGCCATCATTATTGTGTGGGTCAAGCTTGGGGCGTTGGCATCGGCTCAGGCAGAAAACGGGATATATTTTTTTGGCGCATCTGTCCTATTGACGATGATTGCCTCTTCCTTGCAGGGCGATCTCGTCAGGCGCGTTCAGCAGGGATAGAAAACAGCAGATTGCATGCCCTGAAGCCTTGCCTTTTACCACTCCAGCCAGGCTCTTTTCTTTTCCTCTCGCCCGTTGAACGGTTAATCTTCATGCGGGCCTTGAGACGGATGTCCTTTTGAAAAATAAATCCCTGGGGCCGGAACGGCGCTGTTCGGATGTGGCGGATTTGGATTTAAACATCTACGGCAAAGAAATCGAGGTCGCCAATCTGCAGCAAAAGGCCCGGCAAGGCCGATTCTTTTTCAGCCATGATTTTAATCTTTATGCAATGACGCCGGCGGCACGGCAAATGGTCTTTTTGTTGCGGAACCGCGAGGCGGGAGAATTTTCCCACCCGCCGGACTTTCAAGGTTATAATACCCACGAAAGGCCGGTTATGACGATGTCCACCTTCCTAAAACACGGTTCTTCAGAATGTCCCTCTCCCGGTGCCGCCCCTTCCTGGAACATCCGTAAAAGCGGGTATCTGTTTATATCGCTGGCATCTCTTGTCGCCGTCCTGGGGATCCTTTCCTACATCCCGGGATTGGCCATTTTCGGAAATATCCGTCCGGAATTCATTCCTATCGCTCCTTCGACCGCACTGATCCTGCTGTTTTTATCTGTGCTGACTTGGGTGGGGAATCATCTTCCTCCCGGGAGGGCTTTGTCGGTTGCGGTCGCATTGGCAGGTTGTTCGGCCTTTTATGGGCTGTTGCGTTGCGGAGAGCATCTGGCGGGCGGGCAGAGGAGTTTTGAGAACGTCATATTTCCGGATTTAGGCCGCTTGGGCGGGATCCCGATAGGGATCATGTCGCCGATCACGGGGACATTGGTCTTTTTTACAGGAACAGCGCTGGCATTGTGGTTATGGCGCAAGAGGTTCTCTCAAATTCAAAAGTGGGCTGGGCATTCGGCGGGAATCCTGAACAGCGCCGTGGTTTATGTGACGTTAACGTTTCTTTTAGGATATCTTTACGGGACGCCGTTTCTTTACGGTGATTCCCACCGTATCCCCGTGGCTCTGACGACGTCGCTGGGATTTTTGTCGCTGGCGCTTGGGCAGATCACCCTGCTGGGAGGAAAGGACTTCCCTTTTCTGTTTTTTACCGGCCCCAGCGTACGGGCTAAGCTCCTGCGGGTCTTTTTGCCGCTTACGGCGATCATTGTTGTCCTGTCGGATTATCTGCAACATATGAGCGGGACCCCGGGACATGTTCACCCGGAACAGCCCTTGCTGTCCGCTGTGCATATGATGGTTTTTTTGGTCGTCGCCGGGTTTGTCACGGTTAAGTTATCGTTTTCTATTGGACAGAGAATCGATGCCGAGGCAACCGGGAGGAGGGTTGCCGAAGAGGAGTTGAGGAGGGCCAATGAGTGGTTGCAAATGGCCCACAGGACAGCCAAAATCGGGCACTGGTCGTATAAAATTGCGGCCGATGCGGTCGTTTGGTCGGACGAGGTCTTTGGGATTGTCGGGCGGCATCCTTCGAAAGGAGTTCCTTCCTATCAGGAGCACGCCGTATTTATGCATCCCGATGACTGGGGACCTTTTCAACGAAACATACAGGCCGCGATTGATTTTGGAAAACCTTATGACACCATCGTTCGCGTGAAGGGCGATGGCGGAGACCCCCGTTTTATCCACACCCTCGGAGCGCCGCAATATGACGAAAACGGCGTTATCACGGAGTTGTTCGGCACGGTTCAGGATATCAGTGATATCAAGCGATATGAAGAGGCGGTCAGGGCGAGCGAAAAAAAGTACCGGGCGGTTATTGAGACGGCGATGGAGGGAATTTATATCGTGGATGCGACCGCCCGGATCCGGGAGGTGAATGATGCCTATTGCCGGATCAGCGGGTATTCGCGCGAAGAGATTCTCCGGATGACAGTGCCGCAGTTGGAGGCGGTGGAAAGCCCCGAGGAGGTGTCCGCACGGATCGCACGATTACGGCAGATGGATTATGATCGTTTTGAGACGAGGCATGTTCGCAAAGACGGGATGATCATTGACGTCGAGGCCACGATCTCGTTCATGGATGAAAACAAAACCTTGATCGCGGCATTTGTCAGGGATATCTCAGAGCGCAAGCGGACCGAAGGGGAGTTGCGGGCTTACCGGGAGAAGCTGGAAGAGATGGTCAAGGCCCGCACGCAGGAATTGCGGGACACATACCGCAAACTTGAGGAATCCCGCTCACAGTTGATCCAAACCGAAAAATTGTCCAGCATCGGCCTTTTGGCCGCCGGGATCGCCCATGAACTTAACAGCCCCCTGGACGGGCTGCTGAATCTCCTGCGCATCTACCGAAAACGGGCCCAAGCCGGGTCGCTGGAAAAGGAAGAGCTCATCATCATGGTCGATGCCGGCGAACATATGGCCAAGATCATCAAGGACCTGTCGTCTTTCGCCAGAGCTTCACGGGGCGAATTCGCCGTGCTCAATTTGAATGAGGCGATGGATTCCTCATTCAGCTTTATCACGCATCAGCTTGAATTGAAGGGGATCCGAATCCGCAGGAATTATTCCGCCAAGCCGCTCCAGGTTTTCGGAAATGCCGAGCAGATTAAGCAGGTCGTTTTGAACATCGTCACGAACGCCGGCGACGCGATGCCAGACGGCGGCACTCTGGAAATTACCACCCGGGAATCCCAGGACGGGAAAAATATTTTTATTGAGTTTTCTGATTCGGGGAGCGGCGTCAAAAAAGAAGATTTGCCCAAGATTTTTGATCCATTTTTTACAACCAAGCCCCCGGGCAAGGGGGTGGGGTTGGGGTTGTCGGTTTCCCTGGGCATTGTTCAAAACCACAAAGGGGAAATTCTGGTGGACAGCGAGCCGGGACGCGGATCCCGGTTTACGATCATTCTTCCAAAAGCGGCTGAAGCTCAGGAGGTTCTGCATGGTTAATGGTAAGGTACTTCTTGTGGATGACGAAAACATTTTCTTGATCTCCCATAAAAAAGAATTGGAGAGCGGAGGGTTTACGGTGACCCTGGCCCATGACGGGCCGGAGGCGATCGCCAGCGCCAAAAAAGAAAATTTTCATGTTGTGTACGTTGACCTGGTCCTGCCCAAAATGAACGGGGTGGAAATTTGCCGCCAGTTGAAAGGGATCCTTCCGACCGCGGAAATTGTGCTGGTTTCCGGACACCCGGATGAGATCCAAAAATATCAAATGGAATTTATTTATGCGGGAGGCAAGGACCTGATCCTGCGAAAACCGTTGCTGGACCAGGAGCTGTTAAGAGTCACGGAATCGATCGTCAGCCGTAAAAACGGTGGCGCGGAGACCCGGATCCTGGTTGTGGATGATGTCCAGATTGAGTGCGTTGCTTTGAAAAAGGTCCTGAAGGAGGCCGGCTATGATGCCGATGCCGTGTTGAGCGGAACGGACGCCGTCCGCGCGGCGGGACAGAAGGCGTACGATATTGTCCTGATGGACCTGGTGATGCCGGATATGGATGGGATCCAGGCCTGCCGGGAATTCAAGGAAGTCAGCCCGGACTCGACCGTGGTCATGTTCACGGGAAAAATCGACAATGCGTTGAGCGAAAATGAGATGGCTTTTACGCATGCCGGCGGGCGGATCCATTATTTATACAAACCGCTTGAGGCGGACGTCCTGCTCAGCATGGTCCGGAAAATCCTCGCGGAGCGCAATGCCGAGAACCGTTCACGGGCGGCCGCGGGTTGATGCCCGTGGTGAAATTCTACCCTTCCATTGTTGAAGTCGGGAAATTCCCAAGTATAATGAATTGAATACCCGGGAGGTCAATTGATGGGGCTTAGGATTTTTGCGGCATTCTTTTTGATGGCCGCTTGGGCAGGATCGTCTGCTGTCGCCGGTGAGGACACCGTTCTTCACGCGCGCGCGCAGAAGGAGGCCAAGGAGGGACAGAGCGACTACGCCTACCTGCACTATCAGGCGATCCTCCGGGATTATCCCCGGTCCCGTTTTTCGGAGCCGGCTTTGTTCGCTGTGGGAGAATATTACTTCTTTTTGCCGAGTACGCGCAGCGCCAAAGAAGCTTTCTCCCGTTTTGTGGGAACATATCCGGATTCTGAAGCAAGGTTGTTCGCCCTTGCCTATTTGCTGAAGATCGCCTACGGCAAGAATGACGCCGCCGAAATCAAGGCATTGTCCAACGCGATCGTCAATTTGAAACAGGTGAGTCTCGTTTTCCGCGATTTTAAAGAATTTTCCTACCGTTCGCCCATGGACCTCGAACACAAAGCCGTTTTTCGTATCGACCGCATCGAGTTCTTTATCGGAGGGAAAATTTTTGTCGAGCTTACATATTAGGACCCGCCTGTGGTTAACCGCCGGGGTCCTGCTGGCGATGATTTCTGCCACAACAGCCGTCAATTTTGCCCTTGCCAGTATCCGGATCCCCTTGTCCGAGCTTTTTTCCCAAGCCATCCCGCCCTACGATGTGACGGTCGGGAGGATTTCCTATCTTTTCCCTAATCGGCTGATCTGCGGAAATCTTGTCCTGAGGGAATCCGCGGATTCCTCGCCGGCAGGCATCCTGGAAGCGGATCGTTTGGTGATTCGTTTTAATTTCTGGCGGTTTGTCCTGAGGAGGGAATGGACGGCGGCGGAAATTGCTTTTATCCATCCCCGGGTCCGGCCTTCCGGGTTTTATGCATTTTGGGGAAAGCATGGGGACCGTATCATTGATGCCATCCGGAAGATGCCTTCGGGGAAAATGAAAATCCGTCTGCATTCGCTTCGTATCCCGCCGGTCACGGACGACAGCTCCCCAACCATGCTTGCGGACCTCACTGTGGCCCTCAAGCGGGGAAAGATGGACGGGTATGGGCATGTCGGCCTGGAAACGAAGTCCCTGGAAACCGGGGTCGCCCGCACGGAGGGACGGGGATTCCATAAGCACCTTTTTCAATGCGTTTTTCGGGGCTCTTTCGGTGCGGATTTTCTCGCCGTTGATGACCTCATGGTCAAAGGCGAGAATTTTTATTCAAAATTATTCGGCGTCATCGGCGAAGAGCGGTTGCAGGTCAACGGGTTTGCCGTGACGCGACTGTCCCCGGGCAACGACCCTGCGGGGTTGCCGCTGTCTTTGCGCCTTCGTAATTATCTCCGTTCCCGGCTTGAGGAAGAAAAAACTTCCGGCGGGGTTCTCGACGGCAATAAACCCGACATCTCCCTTAAGGACTTGAGCCTGCGGATCAATTTGGCCCCAGGTCTTTGGCGTTTGGAGGGCATTGTTTTCAATCTGAATCAAATGCCAGTGGCCATCCGCGGAGATATCCGTTGGAATGAACACCCGGCGCTCCGCCTTCAGGCCACGGTCAATCCGCCCCCGGATACCGTGCAGACCAAGATCAAAAATTTTGACCGCGCGGAACTGGAAATCGCGGGGGAGTGGACCCGGGAGGCTTTTGAGGCTGCAGGGAGGGTGCAGGCATTTTTTCGTAATAACACCGCAGCTCCCATTCCCCTGGAGCGCCTGGAGATGCCTTTTTCCGGATTGCGGTTCAGCACGGATATGCAAAAACGTCTCCGGATAGCGCTCCGGGAGGGGAGTTTGATCTGGCAGTTGCAAGAGGAAACCCACGGATTGCGCCTGGACGATCTAACGGTTGTTTTTCACCCCATCCCCGGGGGGTTCGCCATGCTGGAAATCCGTTTGCCGTTTTATGGAGGCAGTTTAGACGGAAAGGCGTGGCTCGATACGGCGACATTGCCGGTAAAAGTCTCGGCTTCCGCAGCCCTGGCGGACGTCGACGCGAATGAGTTGGACGACCTGCTGGTCCATTTTTCGAAGATTTACGGCCGATTGTTCGGGAAGTTGTCTTTCCGGAATTCCCCGGACATCGAACTGTCGGGCGATATCAGGATCCAGAACGGGCATTTGAAGAATTTTGAATTTTTTAAATGGGTGGCCGCCAACTTTGGTTTGCCGTCTCTGCACGACATCCATTTCATCCGGGCCGGGTCCCGCTTTTCCGTCACGTTGTCCAGCGCAGGGTTGAATGACATTTTGCTGGAATCCCCGGATGTCGACGTTCACGGCGGATTTGTGGTGGACACGCACAGCATGGTTTCCAGCAAGTTGTCACTGGCGTTTCATCGTGTCCTTTTGGAAAATTCGCCCAAAGGGCGGATGATGCTGCGGCTGGCGGATGAGGGGGCGGCTTCCATCCCGTTTGATTTCCGGCTTTCAGGGAACCTGCACGCGATGAATTTCCAATGGATGGAATCCGATTTTAAGAAGCGGATCCAGGACCGGATCCCGGATTTCATTGAACGGAAGATCGAACGGAGCATCGATCAGGGTTTGGAAGGGCGCCCATGAGGGGCCCAGGCTGGTGCGCTTCCCTGAAAACAACAAAGGGGATCGCGATCCTTGTCCTGGGGGCCATGGCCATAAAGCTCGGTCTGTTTTGGCATATTTTGACCACGGCCCCCATGTCCATTTATGTCCACGATTCACACGGGTATTTACGTGACGCCGAGGCGATCCGTTCTTTCTTAGCCAATCCCTCCGTGGGCCTGGAGCACAGCCATTACCGGACCCCGGGGTATCCGTTTTTTTTAGCTGTTTTTCATCACGGGGCAGGGTGGACTCTGCACAGCATTGTTTTCCTGCAGATCGTGCTGACGGCCGTATCCGCCAGGATTGTGGCCTGCGCCTCCCATGCGGCAGATGGGCGCCCGGGCCTGCTCAGCGGGCTTTTTCTGCTGTATGATTTACCGACGACAATTTATTCTTCGCTGATCTTGACGGAATCACTGTTTGTTCTTGGGATGGCGGTCTTCCTTTACGTGTTTATACGGTATTTGCGTTCAGGACAGATCCGGCTTCTTTTCTGCGCGGGCGCTGTCTTGGCGGCGAGCTGTTATATCCGGCCTGTGGCGTATTATTTGGGATTGGCCCTTGTTCCCATTTTGCTGTTTGCCGGCCCATTGCCGGGTGTGCGGCGGAAAATTGGGGGAGTGTGCGTTTTCTTGGCCGTTTGCTACGGGCTGCTGTTCGTCTGGCAGGCCAGGAATTTTTCGGCTTTTCATGATGCTCGCTTCAGCAGCATCGGGAATGCCACGGTTCGCATGCACGGAATCGGCGCCGTGGATCCGTCGGGCCACCACAATTCGGACATCGGGAACAGCCTCCGGAAGACCGCGCGGAATGTCCTGATTTTGCTGACGGAGCCGGGGAATATGAAATATTTTGAATCCTCCGGCTGGAAAGTCTTCGGGAAGGTCTTTGGGTATCTTTTCGTTGCGTTCTGGGTGACGGGATTGCTCCCGGGGATCGGTGTGGCGTTTAAAGACAGGTATCACGCGTTTGTCTTATATGTTATCCTTTATTTCGTCGCGGTCACCGTGGCGGCTGCGGGAACAGAGGTCACCCCGCGCTTTCGCGTTGGAATGATGCCTTTCATCGCCCTCCTGTCGGCCAGAGGATGGGAGATCATTATAACGGGATGGAGGAGCGCCCGAAGAGTTTCTGTTTGAACGGGATGAAAAGTCCATGGAATCCGATGATATCCGTTATCAGCGATTGAACATGCGGCAGGCCGAAGACTGGGAGGCCCGCTGCACCCGGTGCGGGGCCTGTTGCGGCGTTGCCGAGGGAGACCCCTGTGAACACGTGGTTGCGGCCGGGGACGGCCGGTATGTCTGCGGGATTTATGAAAATCGCTTCGGTCTCCATCGGACGCGCAGCGGACGTCTTTTCAGGTGCGTCCCGATCCGGGACATCCTTCACAAGTCCTGGCCCGGGGACAGGGAATGCAGCTATAAAAAAACAGCATCACCGGCAGTCTGAAATGAGGCGTTATGGCGACAGACGGATTTTTAGTTAAGAAAATCAGTGAAATGAAGCGGGTTTTGATTTTCTCCCCGGCAGACAAAGCCCCGGCGTTGCAGACCCTGCTGGAATCGGCGGGCTATTTCGCCCGGGCTGTCACCTCCAGCCGTGACGGGAGCGATATCCTGAAATCAGAACCGCATGACCTGATCATCGTGGATGCCGAGATGCCGTTTATGGAAGGGGTGGATTTCATCCGCTCTGTGAAGTCAAGCCCGGTAACGCATGAAATTCCGGTCCTGGCGCTGGTGGACCGCGCGCGGCCCCCGGCTGAAGATCTTTCTTTTCGTCTTACGACGGTCCTGGTTCGTCCCTTTGAGGACTATGTCCTCCTGGCTTATGCCGCCCGCTTGCTCAAACAGCTTCTGGAACCGTCCGAGGAAAAACGCCCCACGCGGGTTTTGGTCGCCGGCACGGATGAGGATGTCATGGAAAACATGCGGCGTCAGCTTGGAAGCCGCGGCTGTTCGGTTGTCAAAGTCTCCTTTGGCGCAGACGTGATCAAGCAGAGCGTCCTCTTCGGTCCGGACCTCATTGTCCTGGAAGTGCAGATGGATGGAATGCCGTCCTGGGAAAGCATCCGTGTTCTGCGCCAGATGCCGCAGTTTGAGCGAACCCCGATTTTGGCGTACAGTTTTTACCGGCTTTCTGATCTGGGCAGTGAAGATGTCCGTCAAAAGGCGCTGAGCGTCGACGCCGCCCAGAAGAGTTGCCTGGAGGCAGGGACAACCGCGTATGCGGGGCGGTTTAACGAACACACATTCTTAAGTACGGTTGAAAAATTCTTGCCGTCGTAAGGGCCGGAAGGAGAGAAGTGAAGATGCCTATATCGTCGATCAGTGATCTTTTGAAAATCGCCGTGGACAGCCGGGCCACGGACCTGCATCTGGTGGCGCACAACCCGCCGATATTCCGCGTTGATGGGGAATTGAATGCCGCGGACCTGCCCCCGCTGTCTCCGGACGATGTCAAGGCCATGCTGGAAGGGATGCTGACGAATGCCCAGCGAGAGACCTTCCGGGAGACCCAGGAGTTGGATTTTTCCTACCAAAGCCTGGAAGGTTATTACTTTCGCGTGAACGCGCACCTGGAGCGGGGAAATGTTGCGGCCACGGTCAGGATCATGCCGACGCATATTCCCTCCGCGGAAGAACTCGGGCTTCCCCCGGTTTTGGCCCAACTGGCCCGGAGGCGCAAGGGGCTGATTGTCATTATCGGTTCCGCTGGGACCGGGAAGACCACGACCATGACTTATATGGTGGATCTGATCAACCGGGAACGAAAATGCAAGATTATCACCATTGAAGACCCCATTGAATACATCCATCAATCCAAGCAAAGCGTTATCATTCAGCGGGAAGTCGGGTCCCATACCCGGTCCTTTGCCAATGGCCTCAAATACGCCCTGCGCCAGGACCCGGATGTGGTGGTGATCGGCGAAATGCGGGATTTGGAGTCCATGGCCATGGCCTTGACAACGGCAGAAACGGGGCATCTGGTCCTGACGACCCTGCACGCGCCAGACACCATTGAGTCCATTAACCGCATTATTGATGTCTTTCCGTCCGGCCAGCAGAATCAGATCCGGCTCCAATTGGCGGAAAACCTGCTGGCCGTGATCGGCCAGTCTTTGATCCCCCGCAAAGAAGCTCAGGGAAGGGTCCTGGCGACAGAAATTATGATCCCTAATCTTTCGATCCGGAACATGATCCGCCGCGGGGCCCTGATGGAGATCCGAGGACAGCTGGAAGAGGGGGGGAAGGTCGGGATGCATTCCATCGAGCAGTGCCTTTCGGACTTGATCTCCCGCGGGATCATCAGCCGCGAAATGGCCAAAGAATTCGCCAAGCATCCTAATCTCCTGCGGGACTAAATAGACTGCGCAGGCGGCTGGCAGGGAGACGGTTCACCGGCTGACCCCGTCGGGCCGAAGTCCATCCCAGCGGTCCGTTTGATCCGGGATTTTTGTGGGAAAGGCAGAAATTAATTTGACAAAACAGGAAAAAAAGTTATAGTTATTTTGTTAGTAAATAAGGGGTCAGAACACAGGTCCACGACCCAAATGTACGTGCACCAAATCCCTGCCAACAGGGACAAGTTTCTGCCATTATTTACTAATCAGATTTCAAGAAAGGAGGTTAGTAAATAATGGTTAAAGGCAAAGTGAAATGGTTCAGCAATCAGAAGGGTTACGGTTTCATCACCCCTGAGAACGGCAAAGATGTGTTCGTGCATCATTCCGCAATCCAGGGTGACGGTTACCGCACCCTTGAAGAAGGCCAGGACGTCGAATTCGAGATCGAAGTTGGTCCGAAAGGCGAGCAGGCTTCCAAGGTCGTAAAATTATAACGACCGCTGAAAATCCAGGCCCGGCCGCATGAAGATGCGTGCCGGGCCTTTTTGTTTCGCCGCGCTTCCCCGATTTTGGCGGGAAACGCGCGGCGAAGCATCCCGAATCCGCATGGCGCACTGAGGGCTTTCAATAGCGAGCTCCCCGTGCTTTTCGGAGAAAAGCGCGCCGAAACATCCCGATCGCGCATGGCGCAGCGAGGAATTTCGACGCTACGAATGGATCAGTATGCCAAAAGCCCATCGAACACCTGGATCTAAACTTGAGACCGTCCTCGGAATCCCTGACCCCGGCGAACGGCAGAGGGCCCTGTTGGATTATGCCTCCTCCCTGGAGGTCAACGCCGATGACGCGGTGCGCAGAGACGGCGGTTGGGATGAGGACACGCTGGTGGTCCTTATTTATGCGGCGGAAGGGGTGCGCCGCAAAAGGCGGCTTGCGGCAACGGGTCTTCTGGTGGGCGGCGTGATCGTGGCGGCGCTGGTCCTCTCGGTCATTTTCATCCTTGATCATTTTTTACTTTGATTCTGTCGGAAAGATTCCCTTCCTCGTCGTTGACAAGCCCGGCGATCTCCTGTAATATCCAGTTATGTTCACCTGATCAACATGCCTCTGAGACGTTGCGTCCAGAGGTTTTTTGTTGCTGTGGACAGGGAAGAGGGTTTGTTCCCGGATGAAAGCCATTTGCGTTGAACAGTTCGGCGGGCCGGATGTGATGCGCCTGATGGATTTGCCGGACCCCGTGCCGAGGGCCGGGGAGATCCTTGTGGAAGTCAAAGCCGCCGGGATCAATCCGGTGGACACTTATATCCGTTCCGGCCAGTATTCGATCAAGCCGATCCTTCCGTACACGCCTGGACTTGACGGCGCGGGCGTTGTTGTGGCGGTGGGGGAAGGCGTCGCGGGTTTCAGCACCGGGAACCGCGTTTTCATTTCCGGAAGCGTGAGCGGCACCTACGCATCTTTGGCCGCCTGCACGAAAGACCAGATTTATCCATTGCCGGATCCGTTGACCTTTGAGCAGGGAGCGGCCATCGGCATCCCTTATTTGACGGCTTACCGGGCGCTTTTTTTCAAGGCCAAGGCCGGCGCCAGGGAAACGGTTTTGATCCACGGCGGCAGCGGAGGGGTCGGGATTGCCGCCATTCAGCTCGCCAAGGCGAACCACCTGAAAATTTTGGCCACGGCCGGCACTCCGCGGGGGCTGGATCTGGTCCGCGGCCAGGGGGTTGATGCGGCGTTTGATCATTCCCAGCCCGGGTATTTGGATGAGATTAGGGCTTTTCAGCAAGACCGGGGCGTCGATATCATCCTGGAAATGGCGGCACACAAAAATCTCGGAGAGGATTTGACGCTCCTGGCTAAAAACGGCCGGCTGGTCATTATCGGGTCCCGGGGCCCGGTCTCCCTTGATCCCCGGGCCATCATGAGCCGCGAAGCCGTTGTCCTGGGGCTGATGAACATGTCGCTGGATCCGTCGGAACGGGCCAAGGCCTTTGCCGCGATCGTCCTGGCCCTGAACAAAAATATAATTTCTCCGGTTATCAGCCGGCGGTTTCCGTTAACAGAGGCGCCCCAGGCGCATGAGACCGTCATGCAGCCCGGCGCGGCGGGAAAAATTGTTTTAATCCCGGCCCCATAACGAAAGGACGTGATATGCATTGCAGGTATTTGTCCACAGGCCTTTTCCTGATCCTTCTGGCCGTTTCCCTTGTTGCCCCTTCAGTCCCGGTTTTTGCCAGTGACGGCGCTAAGGAAAAGCAAGATACCGTCACGGTTAGAGTAGAAACCCGGCAAATTTATTCAAGCGACGTGGAGGGGACACCCGGTGAGATTGAAATCACGGAATCGAAGTTGAACGTTTCCTACGGCTCCACATTGAGCAACCAAATGCCCCTGGCATTGTTCATGGACATCAAGCATATGGAGATCGATGACAGCACCGCTATGGTGCTCCCGTCTCATTTGGAAAGCCGCAGTATTGGGATCGGGACCAAATTCCCTGTCCCGTTTCTGGACCTCGAAAATTATTATATGGGCACCGACATCTACCCGACGATGAACACCGATGGCTGGGACTGGGAAGACAGCGCGTTACGGATGCCTTTTCGCAGTTATGTCATCTATAAACCCAGCGAGACGTTCCTGTTTGTCGCCGGCGTCCTGGTCCGCATTGATTATGACGAAGAAGTTTTGCCTATTATCGGCTTCATTTATAAGCCGAACGACCGCCTGACGTTCAACTTCGCCTCCGATGACCCGCATGTGTCCTACAGGATCAACGAGAAATTGACGGCGTTCTGGGAGCTGGGTTTTACGTATGATGAATATGAAGTGACACGGCAGGGAAAAAAAGGCGTTATCCTGAAATACCGCGAAACAAGCACAGGCGCCGGACTGCGTTATGCGGTGGCCGATGTGGTGGATGCCTCGCTTTCAGCCGGGGGTGTTTTCAATCGTAAGTTGGAATACCGTGACGGCACTTCCTGGATTGAACCGGAGGCCACGCCGTACGCCAGGGCCAAAATCGATGTTCACTTTTAATCGTCCGAAGGGACGAAAGCCCGTCGGAAGGCATGATGAAAAATTACGCGGATGATTTCGGTCCCTTTGACGGACGGATATGGCTCAACACGGCAAGCGAAGGCCCGCTGCCCAAGGTTTCCGTTCGCGCGCTTCAGGAAGCAACGGAATGGAAGATCAAGCCGTTCCTTTTGACCCGCCGGAAATTCCAGGAGGTCCCGCAACGCCTCAAATCCGCGCTGGCGCGCCTGGTGAATACCGCGTCCCAGGATATCATCCTCGGGAACAGCGCGACTTACGGGATCCATCTCTTGGCCAATGGATTGCCTTTCCATCCCGGGGATGAAATTCTCCTCATGCAAAATGATTTTCCATCGGACATCCTGCCCTGGCTGGGACTCCGGAAAAAAGGGGTCGTCGCCCGGCAGGTCGCCCCGCGGGAGCATATTTTTAGCCCGGAAGAAATCGCCGGATTGCTCACGGATAAAACGCGCCTGCTGTGCCTGCCGCACGTCCACACCTTCTCGGGGTTCCGGCTGGATGTTGAAGCGATCGGACGGATCTGCCGGGAGAGGAAGGTTATATTTGTTTTAAATATTTCCCAATCGGCCGGCTATCACCCGGTGGACCTTTCCGCATGGCCGGTGGATGCCGTGACATCGGCGGGTTTCAAATGGCTTTGCGGCCCCTATGGGACAGGTTTTTGCTGGGTCCGCCCGGATTTGAGGCAAAATTTGGATTATAATCATGCGTTCTGGGTGAATTGCCTATCCGGCCCCGACCTGGAAACGACAGGCGAGCTTTCCTTGCCGGACGATCATGGCGCCTCCCGGTATGATGTTTTCGGGACAGCCAATTTTTTTAACTTCCATCCCTGGACGGCGTCGATCGAATATCTTCAGTCCATCGGTATCCCAACGGTACAGAAGCACAATGACGGCCTGGTTGAGCTCCTTTTAAAAGGCCTTCGGAATCAGGGCTGGCAGGTCATCAGCCCCACGGACATGGCCCGGCGAACGGCCCTGGTCGTGTTCTCTCATGCCCGGCCGGAAAAAAACGCCGGTATTTTCAACCGGCTGCTGGAACAGGGGATCTGCGGGGCGTTCTGGAAAAACAATATCCGCATCGCGCCGCATCTTTTTAACACACCGGACGATATTGCCCGGCTTATCAATGAACTGAAAGGGTTGGCGGGGGCCGTTTGATGGGACAGCGCATTTTGGTCGTGGATGATGAACAAGAAATCCTGGACGCGACATCTTCGGTCCTGCGCAAGAGAGGTTTTGACGTAAGCACCTCTTTGAACGGGGTGACGGCCTTGCAAAAAATTCGGGAACAAAAGCCGGATCTGATTTTGGCAGATGTGCTGATGCCGGAAATGGACGGGTATACGTTTTATAAGGAATTGAAAAACAGCCCTGCCACATCCGACATTCCTGTCCTGATCGTGACCGGGCGGGGGAAAATGGAGGACACGTTTAAAGTGATCGGGGTCGACGGTTTTATCACGAAGCCGTTTACACCCCAGTCGCTGATGGATGAAATCGAGCATATTTTTTTGATGCACCAGAACCGGCGAAAACCGGAGGGAGAGGGGCCGGCCGGTATTCCCAAAAAGATCCTGGGCGTCAGTCCCCGCGCCGAGGCACTGTCGGACATGGCCGAGCAGGCGGGGAGGGCCGGATATGTGTTTGAGTCTGCCAAGACCGGATCAGAGGCCCTGGCTAAAATTTTAAAAATCTATCCGGATGTTATTTTTCTTGATGTGCTCACCGAAGAAGTCCCATGCGCGGAACTGGCGGGAATCCTCCGTCGCCTGCCACAGTTTGGAGATAAGCCGATCATCGGTTTCTGCGATTATTCCGCCGTGGACCTGGGGAGTGTCCCGGCCCGCCAGAAAATTTTGAAGATCCATGACCTCAGCAAACAGTTTTTGTCGGCGGGTGGAACGGAATATATGGGAAAATATCACTACCAATTATTCATCAAGACGGCGGTCGAACATCTCCGGCCCAAAAAGACGCCATGAACAAGTTGGGCCAGATCCTGGATATCCCGAACCGGACCGAGCGTAAGGATCAACTGGCCAGTTATGCCAGGGCTTTGGGGATCGCTTTGCCGTTGGCCAGGGAGTCGGATGGGGAGTTGAACGAGGAGAAACTCGCGATATTAATTTATGATGCCCAGAAAACGCAGAAAAAAACGACTGCCGTCAATTTAAAAATCGCCTTGGTGGGCGCGGTGGCGGTCGCTGGGATCACAGCTCTTTTTGGGACACTCCCGAAGTTGATCATCGCGTTTTATGAACAGGAAGAACGCGAGCAGTTGAAAGAGGACAAGATGGTCCAGTTGTACGACAGCGCGGGAAAACCGTTTGTGGAAAAAGACCAACAGGTTTTGTATTCGCTGATGGAAGGCGTTCAAAAGGAATATGACGAGAAACGGGACGTTTTTTATGAATTTCACTACAAGGCAGGCCAGCTCGTGCGCAAGAAAGAGCTGGATAACCGCGGCCGGGTGATCTCGGATCAGGTCTTCAACCAAACCGCGAAGTAGGAGAGCCCTTGGAAGGAAAAAAACGCCCGATCGGTATTCCCGTGACCGGCGGTTTGCTGATCTTCAGCGGTGGGGTCGGGATCCTGGCCATCCTTTTCCAAGTCATCGATTCCCTTCGCGTTTACGGGATCGGGTCCCTGCTCATTACCAGCCCCACCGCCTTGATCGGATTCGTCCTTTACGGTATGCTGCCGGTCCTGCTTTATAGCAGCGGGGTCGGCATTTTTTTGTTGAGACCCTGGGCCTGGTGGAATGTGACATATCTGATCCCTGCGCTTCTGATCGTTTTTTTCCTCTGCATGACCACGATTGTCCTGCGCGAGCAGCTTCATCTGCACGAAACGTCCGCCATTGACCTCGTTATCGCCTATCCGGTTCTTTATCTGAATTCATTGGTCCGTGGTCTCCTACTCAGCGTTCCGCTTCATTTTTACTTCCGGCGATCTTCGATTATGGCATGGTTTGAAGGGGAATAGTTTTTTTCTGAAGCTGCCGCAAGGAAGCGCTTTCCTGTCTTCTCTCCCCAGCTTTCCTTTAGAAATTTTATATGGTACACTTTAAACGGTTTATGAAATATATTTAAATTGATCAGGGGCGTCTAAAGCGTTACGCAAGTTGTTGTGATGAAATGATTTGTGCCTGTGCCAGGGCAGGGGGAGTCAGGAAAAGGAGTTGTCCATGTCGGCAAAATCATCTCTCGGAATTTTCCTCATTTTCAGCCTGGTCTTTTTTTCACAAAATATCGCTTCCGCCCTGCTGTCAGAGCATCCCGTTGATCTCTATGACAAAGGGCTGTCCATCCTGCAATCCTACCGCGGCGATCCCAAAACGTTGACCGAAGCAAAATCCGTTTTCGCGCGCCTGATTCAAAAATATCCGGATTCGCCATTTGGGTACATCGGGATGAGCCGTTACCATATGGTGGATGCCTATCTTTACGGCAACCGCTACGATATGATGAAGGTGCGGTATGACGTCCTGCCGCTTGCGGTGAAGGCCCTGGAAATGGGGCCCTCGGTCCGCGCCGTGCATGAACATTATGCGCTGATCGAAAAAATTTATACCCGGTTTACCGAAGATCAAAAACATGCGCAGGAAATCCTGGTCCTGTTCCCGGAAAAGGCCGAAACCTATTACGTGATCGGTACTTTTCTCGCGGACCAGAATGAGAACGAGAAGGCCATGGAGTTTTATAAAACAGGATTGGAAATGAAACCGTCCGACTCCCTGAAGGCAAAAATCCTGAACCGGATGGCGTTCATCCAATTGAAGAAAATGGACAGCCCGGGGAAGGCGGCGGACCTCTATGAGCAGGTTTTGACGCTTCGCAACGGATCCCCTGTGGTCAAGGGTTTTTTGGGGATGGCCTACCTAAAGATGAAGGAGTACGAGAAAGCCGAGGCATGTTTGGCCTCCGCGTTGTCCTTGACAGAAAGCGGTGTCTGGCAGGAAGCGCTTTTGCAGGCCAGGGGATTCCTGGCGGCCCAACATGGAGATTTGGCCAAAGCCATTCAGTCTCTGGAGGAAGCCCTCCAGTCCCGGCAGGACGATTTCGCCCTGCATTTCAAGCTGGGAAATCTGTATTATGAGCGCGGCGATTTTGAGGGCGCGTACCGGCATTTTGCGAACGTCATTGATCTCGAGCCGAAGTATTCCGGGGCGTATTATTTCGCCGGCCGGTCCGCGGACTCTTTGGGCAAGGCCGAGGTGGCGTCAGATCATTTCAAGAAATACCTGCAGTTGAACTCCAACGGTGAAGAGGCGGAATGGATCCGGAAAAACGTTCCTGAATTTTCCGGGAATAAAAATTAAAAAAGAAGACCATGGTCTTCTTTTTTAGCGGTAAAATAAAACCAGCCACGGGGGAGGAGCTTGGGCTTCTTCATTTTGTGGCTTTTTTTGTCCGGGGCCGACAACGCTAATGACGGATGGGAGTTATGGAGAATCATAAAAAACACCCCTTGAGCGTGCTGGTCGTTGAAAACAGCCCGGTGGATTCCAAAATGATCCATGGGATGCTGGAAAAATCCTCCTATGGCGTCTTTCATCTGGAATGCGTGAGTTCGCTGACGGAGGCTTATGATTGTTTGCGGACCCGCCCCTATGATGTCGTCCTCTTGGATTTGAATCTCCCGGACAGCCGGGGGATGGCAACGCTGCAAAAACTGAATGCCGAGTTCCCCGCTTTGCCTATCGTTGTCAATACCGGCGCCTATGAAGACGCGCTGGGTTTGAAGGCGGTCACCTGCGGGGCGCAGGATTACCTGATCAAATCCAAATACGAATCTTACATGCTCAGCAAGACCCTTTACTATGCCGTGGAGCGCAAAAAATTTGAACAGGAGTTGCAGGCGGCGTATGATCGCCTCAAGGACGCGCAGTCTCAGTTGATCCAGGTTGAAAAAATGAATGTCGTGGGAGGGCTGGCCAGCGGGGTGGCGCATGAGGTCAAGAATCCTTTGGCCACCATCCTCTATGGGGTCGAGTTTCTGAACACCAAATTGTGCACCGATGATGAGCAGGTCTTGTTCACATTGAAATCCCTGAAAGACGCGTGTCAGCGCGCCAACATTATCATCAAGGATCTGTTGGATTTTGCGAGCCTGTCGAAACTCCAGCGCCGGCCCCAGGAACTGCCTCCGGTGATTGAGAGGGCCCTGAATCTTGTAAAACACCAGTTGGACAAAGGCCGCATTGAAGTTGTTCGAAGATATGAGGATTCCCTCCCGCCAGTCAGCATTGATGAGAACCGGATAGAGCAGGTGCTGGTGGATTTGATTTTGAATTCCGCGCTTGCCATGCCGGACGGAGGACGGCTGACCATTTCCGCAGTCTCCAAGAAGTTGAGCCGAAGAGGCCCTGATTTCGACGAAACGGTAAAAGAAGGATACGTGATCATCGTGGATATTGATGACACCGGCAGCGGGATTGCCGAAGAGAATTTGACGCGGATTTTTGACCCATTTTTTACGACCCGCCGTGCGGCAGGGGGCGTAGGGCTGGGCTTGTCCATCGCCCGAACCATCGTGCAAAGTCATGATGGTCTTATCAGGGTGGAAAATTTGAAGGGGGGCGGCGCGCGCGCGCGCGTGATTTTAAGGACGGTTGCATAGCCATGGCCCGCCATGAAATTTTTGCGTATTGACGTGGGGCGCGTTCAGGAATGGGGAGAAGTCGAAAGGAGGTGAATAACTGCCATGAGACGTATACTGATTGTGGATGATGAGCCGAGTTTCACGAGCATCGTCAAACTGAATCTGGAAGCGACTGGGCAGTATGAGGTTTTTATGGAGAACCGGGGGAGCCAGGCGCTGATGACGGCCGTCGAATGCAAGCCGGATCTGGTCCTGCTGGATGTCATTATGCCCGACATGGAGGGGCCGGAGGTCCTTTATGAATTCCGCAACGACGAACGGGTCAGAAACATCCCGGTCGTTTTTCTGACGGCGACTGTCACGCCGAAAGAAGCCCATGCGGACAACGGCGTCATCGGAGGCCGCGTGTTTTTGGCCAAACCGGGCACCATAGGCGAACTCGTGGACTGCATAGAAAAATATCTGCCTGCCACAGGGTAGATGTTTGTGCGGTTGTTTATGCGCCGCCCATAAGGATTTGCCAGGGCAATGTTGAATCTCGTATAGCCTGTGCTATAATGGGTTCAATTTAACCCGGCCATCCCTTATGAAAAATATTGCAAGATATCTGACCGGCGTGTTCTGTCTGGCCATGGTCATGTTCCCGGTCGCAGCTTCCACCGCCCCGGGGTCTTCAATATCCCACCCCCAGTTGCCTCAAAATAAATTTCAAAAACAAATTCGTAACACACCCGGCTGGCGTTTTGTTTTGCAATCCGTCAGGTTTGGAGAATGGAATAAAACGCTCTGGGACACGGCCGGCCAGTCGGCGGGTTCGTCGTGTTTGCCTCCGGGCGATAAGGCTGCGATGATCGCGTTAACCTACGAGGCTTTGAATACCGACAAAAATCGAAAAGTCGATTTTTCCGGGCGGTTCCATGCGTCCCTGACGGATGAGTTCGGCAACCAGTATCTTCAGTTTTGTCCTCCTCAGGATTTGGATACCAATTTTTTTAAAACGGGACCGCGTTTCCCGAGCATCTATCCGGGGGAAGGGATCACGGAGACCGTTTTTTTTGAGGCGCCTGTCGGCACGAGCCGAAAGCTCATGCTGACCATGGCCGCTCCCCAAATCGGACTCGCAGAAGGGGTGACCTTCAGCGTTCCTTTGGTTCCCGGCCGTTCTGAAAATGCCGCAGGTCAGCGTCCGGAGCGGATTCCATCAGAAGCCGACCTGACCATCCTGTCCCCGCAGCCGCCGCTGGAGGTGTTCCCGGGAGAAACCGTTGCGGTGCGCCTGAAAACTTCCCGAGAATTGCCGCGTCCGTCCAAAATCCTCGTCATCGCGCCGTTTTATCTTTTTGAAGACATGTATTCGTCGTTGAATTACCGTCTGCGGATCCCCAAGGATTACCCTCCCGGGGAATTGACCGTGGTTCTGTTGGCGTACTGGGATAGGGATGGGGCAGAGGAGGGGATCGTTTCCAAGACATTGATGTTTCGCGTCAAGGCGATTCCGGTATGCCCTCCGGACTGCCAGGACCAGGACTCGCTCCGGGCCGACGTTATGCAGAAATAATCGTGATTTTTTATTCCTGTCTGTTGAACGCACACTGAACGAATGATATAATAAAAACACTTATTAATCCCAGAGTTGACCTGTCATGCGCCTGGCCGCCATCGCCTTTTTGTCGTCCGTCATTTTCTTCTTGCCCCCGCCTGTCGATAGTTCAGCCCGCTCCGAGCTTCGGTATATCTCCTCCTTTCACGCTGAGTATGGTGTGAAACTGTTTGAAAAAGGGGACCGGGAGCCGGCTGCCAATCAATTTGTGGATGCCCTGCTTTGGGACCCGGCCAATCCCATCGCCCGGAAAAATCTGCAAGTCATTCTTAAAATGGATTCGTTCCTGTCCAAAAAATCCGCCAACGACTTGTCCCATTTTCTGGAGTTGGCCGAATATCTTTCCTTTTTGGAAAAACGCCTTGCTGACGTGAAGGGGGAAAGCCAAGGGCTGTCCCGCGATCTTTGGGTGGCGGCCCAGCAGAACCCGGCGGTCCGGGAAAACATCGGCTTGATCACGGGGACGCCGGTGCCGTCGGCCGCTCCGGATGTCGCCGAAATCCGCAAACAATGCCCGCCGAAAGTCGCCCATTTGAGTAAAATCAATGCTTTGCTGGAAGCCCGGAAACAGGCACTCCTCAAAGAATTGGCCTCCCACGAGACCAGCCGGGAACAATTGCAGGCCCTTCGGCGGCAAGTTTTACCGCTGATCGGCCCTGAGCAAAGGAACGGCCCGATGGGAAAGGTTTATGCGGAAATGGCGGAAAAGGACAGGGTGATGCAGGAACAGAAATCCCGGTTGACTTCGCTCAATGCGGAACTGGAGCAAGTCCGCAGATCATTTGACGAATTGAAAACCCGCATTGAATCAACCGACCGGAGGGTCCTGGATCTTACGCAAAAAATGGCCGGCGTGACCCTTGAATCATTCGAGAAGGATAAGTTGCTGGCGGATAAAAATGGAGAAATTTTGGCCATACGGCAGAAATTGACGGACACGGAAGAGCGGCTGATGCTGGTGCAAAAGATTATCAAGGACAAGGATTCGCGGATCGGTGAGCTTGAAGATCAGGTGACTTCTGTGCGGACGGACATCGACCGGGGAACGGCAGCGAACGATTCCGACGTAAAAGCCTTACAGCGGGAGATGGCGGCCCTGCAGGAAAAATTCCGTGAACAGGAACTTCGGAGCCGCGAAAAAATCCAGGGGCTTGAACTTTCCCTGCGGTCCCTGGACGCTCAATACGGCCGACTGGCGGCCGAGTCCGCGGACAAGGAGCTGCGCATCGCCGCTCTCCAGAGGGACCTCAAACAAAAAGGCCGGGAGATGTTGAGCTTGATCGGCGCCTTTGAGTCGCAGGGGGAGGAAATCGGCGAGTTGACCGGCGTTGTCGAAATTTACAGGCACAAGCTTAGCGAAACACACGGGCAGTTGCTGGATCGCGATTATCAGCTGGACCTGCTGGAGCGCCAGTTTGAGGATCTGCAGGAACGTTTGAATAAATTTCACGAACGGACACAATCCAGCCGCGCACCGTCTCCTGCCGGGACCTCCGGGGATGGGCGCGCGCAGGAATGGGGAATCCTGTCCCGCGAAGAAATTCTTCAACAGATCAAGTCGGGCCTTCAAGACCTCACCGCGGATATGCCGGAATCCTCACGCCGCGGGCCCTCCCGGTAGTCAATTATTGAAAGGACATCTCCATGAAAACTGGATTGAGAATCTTATTCTGTGTATTGTTCGCCATGGCGGCGGATGGCCGCGCCTCTGCGGAGGATGCCCGCGATGCGGTTGTCAAAATCTTTGTAACGGCCAATAAAATGGATTTTTACCGGCCCTGGCAGTCGAAGGGGATCCGGGCGGGCACAGGATCGGGATGCGTGATCGCCGGCAACAGGATCCTGACAAACGCGCACGTGGTTGCGGACAGTACGTTCATCCAGGTCCGCAAGGAGTCCGATCCCCGCAAATACACGGCCCGCCTCGAAGCTGTCGGTCATGATTGCGATCTGGCCATATTGAGCGTTGAAGACCCTGAATTCTTTAAGGGGATCAGGGCTCTGGAATTTGGAGCTTTGCCCAGCTTGCAGGATGCCGTGACCGCGCTCGGGTACCCGGCGGGAGGGGACAAGCTGTCCATCACGGAAGGCGTGGTGTCCCGCGTTGAAATCATTCCCTACACGCAGAGTTCCAAGAAGCTTCTGGCCGTTCAGATCGATGCCGCCATCAACCCCGGGAACAGCGGCGGGCCGGTGATCAAAGATGGGAAACTCATCGGCGTGGCCATGCAGGTCATGACGAACAGCCAGAATATCGGGTACATGATTCCCACCCCGATCATCGACCATTTTCTGAAGGACTGGGAGGATGGACAGTACGGTGGATTTCCTTCGCTGGGGATCGATTTCCATAACACCGAAAATAAGACGCTGCGCGCCTATTATAGCCTGGACCAGCAGAACGGCGGAGTGCTGGTGACGCGGGTTTATCCTTATTCCCCGGCGGCCGATGAATTGCGGGAGGGGGACGTCATCCTGGCGCTCGACGGCGTTCCCATCGCCGTGGACGGGACTTTTGAGTTCCGCAAGGGAGAGCGGCTGGAACTGTCCTATTTGATAGACCGGAATCCGGCCGGGCACACCATCGATATTTCTTTGATACGGCAGGGCAAGCCGGAAAAGAAATCCATTCTCCTCAAGTCTTATGCCGGCCTCGTCGCTCCCCCGAACTCTTTCAAGGAGCCGCCGTATTTCATTTATGGCGGACTTGTTTTCACGGTTTTGAGCAACGATCTGCTGGAATCCTGGGGCGCTCCGTGGTGGGAAAAGGCGCCGATCGACTTTTTAAATTATTTGATGGGAAAGGGGCGGCTGAACCCGGGAGAAAGAAAAGAAATCGTTGTCCTGCTGGAAGTCCTTCCTGACGACATCAATGTCGGGTATCACACGTACAGCAATGAAGTGCTCGCCCGCGTCAACGGAGAAAATTTCAAATCTTTTGAAGAATTTGTAAAGCTTTTGAACAACAATTCCCAGCCGTACACCATATTTGAAACTGACCAGAACGCGCGGATCATCCTTCGCAATGAAGGCGTGGGGGATGCGACCCGCAAAATTTTGCTTCGCAACCATATTCCCTCCCAGTATTCGACCGGCGTTGCGGCCTGGCTCGCGCAATAGACCCATTTACTCCACAGGCACGAAAAGACTTTATTTTCAGGGAATTAGGGCCATCAGTCATAATTTCTTGCCACTTCTCTGCTGTTTTGGTAGAATCATTCTGTGAAAGATATACTATTACTCATATTATTTCTTTATCTTGGGGTCTCACCAGCTTGTGCAGCTGTCAGCATCAGCGTCAATCCGCTCTCCGGAGGAAACAGCCTCAGATTTGGCCAGACGGAAATTTCTCCTCAGTCCAGCAAGGAAGTGCGGATCCGCGTTAACTCCGATGAAGGGGCACAATACCAGGTCTTTCAACGGCTCGCGGATTCGCTTGTCAACGAACGGGGCGTTTTTCCAGACCCCGGCGCTGTCCTGACCTATACTCTGATTGGGTCCAGCGCCCAGGGAACGCTCTATGACCAGGAAATGGTCAGCCTGGGGTTTTCCGAACAACTCCTGTATACCTCCAACGGGACCGGCGATGGCGATGCCTTCACGGTCATTTATTCCGTTGATCCTGTGAAAATCAAATCTGCCGGCAATTATGTCGGCCGGATCATTTACACTCTCCGTCCTGTCGGCGGCAGCTCGCAGGAAGAGGGGGTCCTGAACCTGTATATCTCCGCAACCGGGGAATTTCGGGTCGAGCATACGGTCTCATCAGGAGCTGGCGCGTTGCGCCTGGCCAGCGAAGGCCCCGGGATGCCCGGCGAATACATCCGAATCAGCTACGAGGGTAACATGAACCGCCATCTTCGCGTTTACCAGGAAATCGGCGAGCTTCCGGTTAATGATTTGAACAGGGAAATTTCTCCGAGTGCGATGCAATTTTGGGTCGAAGGCAGTTCCACGGGACAGTCCCATGTCCAGGAGCCCGCGGCGTTCAAGCGGGGCAAAACGCTCATTTACACATCGGACGCCGACCGGGACGAGATAAAGATTGCTTTCCGTCTGGATTCCGACGCGGTTGCCAAAGAGATTTCCGGAAATTACAGGGGTAAAATCAACCTGTCGGTTGAAACCGAAGACCGGGTTGAATTGATGCCGGTCGATCTGGACGTCGTGGTCCCGCCGGTTTTTAAAATGGACGTCGAGTTTCCCGAAGGAGGAATCCGTTTCGAGAGCCTCCTGCCGCATGAGGGGCCGCAGACCAGCCAGGCCAAGATTACCGTAAAATCCAATTTGGGCCGGCCTTACATGGTCAGCCAGATCGTCGGCGATAAATTGACTAACAAAGAGGGGAAAAAAATCGAGGAGAAAAATTTCCGATTTATGCTCCAGCCGGTCGAAGGCAGCCCCGGGACTGTGCAACATCCGGAGTTCTTTTCTGTCCCAATCGGAGAAGTCCCCATTTTTTATTCCGACCGGCAGGGTGGTTCGGCCGAGTTTTTTGTGATTTACCAACTGATTCCGTCTGCGAGCATGGAAGGGGGAGATTACGCGACATTGATAAAATATTCATTGGGGGAAATGTAAGCACAACAAAAACAAAGACAGGTAAAGGAGGATTGAAGTTATGAAAAAATTATTAATCCTTGGATTGCTGCTGGCCTTTTCAGCGCTGCCGATCTCATCGGTCAGCCAGGCCGATCAGGTGTCGTTCACCGTCAGCGCGAACGTCCCTGCCGCGACCGGAGTGGCCATCACCCCGTTTGTCGTCAATACGGCCAACCCGAATAATGCGACCCCGGTGGCCGGAACGACGCTGGATTTTGGGACCCTGCAGTATGACGCCCAAAACGGGATATACCGGCCGAGCGTGTTCTTTTACGTTGACGTCACGGGCACAGGCGGGGCGGGTAATCCGGATGTCACGGCGACGTATACCGAAACTGTGGCCGGAAATCCCAACTCAGTTCTGGGAAAAAACGGTTTGGGGAAAAAGGGGACCGCGACCTTTACCAAGGTGACATTCGGCGCGCTGCCCGCAGACACGGTGGTGACGGGCCTGCAGTCGCACGGTCCTAAAAAGACCTTGTCCAATGTCAATGAAACGATCAATGAAACCGAGCTTGCGGGAGGAATCCTGCGGATATACCTCGGA
Source organism: Candidatus Omnitrophota bacterium (assembly GCA_030688425.1). Classification (NCBI taxonomy): domain Bacteria; kingdom Pseudomonadati; phylum Candidatus Omnitrophota; species Candidatus Omnitrophota bacterium. Next base: position 218,539 of record JAUYIB010000021.1, on the reverse strand, counting down.
CTTGCGGACCTGAATTCCCAGGCGACCTTTGTCGATCCGTCGGACGCAGAAGTTTTCACCAACACCGATCAGCCAGGAGATTACTTCGGGACATTGCTGGTTTCTGCGACGATCGATTAAGGGACAGAAAGACACCGGGAGGGGCGGAAAAACGGTTCTCTCCCGGTGTCTTTCATTTCATCGCCCAGGATGTCCACGTTTGAGAGGAATGCAATATGAAAATCCAAGTGGTATGCCTGCTCGGCATGATCGGGATGGTGGTCTGCACACAGCCTGCGTTAGCCCAAATTTTGGTGGAACAAGGCAAAATTTCTGAAACCGTTGCGCCGGGGGGGACCCATGCCGGCGTCATTGCGGTCCACAATACGGCTGACCAGCCGATCCGCGTCAAAGCTTATTTGGAAGACTTTCAATATCAGCCTCCCTTTGACGGGAAGAAACTTTTTTCTCCAGCCGGGGCAGCCCCTCGTTCCATCGCAAAATGGTTCCGCTTTCTGCCCACGGAATTTGATTTACCCCCTTACGGAAAAAAAGAGATCCACTTTACCGCGAAACTCCCGCCGGACGCGAAGGGCGGGTATTACGGGGTCCTGTTTTTTGAAAAAACGGAGCAAAATCTTAAAGACGTCACCGGCGTCAACATTATCACGCGCGTCGGGACATTATTGTTTTTTGAATCCCAAGACAAAAAGAAAAAATCTCATGTCGGAAATTTAACGGCCAAAGGGAATGCCGTTGCCGGGATTTTCAAGAACGGCGGCGACATCATCATGATCCCGCAGGGCACCTATTTTGTCCTGGACGGGGAAGGGGTCCCCGTGGACCGGGGCGAAATTTCGAAATTCTACCTGCCGCCGTTGGAAAGCGCGGCGTTCTCAATTCCGCTGGCCAAAGAATTAACCCAGGGACAATATTCTCTTGTGATCACCTTTGATTTAGGCGAAGGGGACAGCGTGGTGAAGGAGTTGGATGTTCGCAAGAATTCCGATGATTCCATGACCATTTTGCAAGAGAGAGACTGATGGAATGCCTTGATGCGATCTCCTCTGATTTTGGTGTGCGCCTGTTGGCTCGCCGTTTGCTGCGTTGCCTCAGCCGTCGAAACCGCTGACCCGTCGCAAGATTCCAGCTATGACCTGCTGATCGATCTTGGGCGCCGCGCTCTCTCGTCCGGCGAGTATGACGATGCGTCCGGGTATTTCCTTCGCGCCAAAGAAAAAGACCCTTCCCGTCCAGAATCCTCATATTACCTCGGTCTCATTGGCCGTGTTCAAAAGCGTCAATCCGCCGTGGTTGTTTTGGGCGAGGATGGGACTTTGACCCTTCCATCCATTGGCAAGGGGAACCCCCTGTCCCCCGGGCCCGTCAAGACAACGTCGCGGGATGAGCTCATCGAAAAACGCCTGCGCCAGGAAAGCTTGGCGCAAAAAAACCGCGAACGCCGCCTCCCGGAATCAAAATCTTCAACCCCCGTTGTCCCTGCTCAGCCCGCGGCCGCAACAAAAATCGCCCCGTCAAGATCTGAACGGACAATCCTCATGGACGACCTTTTGTGGGCAAGCCAGCCTAAGACTCAGATCCAATTGGAAAAGGATCATTACATTGTCCTGGAGGGAAGCACGATTGATCGTTTTTTGGTGTTGAATCCGAATACCATCGCCGTCGAACGGCTGGACCGGCACCACATCAAGGTGGCGGCCGTCAACCGGGGAACGACGTTTCTCCATGTCTGGGACGACCGCGGCCGCTGGACCTTTCATATTGAGGGGCTCTTTCCGCAAATCAAGCTGCCTGTGCCGCCAGGGACCGAGCCGACCTCTGTGACGCGAGGACGCCCTTTTAAATTGGCTTATGCCTCCAACTGGAGTTCCTTTTACACAGGCCCCAACGCGAAAGAGATGGAACGCCAAAATTTAAGTTATACCCAGTGGCTGGGTCTGTACGGCTACACGCCTTATGGCGATGTCGACGCGTTCAGCCAATTCACCAAATTCCAGGAATCCACGGAAGTCACGGGGTATGGGGCAGGGCTCACGGACGGCCGGGTGGGACCGTTCGAAAAATTCACTCTCTGGGGGTGGGATACGTCTAAACGGTTTTCGACGTTAACACTGCCGGGTAAATATTTCCGGGGGGTTTTGTGGGACGCGTATGCATTTGACGAAACAATCAATTACACCTATCTCAAAGGCCGTGACAGGTCTATCTTCACGTTCGTCAGCCCGGATTTAGTCGAAGAGAAAAATTCCTACATTGAAGGCGGCCAGATAACCTTTTTTCCAAAGGGCGATCACCAATACGCCTTGAATTATGCTTCCGGTTATGGCGAGGCCAGGGAAAGTTTTCTCAAGGACAGGGTCTTTTCAGCAGAGACCCGGCATAAATTCAACAACTGGATCATCACCGGCGAGCAGGCTTATGACGAAGAGGATTACGGCCGGGTGGCCGGTGCGGAGTACGTCTCCGGGGACCTGGTTTTTCGAAGCCAATTCCGGGACATCGACCGGGATTTCGTGACGATCACCGGGGCCCCCGCGGGGAGAGGGGAAATCGGGGGGAACCTCGCGCTTAACTGGTCGCCAGGGAAGGTGGATTTTGAAAATTACATCGATATCTTCCAGGACCGCTTTCTTCCCAACCCGGCCAACCCGGATGCTTTGAATTATGACATGAACACATCGATACTCCTTCCTCTGGGCGGGACATCCAGCATCAGAAATTCGGCCTTTTTCACGGACACGCCGGGCCTTATTTCGCCCCGCCGTAGTTTCAGGGATTCGTTGACTTACTCGAGGAGCTTCGAGGTTTTAGGAGGGCGCACACTGTCCGCTTATTTAGGGGGCACGTATCAACGCAACCGGTTTCAAATCGCCTCCTCATCGGATTATGACCGACGGGGGGTGACGTCCGGCTTAAGGCTGGGGATCATCAAGAATTTGCACTATTTTATCGGCTATGATTATGACTGGGTCGAAGAAATCGCCACAGGAGAGGTCACCAACCCCAATGTCATCACCACCGGTCTGAATTACTCCCACCGGATCACAAAATACGTTTCCGGCCACTGGGGAATCTCGTACCGGAATGAGGAAGAGGCCGGCGGAAATTTCAGTTTTCTCGCTGGTGAAGACAGCTGGACCGGCAATGTCGGACTGACCTTCAGCCCGAAGCCGGATGTTCAGGTCTTTGCCGATGGCCGCATCCGGGATGTCATCGCGGAAAACGCCGGGGGGAGTGATTTTACCGAGGGAGACATCCGGCTCGGGCTGCGGAGCACCTGGGACCTTCCCATCCGCTGGGACCGGTCAGGCATGATTTACGGGGTCGTCTTCAAGGATATCAACAATAACGGGCGAATGGAGAAAGGGGAGGACGGGATCCCCGGCATCCGCTTGAGAATCGGCGATATTGAAACAGTCACGGACGAACATGGGGAATATTTTGTCTCGGTCAAGGCGCAGGAGGTGGTTGTGTCCGTCGACATGGAGAGCGTCCCCCCCGGGGCCCTGGTGAAGGACGCATTGACTCAGCGTGTGGAGATTAAACACCAAAAAATCCAAACTGTGAATTTCGCCCTGAACACAAGATCCGGTCTATACGGGGTTGTCTACGTCGATCAAAATGGCAACGGCCGGCTGGATCCGAAAGATATTTTTATCCCGCGCGTCAAGATCACGCTCAACAAACGGGACAGCGTTTACACCGATTTCAGCGGGACCTATCTTTTCGAGAATATCCCACCGGGCCGATACACGGTCGATATCGACCTGAACACGATCCCCATCCAATACATGCCAAAAATCAAATTGTCGAATCGCATCGAAGTGAAGGAGGGAACGGTCTATCCCTTGCATGTCCCGTTGCGCGAGAAGAAGTAAAACTACTTCATCGCAACGGACTGCAGGATGACCGGGTGGTCATTCCGGAGCGTTTTCTCCACTGTCATTTCCTGCTTGGTGTCGGAGCTGGCCGTTGCCATGACCGCGCCGGCCGGCTGAGAGGCGACGGAAGGCGGAATCCTCACATGGATCTTGAGGGCAACAGATTTGCTCGCAGCTTGGACGGGAAGGCAGGCAGACAAGAAGAAAAAGAGGAAGATTGTAAAACAGAAGATATTTTTCATGGCTTTACGGAACCCGTCCTTTGCGGGTTACGGCGGCCTGACTGCCATATCCGGTGACCCGGACTTAGGCTCAAGGCTTTGTCGGCTCTGCGTCCGCAGAACCGCCCTGTGGTGGAGACCACCACAGGGGCCCCATCCTTTCGGATGGTTTACCTTTTAATGCCGGTTTAAGTATAGCACACGCCCACCTGGGAATGCCAATTCCTGCCATTGGAAACTGTGATGATTGTCTTGCTGAAGTTCCCGTTTTTTAGTATGATAAGCCTTGAATTTACAACAATTTACATGATTTGAAAGAAGAACTCTATGCCGGCCCAGTCCATCGATGTTCAAAGCGCAAAAAACATGATCAAAAATGGTCAGGTGTTGGTTGTGGATATCCGCGATCCCAGGACTTACAGCGAAGGACACCTGCCAGGGGCCCTGTCCGTGGGTCCGCAATCAGTCAAAGAATTCATGACTCAGGCGGACCGGAATAAGCCGCTGATCTGTTATTGTTATCACGGAATCAGCAGCCAGTCCGCGGCAGAATATTTTTTTCAAAACGGGTTCAAAACAGTTTACAGTCTGACAGGCGGGTACGAGGCCTGGGTCGCCGAGCATCAAGTGATTTTAGAGGACTTAGGTGACGGCGGTCAGTAGCCCAAGGGATTGTCTGTCTCTGATCCGGAGGGAAACAGGGTTGCGCCTATGACTCGTAAAAGATTATGCGTAGTGACAGCCCTCGGCCTTTTATTTCTGGCGGCCGTGGTGATGTCTCTGGCGGGTCCCTGGAGCAATCTCGGGTACCGGCTGGGGCGGTTATGGCGCGCAGAGAGAGTATCCGGGATCATTCCGCTGGAGGCCTTCCCGCACCTGACCTTTGAGCAACCCGTGGACCTGCAGCATTCGCCTGATGGCAGCGACCGGTTGTTTGTCGTTGAACAAAAGGGCATGATCCGGGTTTTTCAAAATATCCCGGCCACAAAATCAACGGCTGCTTTTTTGGACATCCGCGACAGGGTCTTTGCCGGACACATGGAAGAAGGCCTGCTGGGGCTTGCGTTTCATCCGCAATACCGGACAAATGGTCTTTTTTATGTTTATTATTCCGCAAAAGATCCGCGCAGGAGCGTTTTGGCAAGATTCCAACGCTCGGCTTCTAATCCGGTGCAAGCGGATATTCAGAGTCAAAGCATCATCCTGGAGGTCCCGCAGCCGTATGGCAATCACAATGGCGGACAGATTGCTTTCGGGCCGGACGGATACCTTTATGTGGCGTTGGGGGACGGTGGCGGGAGCGGCGACCCCCATGGAAACGGGCAAAATTTAAAAACTCTGCTTGGGAAAATTTTACGCATCGATGTTGACCGGCCTGTTTCCGGCCGGGCCTATGGCATCCCGCCGGACAACCCGTTTGTCGGCCATGCTGTGGGGGGCAGGGAAGAGATTTACGCCTATGGCCTGCGCAATCCCTGGCGTTTCAGTTTTGATCCGCTCACAAAACAGCTTTGGGCCGGGGACGTGGGCCAGGACAAACCGCTGGAAGAAGTGAATATCATCCGGAAGGGAAAGAATTACGGTTGGAATATTCTAGAAGGCCGGGAGTGCTTTAACCCTCCGCAGGGGTGCTCCACTCTCGGACTTGAACTGCCGGTTTGGCAGTATACCAGCGACAAAGGCCGGTCCATCACCGGCGGGTATGTCTACCGGGGGAAAAAAATCCCCGGCTTATATGGCAAATACATTTACGCCGATTTTATGTCCGGCAATATCTGGGCTTTGGCGTCCGATGGGAAGAAAACAACGGTCAACAAGCTGATCCACGCAGACCCGGGTTTGTATATTTCTTCTTTTGGAGTTGATCAAGATCAGGAACTTTATTTTTGTTCCTTCAACGGGAATATTTATCGTCTTGCCGCTTCTCCTCAACAGGCCATGAAAGAATCAGAGAAATGATCGATTTGAAGAAAAATCAGGGCCGGCTGGATATCCAGGCGGTCGTTTTCGACATGGACGGCGTGATCACGCATACCATGCCGGACCATTTCAGGGCCTGGCGGGAAATCCTGGCCGCTGAGGGGGTCCACGTTTCTCACCACGATATTTACAGCCGCGAGGGGCAGCGCGGAATCACGAGTCTGCAGGAAATTTTCAGCGAGAAGGGCGTCGTTTATAGCCGCCGGACAGCCCAGCGGCTTCTGAGAGAAAAGGAAGAACTCTTCAAGTCCATTTCCAGGCAACGGTTTATTCCCGGCGCCAGGAATTTCATCCGCTCTCTACACCGCAGGGGGTATCGGTTGGGGCTCGTGACCGGCACCTCGAGGCACGAACTTCATCGAATCCTGCCGGATGCCCTCTATAAATTGTTTGACGTCACCGTCACCGGGGACGAAGTGGGCAACGGCAAACCACACCCGGAACCGTTTATAAAGGCCCTCCGGGAACTCGCCATCGATCCGCGACAGGCCATTGTGATCGAAAACGCTCCGTTTGGGATCGCGGCCGCAAAAGCGGCCGGACTCAAATGTCTGGCTTTGGAAACTTCGCTTCCGCGGGCCTATCTGCAGGATGCCGATCTCGTTTTTGAGTCGATCCGGGACCTCCAGGCCAGAATCCGCTTTCCCGGCAGAAGGGCAGGTCACGCGTGAGCCGCCATCCCATGAAAAATGTTTTGCTGCTTTACAAAAAAAGCACATACGCCCATTATTTTACCGATAAACGGGTCAAGTACAGCTGGATATCGCCGCGTTTCGACAACATGGCCCGCTTTCAGAGAACTCATATCCAGCATTACAGAACCATGACCGAGATAGAACAATATCTTCGAGTTAAGAAAATCTCCTATGTCGCTGAAATGCGGGGACGGATGATCGATTATTCCGGTTTTGATTTTGTCCTCACGGTCGGAGGGGACGGGACCTTTTTGGAGGCCGCCCAGCAGGTCACCCGCCAGTTGATCCTGGGGATCAATTCAGACCCGGTCTGGAGCGTGGGGCGGTTTTGCGCCGCCAACAGCCATACATTCCGGAAAGTCCTGGATTCCATTCTCTCCGGGAAATTCAGGACGCAAATCTTGAACCGGCTGAAAATGAAAATCCGGGACACAGGGGCCACATTCAACATCCTGAATGACGTCCTGGTGTGTCATGAGAATCCGGCGACGATGAGCCGGTACATTCTCAAAATCCGCGGGATCGGCGATGAGCACAGGAGTTCCGGCATCTGGATTTCTCCCGCCGCCGGTTCGACCGGGGCTATCCGCTCCGCCGGCGGAAAAATTCTGCCGCTGTTGAGCGACTGGTGGCAGTACATGCCCAGGGAACTCTATTATAAAACTGGGCAAACCCACAAGCTTCGGGGAGGCACCCTCACAGCACAGGACAGATTGACGCTGGTCTCGGCCATGAAAGACGGCGTGGCTTACGTGGACGGCAGCCATCTCAAGCATTCCCTGCGGCTGGGCGATGAGGTGACCATCCGCAAATCTTCCGAGCCTTTAAAAATGGTCCTGGCATGAAAGCCGTTCTCCTTGCTTCTCACGGGAGCTACTCTCCAAAAACCAAGCAGGAAATCATCACCCTGGCCCGTCGCCTGAAGCGCAGGAGCGGGCGCGGGATCGTCCGGTATGCTTTTCTTGAAATAGAATCCCCCAATATTCCGCACGGGATCGATCTCTGCGTCCAGGATGGCGCCACGGAAATCATCGTCCTTTTGAATTTCTTGAATTCAGGCAAGCACGCGGATCAGGATATCCCGAAGATCATCCGGAACGCGACCCTCCGCCACCCCGGGATAAAAATTCGCATGACCAAGCCTTTGGCGCATCATCCGCAATTCGTGAAATTTCTCGCAACGATGATCCGGCCATCATGAAATATCCATTAACACAGAAAAGTTTTTCCAGGCGTCTGATGCGGTGGTTCAGTGCCGCCGCCCGCGATCTGCCCTGGAGAAAAACCCGCGACCCTTACCGGATCTGGATTTCCGAAGTCATGCTGCAGCAGACAACCGTAACCACGGTCATTCCCTATTATGAGCGTTGGGTCAAAAAATTTCCCGATGTCCAAAGCGTGGCCCGCGCGCCTTTGCAGAAAATTTTGCGGACATGGCAGGGACTCGGGTATTATCAGCGGGCAAAAAATATCCGCAAATGCGCGCAAATCCTTTGCGAGCGTTTCCAGGGCCAACTGCCCGCCAGGCGGGATGATCTCCGATCGCTTCCGGGCTTCGGACCATACACTACGGGGGCGGTCTTGAGCATCGCGTTTGACCAGCGCCAGCCGATCATTGACGCCAATGTCCGGCGCGTGGTCATGCGGCTTTTGGCCTTGCAGGGGCAAGCCGGCACCCGGCATGATGCGGAAATCGTTTCCTATCTTGACCGGGTCATGCCGGCGCGCGGGAACCGTATTTTCAACCAGGCCATGATGGAACTGGGGGCCCTGGTGTGCCGGAGCCGGCAGCCGATGTGCCTGGCCTGTCCGGTGCGGATCGATTGCCGGGCGTATCAGGATGGAATTCAGGAAATGATCCCGACTCCGAAAAAAACCGTTTTGAAGAAAATTGACGCGGTCATCGCCGTGATTGAGAAAAACCACCGATTTTATATCCAAAAAAGGGATTCCCACGGGCTTTTTGCGGATCTTTGGGAGTTCCCTGGTGGAAAAATTGAAAAAGGGGAAACGCCGCAGGCGGCCCTGTCCCGTGAGGTGAGGGAGGAGCTGGGAATAAATGTATGCGGAGTCAGGCCATTGTTTACAACAGCGCATTTTTACACCCAATTCAAGGTGACTTTGCATGTCATGTCCTGCCGGGTGAAGCAGGATCCTGTGCACGATGAGACCCATCGATGGGTTTCCCGGAATCGCCTTACCCATTATCCCATGCCATCGGGCAGCGCAAAGATTGTCGATCGCCTGCTGAAAATGGCTTGACATATTTTCGATTTGTGGTATTCTTACCATGTTGATTTACTTAGTAACTATAAACGCACACAAAGGATGAAACAACATGAAAATTTCAGCGAGAACAGATTATGCGTGCCGGGCCTTGCTCGAACTGTCATTGCATTGGCCCAGCCCGACGCCATTACAAATCAACGCCATCGCGGAAAAACAAAAAATTCCTATCAAATTTTTGACTCAGATTTTAATCGGTCTCAAACAACTCGGTCTGGTGGAAAGCGTCCGGGGAAAAAAGGGGGGGTATATGTTATCAAAACCTCCGCAGGATATCCGCTTGAGCGAAGTTGTCAAAAGCTTTACCCAAAGCGGGGTCCGGAATCAGGCCAGGGGCCAGAAACAGCCCCAGACCGATGTCTTCAATGCCATTTGGAAAGAGATCGACGAGGCGACATGGAAGATCATGGACAACGTCAATTTCGGCGACATCGTCAAGCGCGACCGCAGTCTCAACAAAGTCCCGATGTTCGATATTTGACATGGGCTGGATTATTTTCCCATTGGCCGTTTTTTTTGCCCTGAACATGGGGGCATCAAGTTTTGCTGCTTCCATGTCGGCCGCGTGCGGCAGCGGAGCTTTAAATCGACGATCTGCAAGGATCTGGTATATCTTGTTGGTTGTCGCCGGAGCTGTCCTTTGCGGCACAGCGGTCTCAAAGACCCTTGGGAAGGGACTGATTCCTGTCGATCTTGTCAGCCCAAAGGTCGTCTTGGTCATTCTTATCGCGGCTTCGGCCAGTATATTTTCAGCGAATCTTATGCAGGTCCCCCAGTCGACATCGTTATCAACGGTTTCGGCGATTTGCGGGATAGGGTTGTATTATTCGCAACTCAATTATGAAAAAATATATTTTTTGGCCGGCTCCTGGGTCGCAACAACCGCCATAAGTTTTCTTTTGATGTTTTTGGCCATGCGGTTGATGTATCCTCCGCGAAACCGTAATTTTTGGATCTACGAAAAAATCGTGCAGCATCAGAACCGCTTGAAGCAATTTGTCGTGCTCTCGAGCTTTTATAAGGCTTTTGCACAGGGGACCAACAATGTCGCCAATGTTGTCGGCCCGCTGTCCGCGGCGGGATACGTCAGCACCACAGGCGGACTTTTATTCATGGGAATCATCTTTGGCTTTGGTTCATTGGTCCTTAACGGGCCGCTGAAAACGATGAGTGAAAGAATTGTCCCTTTGGGGATGCTTTCGGCGACGATGATTAACCTTGTCGCCGGGACCGTCACGATTACAGCGTCGCTCTTGGGAATACCACTGCCCGCCATCATAATTTATACGACGGCCGTTTTAACCATCGGCGTCATCAAGGACGGCCCGGAAACCACGTTTGATAATCCCATGACCCGCAAGACCCTTTTGACCTGGGGAGTCAATCCGTTGGTCACCTTAGGGATGAGTTATTTTCTGGCTACCGTCATTTTAAAGTGAGGACTTGATGGCGACAACGGCGCGTAAAATTTTGGATTCGGTCCTGGAATTGATAGGGGAGACGCCCCTGGTCAGGCTTAACCGGATTTCACGGGAATGCCCCGGCGTTGAAATCATCGCCAAAGTTGAGGCCTGCAATCCCGGCGGCAGCGTTAAGGACAGGGCTTGCCTTTCCATGCTGGAGGACGCGGAGGCCAAAGGAACATTGAAAAAGGGAGCCACCATCATCGAACCCACCAGCGGCAACACGGGGATCGGCCTGGCCATGATTTGCGCCGTGAAAGGATATCGTTGCATCCTGACGATGCCGGAGGCCATGAGTCTGGAACGGATTTACCTGCTGCGGTTATACGGGGCGGAAGTGATTTTAACCCCGGCCCGGGACGGCATTCAGGGCGCCATCCGAAAAAGCGAGGAATTGCACAAGAAAATCCCAAACAGTTTCGTGCCACGGCAATTTGAGAACGACGCGAATCCCGCCGCTCACCGCATGACCACGGCTGTGGAAATCTGGGACGCCTGTGGAGGGCGGATAGATGCCGTGGTCTCTGGCGTAGGAACGGGCGGGACCATCACCGGACTGGGAGAGGTGTTTAAAAAAAGGGACGCGAAGATTAAAATTATCGCCGTTGAACCCAAGACCAGCGCGGTTTTGTCCGGACAAAAGGCCGGGAGGCATAATATTCAGGGAATCGGAGCAGGATTTATTCCCGTCATTTTGAACCGGTCCATCATCGACCGTGTCATTCCGGTGGATGATAAAGAGGCGTTCCAAATGACGCGGCGGCTGGGAAAAGAGGAGGGCTTGAGCGTCGGCATCTCCGGGGGAGCGGCGATGGTGGCCGCTGTTCAGGTGGCCCGCGGCTTGCCGAAAGGTGCGCGAGTCATCGTGATTCTGCCGGATACAGGGGAAAGGTATTTTTCGATTGAACAGTATTTTTTGGCGTGACCAAGGTGTCCGGAATGCATGAAAAACTGATCAAAGAATTTTGCCAGAAAACCGAAGGCCTAAAGGCCCCGGAGATCATCCGGCTGGCCGACCAGGAGTTCGGTCGCAGGGTCAGCTTTGCGTCAAGCCTCGGGGAAGAAGACCAGGTGATCACGGACATAATCGCCGGGATCGCGCCCCAGATGGAAATTTTCACCCTGGATACCGGCCGGCTTTTTCCGGAAACGTACGACCTGATCGCCAAAACCCAGAAGCGCTATCCGATGCCGTTCAAAATTTATTATCCTGAGACCACTGCCGTGCAGGAGATGGTGAAATCCAAAGGCATCAATCTTTTTTATGAAAGCGTGGAAAACCGGAAATTGTGCTGCGGAATACGGAAAGTGGAACCGCTCCGGCGGGCATTGGCTGGCGTGGACGCGTGGATCTGCGGTTTACGGCGGGGGCAGTCCGTCACGCGCAGCCAGGTGGATGTTTTTGAGTGGGACGAACAAAATATGAAAATCAAGGTCAATCCGCTGGCCCATTGGACCCTGGACGATGTCCGCGCGTACATTAACGCGCATCAGGTGGATGTCAGTCCGCTGCATGCCCTGGGATTTCTCAGCATCGGATGCTCATGCTGTACCCGCGCCGTCAAGCCGGGCGAGGATATACGCGCCGGACGCTGGTGGTGGGAGCAGCCTCAGCAGAAGGAATGCGGCCTGCACAACAACCCCAACCGTCCTCCTTTGAAGAAGACATAGCGCCCTTGTGGACCTCTTTCGAAAAGAAGGGCGAGAGGAAAGACTATGAATAAGGGAACAAAAAAGCAACCGGCTCATGTTGTGGATAAACTTGAAGCTCTCGAGTCCCAGAGCGTCTATATCCTGCGCGAGGCCTACCGGGAATTCAAAAGCCTTGCCATGCTTTGGTCTATCGGCAAGGACAGCACCGTTCTGCTTTGGCTGACGCGCAAGGCATTTTTTGGCCATGTGCCGTTTCCGCTCGTCCATATCGATACCAGCTATAAAATCCCGCAAATGATCCAATACCGGGATGAGCTGGCCCTGAAGTGGAAACTCAACATGGTGGTGGGACAGAACAAGGCCGCGCTGGAGGCCAAGCAAACGTTCCCTGACGGAAAATTGGACAGGATCGCCTGTTGCAAGGCCCTTAAGACGGACGCTTTAAAAAATACCCTGTCCGGAAACTGGCCGCGCTACCGGATGAATCACGCCACGGGCAAATATGACCTGGATACCAACACGGAGCCGTATACCGGCGTGATCGTCGGCGCTCGCGCGGATGAAGAAGGCAGCCGGTCGAAGGAAAGATACTTTTCGCCCCGTGACCGCAACAGCGATTGGGACGTCGGCGACCAGCCGCCGGAACTCTGGAACCAGTTCAAGACCGACTTCGCCCCGGGGACGCATCTCCGCATCCATCCGTTGCTGGACTGGACCGAGCTCAATATTTGGGAATACATCGAGAAGGAGAATATCCCGATTGTCGATTTGTACTTCGACAAAGGCGAAGGGAAGCGTTATCGTTCCCTGGGGTGCTATCCCTGCACATTTCCGGTCCAATCCACCGCAAAAAATGTGCGCGAAATCGTGAAAGAGCTTCGGACAGGGAAATTCAAGAATGTCGCCGAACGTTCCGGCCGCGCCCAGGACAAGGAAGACGGCGGAGGGCTGGAAACCCTGCGTAAAGAAGGGTACATGTAAAATGGCCGAAGTTGTCAGAGATCAGATGAATGTGGTCATCGTGGGTCATGTGGACCACGGCAAAAGCACGGTCATCGGCCGACTCCTCGCGGACACGGGGTCGTTGCCGGAGGGCAAGCTGGAGGAAATCAGGGCCCGTTGCCTTCGCAGCGCCAGGCCGTTTGAATATGCCTTCCTGTTGGACGCCCTCAAGGATGAACAGTCCCAGGGGATCACGATCGACACGGCGAGGTCCTTTTTCAAGTCGGGGAAAAGGGACTACATCATCATTGATGCCCCGGGGCATATTGAATTCCTTAAAAACATGATCACCGGCGCGGCCCGCGCCGAAGCCGCCCTGCTGGTTATTGACGCGCACGAAGGCATCCGGGAAAATTCAAAACGTCACGGATACATGCTGTCGTTTCTCGGCATCAAGAATGTGGCCATCTGCGTCAACAAGATGGATCTGGTCGGATATGACCAAAAAATTTTTGAGGCCATTAAAACGGAATATTCCCGGTTTCTCTCCGAAATCAATCTCCCGGCGCAGCATTTTATTCCCATCGCGGCGCGGGAGGGCGACAATATTGCCGGGTTATCCTCCCGGATGCCCTGGCACCGCGGACCGTTTGTCCTGGACGCGCTCGATCGTTTTGTCAAAGCCGCGGCCAAGGATGAACAGCCGTTACGCATGCCTGTCCAGGACATTTACAAATTCACCGCGCAGGGAGATGACCGCCGTATCGCGGCCGGCCGGGTCGAAAGCGGGACCATCAAGGTCGGGGACGAGGTTATTTTCCTGCCCTCACAAAAGAAAAGCCGCGTATCCAGCGTGGAAAGTTTCAACACCCCTCCCAAGACCGAGGCGTTTGCCGGGATGAGCACGGGCGTTTGCCTGGAAACGCAGATTTATATCCGGCCAGGCGAGATCCTGTGCAAGGCCTCGGAAAAATTGCCGCAGGTCAGCACCAAATTCAAGGCCAGTATTTTTTGGCTGGGAAAACAGCCGCTGGTGAGGGGAAGAACCTATAAATTGAAAATCACGACCCAGCAAGTCCCTGTGGTGGTGGCCGAAATCCTGGGGGTCATGAATGCATCCGAGCTGTCCTCATCGCTGAAGGACCACGTCAACCGTCATGAAGTGGCGGAATGCGTCCTGGAAACCCTGAAACCCGTGGCGTTTGACGTTGTCAGCGAAATGCCGGAAATCGGACGTTTTGTCATTGTCGACAACTATGAAATCTCCGGTGGAGGAATCATCGTTTCCCCGGTGTTCGACGAACAGACCGCCCTCAAACAGCACATCCGCAAACGCGAATTTGAATGGGAGCGAAGCGCCATCACGCCGGACAAACGGTCCCAAAAATACGACCACAAATCCGCCTTCATCATTCTGACCGGCCAGATCGACACCGGAAAGCAAAAGATCGCCAAGGCCCTGGAGGAATCCCTTTTCAACCTGGGCAAGTTCACGTACTTCCTTGGCCTTTCCAACCGCCTGTCCCTGACAACCGCTGACCGTCAGGACGCGACGATCGCTAAATTCGAACACCTGCAGCAACTGGGCGAGCTGGCCCACTTGATGACGGATGCGGGGCTGATTCTGATCACCAGCATTACGGATATTGATGAGTATGAAATTGAATTGCTGAGATCGCTCAATCAACCGAATAAAACCCTGGTTGTGGCCGTTGGGGAGGGGGATGCTCTGCAGAGCAAGGCTGACCTCACCCTGATGCCGAACGAAGAGACCGGTCCCGCCGTCCAAAAAATCGTTGATTTGCTCATCCGTTCGGTTGTCCTCGATCCGGAATATTTCATCTGAAGCGGTCCGTTTTCTTCAAATCCTTCTGAAGCGATTCTGTCAGGAAAATAGGCCTTGACAGGTCTCATGGGGCAATGTTACCATGCCCATCAAATAAGTTATTTGGCGACGTATTTCTATGATTAAAAACCATCCACTCAACAGTTGAAGACCGTCATGGCCCCTCTCCGAAACGAACTTGAACTGCGCTGCCAATGCAGTCGCCTGCTTTTTAAGAAATTGAACAAAACCCTGGAAATCAAATGCCCCCGGTGCAAGGAAATTCACGCCTTTTCATTGGCTGATTTGGCAGCATTTCTGGAAGCGGGCAATTTTTGCGCGTTGCATAATTTGTCTTCCCAAGCTGCCGGCTCCCCCAAAGCTTCCCAAAGCACCAAAAGCAATAACGGCTAATCCGGATGGTCTCCTTTGGGCCGACGGCAAAGAAGCCCATGGCCCCAAACGGATCCGGAAAGCATACATCCTTCTTCGGTTGTTTCCACGCGAATTTGTCTTATAATAAATCGAGCAGGAACTCTATGCATATCTTAGTAACAAATGACGACGGCATTTACGCAGACGGGATCTACGCGCTTTGCCGGGAGCTCAAAAAAATCGGGCGGGTGACCGTGGTGGCGCCGGATTCTGAGCGCAGCTCAGTGGGCCACGGCATCACACTTTCGAATCCTATCCTGTTTCGAAAAGTGAACCGGAAGGGCCGGTTTTTCGGATACGGCATCAGCGGGACCCCGGCGGACTGCGTCAAATTCGGTGTCCGGGTCGTGCTGAAGCGCAAACCGGACATTCTTGTGTCCGGGATCAACCTCGGGGCCAATGACGGCTACAGTGTGTTCTATTCCGGAACGGTTGCCGGCGCCAGGGAGGGAGCGCTCCTGGGAATCCCATCGATGGCCGTATCCCTCGCAACGTTTAAGGAACCGGATTTCCGCTACGCCGCTCGAATCGGCGCTAAAATTGCCAAACGCATCGGACAACATCCCTTGCGTACCGGGACATTCCTGAACGTGAATGTGCCTTCGATCCCCCTGTCGAAAATCCGGGGGGTCCGGATCACCCGCCAAGGGCTGGTTCCGATCCATGGTGATTTTTCCAAGAGGGTGGACCCCAATCTGCGCGCCTATTACTGGATGACCGGGAAAGCGCCGAAGCATAAAAACGACATGGCCTATGACACCTACGCTCTCAACCGGAATTATGTGACGGTTTCTCCCATCCATTGCGACATGACCGATGCTGCCGCGCTGAAGGAATGCGCGGGGTGGCATCTTCGCAAATAACCCGCAGGAGGCCCATGCGGTTTCCTCAGGATCTCGGCAAAAAATTATTGTCCCGCGCCTCCGCCATTCTGGTGGTGGGACTCCTTGTCCTGGCCACAACCCGCGGGTGGCAGCCCTCCCTTAAAAATCCCCCGCCTTTGACGCACAGCCAGATAGATTCCATGGCCCGTTTGCAAAAAAGCGTCCGCCATTTTTCTGTGGCCATTGGCAACCGTAATTACCGGTCAATAGCAAGTCTGGACCGAACCGCGGAGGATATCGCGAAGGCGCTGCGCGCCTTGGGGTACCAGGTCGAGATATTCCCTTACCAGACACTCGGGATGACGTTTAAAAATATTCTTGCAACAGATCCACTCAGAAGTCCGGAACTTCCCCGCATCCTGGTCTCCGCGCATTATGACACCTGTTTCAACCCCGGCGCGGACGACAATGCCAGCGGGGTGGCCGGGATGCTGGAACTGGCGCGTCTGGTCAAGGACCAGGACCTGCCTGCCAACGTTCAATTCGCGGCATTTGTTAATGAAGAACCGCCTTTTTTCAGGACAGAACACATGGGCAGCCGGGTGTTTTTGAAGGATCACAAAGAGCGGGTCAAAGGGCTGTCCGGGGTCATCACGCTGGAGATGATCGGATATTTCTCTGACAGGCCGTTTTCTCAGGAATATTATCCGCTTCTGGGGCCCTTTTATCCCAACCGCGCCGATTTTATCACGGTGATCGGGAATTATGCGTCCCGGGATCTTCTGGGACGCGTTAAAAAATCCTTCCAGGCCCATCGCCAGATCACGGTCGCTTCAATCATTGCTCCCGAATTTCTCCCAGGAGTGACCTACTCTGACCACTGGTCGTTCTGGCGGGAGGGGATACCGGCGGTCATGGTCACGGACACGGCGTTCATGCGAAATCCACATTACCATAAACTTTCCGATTTGCCGGAAACGCTGGACTACGAACGTATGGCCCGAGTGATTCACGGACTCCACAAGGCCATATTAGACTTTAACTCTGCTAAGATAAATACGCCCAACAGTATTTCTACAGAGAGCGATTAGAAGGGCTGCCCCAACCGTGCCACGGGGCAGGGCGGCCACGGTTAATTCGCTCAGCGCATTTGCGTCGTCCCTGCGGGGACTCCTCAAATGATAAGCTCATTAAAATAACGCCGTTTCGGCTGGCTTAATTCTATTATTTTTATTATACTTATTGAGACAATCGAGAAATTCCATGATCTCGCAAGAACAAATCCTCAATGCCCGTATTCTGATCATCGATGATCAGAAGCTTCATGCCCGCTATCTTCAAAAAGTCTTGGAAGATGCCGGATATCGGAGCGTCCGCACAGAAAACGACCCCCTCAAGGCCCTGCCGGTGATCCATGAACTTCAACCGGACCTGATCATTCTCGACCTGGACATGCCCCAATTGGACGGATTTCAAATCATTGAGCATCTGAACGAATTCCGCAGGAATAATTATCTTCCCATTTTGGCGGTTTCGCCGGAAACCAGCGCGGAGGGCCGTTTAAAAGCACTCCAATCCGGCGCGACGGACATTGTTGTCCAGCCCTTTGAGGTGGTTGAGATCGTGATCCGGATCCGGAACATGATCGAAATGCGGATTTTGCACATGCAGGTCCAAGACCAGAATAAAATTCTGGAATCCAAAGTCCAGGAGAGGACCAAAGAGCTGAGGGTAACCCAACTGGACATTATCCGCCGGCTGGCCCAGGCCGCGGAATTCCGCGACAACGACACGGGCGTGCATATCATCCGGATGAGCCAGTTCTGCGCCAAGTTGGGGGAGGCGATCGGCCTGGACGACACCCAATGCGAGCTGTTGCTGAACGCCAGCCCTCTCCACGATATCGGGAAAATCGGCATCCCTGACAGCATCCTGCTGAAGCCGGGAAAATTGACGCCGGAAGAGTATGAGGTGATGAAAACGCATACCACTATGGGCGCCAGGCTCCTGTCCGGCAGCGATTCGCCCCTGATGAAAATGGCCCAGACCATCGCGCTAACGCATCATGAAAAATGGGACGGGACCGGGTATCCGCAAAAGCTTAAAGGGGAGGATATCCCCCTGCTCGGACAGCTTTGCAGCGTGTGCGACGTTTACGACGCTTTGACCGCGGCACGACCCTACAAAAGGGCCTGGTCATCGGAAGAAGCCGTTGCAGAGCTGGTCACCCAGAAAGACAAGCATTTTAACCCTGTGATGGTGGACCGCTTTCTGGAAATCCTTCCTGAAATCGAAAAAATCCGGGGCAAATACAAAGATGAAGCGTCGTGATTTGGCTTCAAACCCCAGGAAAAGAAATAAAAAAGCAGGCCTAAATATATTGTTTCTGGCTTTAAAATGCGAGGAAGTGATGTTATAGTATATTCGCCAATGAGTTAGGAACATCCTTAAAGCCGATGGAACCCAAAAAACCCAACCCTAACGCCAGGATTCCTGTGCTGGATTTTTCCGAAGGCACGGAAATGGTTTCGGATTTTTCCCGCGAAGCCCAGCGGCATCTCATTTCCGCCCGCAATTCCCTCCTGATTCTTGAAAGCGTCCCCTCGGACCGGGAAGCGATCGAGAATATTTTCAAGACATTTCACACCATCAAGGGGCTTTCAGACTTCTTGCGGCTCCAGGACATCCACGCCCTCACCATGGCAGCCGAACTGATGATGGACATGATGCGCAAGAACAGCCTGACATTTGAAGGTCTCCCCGGACGGCTGGTCGTCCAGGCGATCGAAAGCCTGCAAAAATTGCTCGAATTGCTGGATGAACAGCTCACCAATAACGGCGTGCTGAAGAGCCCCTACCACGACACCTCGGACCTGGTTACCGCGATCCAGGAAATCACCAGCAAAAAAACGGTTCCTCCCAGCAACCCGTCCGCTGTCACGAAGGTCCTGCCGACGATCAGTTTTGAGCCGGATCTGTCCGTGTGCCTGACCCTTGAAGAAAAACTCAAGGCAGCGGCCCAGGACGTAGTCGTTGATAAAAAACTGCTTAAAGAGTTGATCCGCGAATTCCAGATTACATCCAAGGAGCTCAGGGAAGTCCAGAGCAAGCTTCACGAGCGCCAGCGGGAATTGATCAAGGAGCGGGAGTTGGCGATCAAGCTGACCCAGCAGGCCCAGTCCGAGGCCAGGGCCAAGAGCGAGTATCTCGCCAACATGTCGCACGAGATCCGGACCTTGATCAACGCCATCCTCGGATTTACTGAGCTTCTACGGGAAAGTGCGCTGAACAGCAAACAGAAGGAGCACTTGAACACCATTATCCTGAGCGGACGGATGCTCCTGGAAATCGTCAACGACATCCTGGACTACTCCAAGGTCGAGGCGGGCAAACTTCAACTTGAAAATATTGAATTCAATCTCGACCATATTGTGGAGGACGTCTTTACGATCATCCGGACACGGTTGTCCGGGAAGCCCATCAACCTGTATTTTTCCGTTGACGAAAATCTCCCCCGTCAGCTGATGGGGGACCCGACCCGGTTAAAACAAGTCTTCATCAATCTTCTTGAAAATGCGATCAAATTCACCGAGAAAGGGGAAATCGGGCTGAGCGTGCGGCCGGCGGCCGCCAAGCGCGCCGACGCACAGGCGGCGATCACATTCGCGGTCAAGGACACCGGGATAGGGATCCCGTCCGACCGCAAGCAGGCGATCTTCGAATCCTTTACCCAGGCGGACGCTTCAACGACACGGCTCTACGGAGGGACCGGGCTCGGGTTGACGTTGTGTAAAAATTTTGTTGAAAAGATGGGCGGGAAAATTCAGGTTGAGTCCGACCTGGGAAAAGGGAGCGAGTTCATTTTCACCATCCCGTTCCACTTGGGGCCGACCTTGCACAAAAAGGACGAACACGCCCCGGCCGTTGCCGCCCTGCAGAAAAAGGAAACCCTGATCGTTGACGGGCATGAGCGTTCGGCGGCGATCCTGACATCTCTCTGCCAGGGCCTGGGGTTGACCACGCTGCCAACGGCCCAAAACGCCAAGCAGGCCACGGAATTGCTCCTCCAGTACAAAGACGAGAAAAAAACATTGCCTCACATCATGTTCATTGACGTGTTCCCGGCCGAAAAGGACGGGTTCATGCTGGCTTACAAGATCAAGCAGCAGGACCGTTACCGAAGCATCAAGCTCATCGCCGTCTCATCGGACGTCCGCGTTGACGGGTCGGAAGATTTCCGGCAAGCCGGATTCGATGATTTTTTACCCCGGCCGTTCATTCGGAAGGAACTGACGACCGTTCTTTTAAGGGTCCTGGGCGCGGAAGCCAAAGAGCAACGCGTTTTGAGCAAAGACGCCATTCAAAAAATTTCCTGCGAGGGGATCCGCGTCCTGGTGGTCGAGGACAGTTTACCCAACCAGGAACTCCTGAAAGTCCATTTTGAGACATTAGGATGCGTCTGCGATTACGCCTCCAATGGCCAGGAGGCCATCGAAAAAATCAAGACGGCGTCTTACGACATCTGTTTTATGGACCTGCAGATGCCGATCATGGGAGGGGTTGAGGCCACGCGGATCATCCGCAGCGAGCTCAAAAACAAGATGCCGATCATCGCCTTGACCGCGGCCGAGGCAGAGGAAGAAAAAGAAAAATGCCTGAACGTCGGGATGAACGATTATCTGCCCAAACCGTTCGATCTTGGTCAGTTGAAGGAAAAGATCATTTGCAGCGTGAAGATGTAAGGCGGCGGGACCTATGGCGGACGATAAATCGAAAAATAAAATTCTTGTGGTGGATGACTCCGACCTGGAACGGGAATTGTTGATTGAAGTGCTCAAGGGCGCCGGCGTCACCAACGAATTCTTGAGCGCGCGCAACGGGGAAGAGGCCATCGAGGTCCTGGGGACCCGATTCAAGGAAATCGCCCTTATCCTTCTGGACTGGCAGATGCCAGAGATGTCCGGGATGGAATTCATGGAGGCCGTGGTCAAAGTTCCGGTCGTTTCCAAAACCGCCATTATTATGGTGTCCGCTTCCGGGACAGATGAAAACAAAAAAAAGGCCAAAGAAGTCAATCCCAACCTCATCGGGTACATTGTGAAACCCTATACCCCGGAATCGTTGCTGGCCGTTATCCGGCCGTTCGTTAAGCTAAAACCATAGAAAGGGCCGCCATGATCTTTGGACGCAAACAAAATCCTGACCTGGAAAAATTTGCGGAAATATTTCAGACAAGCATCGTCGGTCTCTTCGGAGAAAGGGCCCCGGAGCTGAAATTTTCCAAGCCCCCGGTCAAGGCGAAGATGCCGATCATCGAATACAACGGCAAATTGCGCGCCGACGGGATGGAAAAGTTCGACAACGAGCCGACCTACGTGTCCGCGATCAATTATTACGCCAACACCAAGGACATGGAAAAGAAAAAGGCCCTCGGCACCGTCGTCCTGTATGTCCAGCAGAATTACATCTCGAAACTGGTGCGCATCCTCCAGTATCCGCCCGTTGACGACGAAAGCGATGAGGCCATGCAGGACTCCTGCGGGACGCTGTGCAACATCATCGCCGGCCGTTTCAAGTCGGAGATATCCAACGCGGGGTATATTGAACTGGAGATGTCGCACTTTGTGACGTACCGGAACAGCGCCGTCAGCGGCGTGGATTTTTGCTACAACGAATACGACAAATACGAGATCGTGTTCGAAATCGAGGGCCAGAAACGTCTTGTTGTTGAGTTGAGCATCGGGGTCGTTCCGCGAAAATAATTTTGAAAAGGACCATGCGCGGCCGGCGCAGATCACTTATTGAAAGATATGCTTATGTCCGATACCCAGCCGTCCCAGTCCCGCTTGAACCTGGATATCCGCCAGAGCAGCGCGGCCCTTCAGATCAGCGAGGAAATTTATCTCCGGATCCTCGGCAAGGCGGTCGAGCAGACGACGCGCGATCTGTCGGATTTGGCCACGGCCATTGCCGCCGATGATTATGAAAAGATCCGGGCGATCGGCCACCGGCTCAAGGGCGATTACGACAATATGCGCATCACGGCCTTGTCATCCGTAGCCCGGCAGATGAACGAGATCGCCAAAACGAGCAAGGACAAAACCGCTCTGCAGGGCTGCCTGACCGACCTGCAGACCCTTTTCAACGAACTGAAGGGGCAGGTCAACCCCGCATAACAGGAAACCGCCATGGGTGAAGCCTTTGAACATGATGTGGAAAAAGTGAGCCAGGAATTGCGCATCCGTCCGGAAGTGTACTGCCGGATCCTTTCCAGCTTTTCGCAAACCCTGATGGTCCGCATGCAGTCGTTGAAGGAGGCCGTCGCGGCGAACGACGCGCAAACGATGCGCGTGATCCTGCACGAGATCAAGGGGACGGCCGGGAATCTGCGGCTGGCGCAAATTTCGGCGGCCGAGGCGGTCATGCACGAGGCCGTCCACGCAGGCGAGGACACCGCAAAACTGACCGGGATGTTTGATGTCTTAAACCAGCAGGCGCTTCTTCTCCAGGAATGGGTCAAACAGAAGTTAACGCCCTCTTGAGGGACGGCGAAAATGGAGACCGGCTATGCACAGAATATTGATTGTTGACGACAATTTTGAGAACCGCCAGCTTCTTGCGGAGATCCTCCGGGAAGTGGCCGTCTGTGATTTCGCGGCCAGCGGTAAGGAGGCCATCGAGGCGTACAACCTGTCCCTGCAAAAGGGGGAGCCCTACAGCCTGATCCTTTTGGATATTGAATTGCCGGAAGTCAACGGCCTGGAAATCCTCGAGAAGATCCGGGAGAGCGAGCGCAGTTCCGGCATTGCGTTGGGGGACGGGATCAAGATCATCATCGTGACCGCTTATGAAAAACGTTTTCTGGAGGCCTTCAACCGGGGATGCGACGATTACATCCTGAAACCGATCGATACTTCTGTTCTGCTCACCAAGATCGCTTCCAAACTCGAACAAATGGACGATTAGACGGTCCGCTTTAAAATCCGCGCCCGGATGCGAGGGAGGATTGCAAATCCCCCGCCGTTATAATATAATCTGGAAGCGTTTTAAGGACGGCCCTTAACCCCCCTACCGGAGATGTGTATGACCGAACCAGCCAAATTGACCATCGAAGGAAAGACCTACGACCTGCCGATCGTCATCGGGACGGAAGGCGAGAAAGCCGTCGATATTTCCAAGCTGAGGGCGCAAAGCGGATACATCACCTATGATCCCGGTTACGGGAACACCGGATGCTGCACCAGCGCGATCACATTTCTGGATGGAGAGAAGGGCATCCTTCGCTACCGCGGTTATCCGGTCGAGGAGATCGCCGAACGCTGCACATTCGTGGAAACTTCGCACCTTGTGATATACGGCGAACTGCCCAACGCGGCACAGCTCGAGCACATGTCGCAGTCGTTCACCCGCCACGCGCCACTTCACAAGGACATGATCAAATTTTTCGACGGATACCCTGAAACCACGCATCCCATGGGGATCCTCTCGGCCATGGTTTGCTCGCTGTCGGGATATCACCCCGAGTTGAGCCGGCCGGAACCCACCATGGAGGACATCGATGAGATCGCGGTCCTGTTGTTGTCCAAAGTCCGCACGATCGCGGCGTATGCCTACAAAAAATCCGTCGGTGAGCCCTACATCGCTCCTCGCGACGATTTGAAATATATCCCCAACTTCCTCAACATGATGTTTTCCAAGCCGCGGAAAGAATACAAAATCGATGACACGGTTGTGAGCGCCCTGCGGACCCTGCTCATCCTGCACGCGGACCACGAACAGAATTGCAGCACATCGACCGTGCGCCTGGTCGGCAGTTCCTGGGCCAATCTTTTCGCCTCGGTTTCGGCCGGCGTGTGCGCCCTCTGGGGGCCGCTGCACGGCGGCGCAAACCAGCAGGTCGTTGAAATGCTGGAGCAAATCCATAATGATGGGGGGAATGTCGCGAAGTACGTGGCCAAGGCCAAAGATCCCAACGGCAGTTACCGGCTGATGGGGTTCGGTCACCGGGTTTACAAAAATTATGACCCGCGCGCCAAAATTATCAAGAAGGAAGCGGATGAACTGTTGTCCAAGCTCGACATTCAGGACCCGCTGCTGGACATCGCCAAAAAACTTGAGGAAGTCGCGTTAAAGGACGAGTACTTCGTCCAGCGCAAACTCTACCCGAACGTCGATTTTTACAGCGGCATCATCCTGAAGGCGGTCGGGATCCCGACCACGATGTTCCCGGTCATGTTCGCGATCGGCCGCATGCCGGGATGGATCGCCAATTGGAAAGAAATGAAGGAAGGCTCCGAATCCCGCATCGGCCGCCCGAGACAGATTTATACCGGCCAGGCCAGACGCGATTTTGTCCCCATGGACAAACGGGCCTGAAAATGCCTATCCCGGCCGGGAGTAAAAAGGGAACCCGTTCCCACGTTTTTTTTGATCCAACTACCGCTGAAGGGAGTTTTTCGTGATTCAATTCCGTCCCACCCCCAAACTTGACAAAGGGGCCACCTTGATTTTTGTCTCCCGCGGCCCGTTGTCGGAAAGCCTCAGCCGCATCGCTTCAAAATCCACCCGCGACCAGATCCAAAACGCGGCCAAGGACAGCGGGTTTCAGGGCGATAACGGCGAACTATTCCCGTTGCTCTTGTCCCGCCGGATCGTTCTTTTGGCCGGCACGGGGAAGAAGGAAGAATTCCGTCTTGCGCCGTTCCGCAAGGCCGTGAGAAACGCGATCACCTCCCCATTTTTAAAAAAGACTGCGGATATAGAAATTCTTCCCCACGACCTTGGCGATGACGTGGTCCGGACCATCCTGGAAGGATTTCTCCTCGGGACATACGCCTGGAAGAAATACCTGGCCCCGGACAAAGCCAATCCGGACAGCGCCGCCAAAAAAATTTATTTGGCTGTCCCTGAAAAAAGGATTTATCGCGAGACCATCGCGATTTGCGAAAGCACCAATCTGACCAGAGACCTGATCAACGAAAATGCCGATGTCACAGATTCGGTTTATCTCGAAAAGACCATCCGGCAGATCGTCCGCGGCAGGAAAAAGGTTTCCATCCAAGTTTTGAACAGACGGGACATGAAGGCCAAAGGCCTGAAACTTCATCTCGCCGTGAATCAAGGCAGCCCCAAAGAGCCTAAGCTGATCATCGTCCGGTATAAAGGCGCAGGGGACAAGCAGCCGTATACCGCGCTGGTAGGCAAGGGAATGACGTATGATACCGGCGGCCTGAATCTGAAACCGACCGGGCACATGGAAACCATGCGATGCGACATGAGCGGCGCGGCCGCCGTGATCGGCACCCTGAAAGCGACCCTTGCGCTTGGGCTTAAAAAAAATGTCCTTTTTGCCGTAGCCTTGGCGGAGAACGCCATCGGGCCCGACGCCTACAAGCCGGGAGATGTCTTCACCGGTTACGCGGGAAAATCCGTGGAAATCGGCAATACGGACGCCGAAGGCCGCCTGGTCCTCGCGGACGCCATGTCCTATGTGATCAAAAACTACAAGCCGGCCCGGATCATCGATATCGCCACGCTGACCGGCGCCTGCGTGATCGCGCTGGGATATGATTACAGCGGCCTTGTCTGCAGCGACGACGACTTTGCCCGCCAGATCATCCGGGCCTCGAACGAGACCGATGACCGGGTTTGGCGCTTGCCGTCCTATCCGGAGTTGAAGGACTACGTCAAATCTCCCATTGCGGATTTGAAAAACACCGGGTTGGCCCAAGGCGCCGCCGGCGCCATCACCGCGGCGGAATTCCTCCGCCAATTCACCGAAAACCTTCCCTGGGCGCACCTGGATATCGCCGGCACGGCGTTTGCCGGAGGCAAAGGCCCGCTCCATTTCAGTCACGGAGCCACCGGGGCCGGGGTTCGGGTGCTCACGGAATATCTGCGAACCAGCTGAGAGGTGGTCCTATGAGAAAATTTTTGTCCTTGCCCATCTGTGCGATTTCCCTTGTGTTGTTGTGCGCCGGGAGTCACCTCGCCGCGCTTCCGTCTTCCCCGGTGGTGCATGTCATTGAGCTGAACGACGACACCATCAATCCGGTCACGGCGGAGTATATCTCGCGCTCGATTGACCAGGCCGAGGAAGAGGGGGCGCAGTGCCTGGTTATCAAACTGGACACGCCGGGAGGGCTCCTGAACTCGACACGGACGATCGTTAAGAAGATCCTGTCCGCCAGAATACCGGTCGTGGTCTACATCGCTCCGGACGGTTCCCGGGCAGGGTCCGCCGGGGTCTTTATCACGTATGCCAGCCATATCGCGGCCATGTCGCCGTCCACCAACATCGGCGCCGCCCATCCCGTCCAGATCGGCGAACAAAAAAAAGAGCAGAAGGATGACAATTACTGGGACGGCCTGAAAGAACTGCTGAAAACGATGAATGAGAAGAATGAAGAACGCGAAAAAACTGCTGGGGACAAAGCGGAAGGGAAGCAGGCCAAAAAGGAAGACAGCGCCAAAGAGCAGCAGAAGGAGGAACCTGAAATTGAGGCAGACCCGGACCCGATGAGCAGCAAGATCCTCCAGGACACCGTGGCGTTCGTCAAATCCCTGGCCGAGGAGCGTGACCGCAATGTCGAGTGGGCCATCAAAAGCGTCACCAAAAGCTCGTCGATCACAGCCTCCGAAGCCCTGGAACTGAAAGTCGTTGAGATCATCGCCAGGGATGAAACGGATCTGCTCAACCAGCTGGACGGCCGCAGCGTCAAAGTCGCCGACAAGGACCTTGTCCTCAGGACCAAGGATGCGCCGGTCAAACGGATTCCCATGACATTCCGCCAGAAATTCTTCAATGTCCTGGCCAATCCCAATATCGCGTATATTTTCATGATCCTGGGATTCTACGGCCTGCTGTACGAAGTGACCCATCCCGGTTTCGGCGCGCCGGGCATCCTGGGATTCATTTTCCTGGTGCTTGCGTTTTACAGTATGCAAGCGCTCCCGACCAATTACGCGGCCGTGGCCCTGATCATTCTTGGGCTTGTCCTGCTCGTCGCCGAGGCGTTTGTCCCCGGGTTTGGCCTTCTGACGCTGGCGGGGGTGGGGTGCATGATCCTGGGATCCATGCTTCTTTTTGATTCCAGCCTTCCGATGATGAAAGTTTCCAAGGGGCTGATTTTCTCTCTGACATTGACAACAGCCCTGATCACGACTTTTCTTGTCCAGGCCACGATCCGCGCCCATTCGAGGAAGATCAAAGGCGGGCGGGAAGGCCTTATCGGAGAGAAGGGAGAAGCCAGGACACTCATCGGCACTGAGCAGGAAGGCCGCGTCTTTGTGCATGGAGAGCTCTGGAACGCGGTTTCGGACGAATCGATCCCGGCGGGCGAGAAGGTCACAGTTACCGCCGTTGAAGGACTAACCGTTAAGGTCAAAAAACTTAAGAAAGGAAACTGATATGCCCTTCATGAGCATCGCGATCATCCTGTTCCTGATCTGGTTTTTCAACAGCGTCCGCTTCCTGCGCGAATATGAACGCGCGGTCGTGTTCCGGCTGGGCCGCGTTCTGGAAGCGCCCAAGGGACCCGGCTACACCTTTATCGCCTGGCCGATCGACCAGGCCGTTGTCATCAGCCAGAGGACGATCACCCTGGACGTTCCGCCACAGGACATCATCACCAAAGACAACGTTTCTGCCAAGGTCAACGCGGTTGTTTATTACCGCGTCATGGACCCGACAAAGGCGGTCATTGAAGTCCAGAATTATGAATATGCAACGTCCCAGATGGCGCAGACCACCCTGCGGAGCGTCATCGGGGAAATGGAGCTTGACGATCTGCTGAGCCAGCGCGAAAAAATCAATTCCCAGCTGCAAAGCATCCTGGACCGGCAGACCGATCCCTGGGGGATCAAGGTCGCCAACGTCGAAATCAAGCACGTGGACCTGACGGATGAATTGCGCCGCGCCATGGCCAGACAGGCCGAAGCGGAACGGGAACGCCGGGGCAAGGTCATCGCGGCGGAAGGGGAATTCCAGGCTGCGGCAAAAATCTGCGAGGCCGCCGAAAAAATGCAAAAATCGCCCATGGCGATCCAACTGCGCTATCTCCAGACGCTTGTCGAGATCGGCAAAGAAAACAACACAACCACCATTTTCCCGCTTCCCGTCGATCTTCTCAGGGCCTGGATGGAAGAAAAAAAGGCGTAATTCCGTGAACAACGGAGATAGACACAATGGATGATCGGATTGAAAAGGACACCATGGGCGAGGTGAGGATCCCGGCCGAACGTTATTATGGGGCCCAAACCGCCCGGTCGCTGGCCAACTTCAAGATCGGGAACGAAACCATGCCTGCGGAGCTGATCCGCGCCTTCGGCGTCCTGAAAAAGGCCGCGGCCACCGTGAACAAAGACCTCAACCTCCTGCCCGCGAAAAAAGCGGAGCTGATCGTTAAGGCTGCCGAGGACGTGATTGCCGGCAAGCTGACCGCGGAGTTTCCCCTGGTTGTTTGGCAGACTGGAAGCGGCACCCAGACCAACATGAACGTCAATGAGGTCATCGCCAACCGCGCCATTGAGATGGCCGGCGGGAAGAGGGGGAGCAAAGATCCCATTCATCCCAACGACGACGTCAATATGGGGCAGTCTTCCAACGACACTTTCCCCGCGGCCATGCACATCGCGGCCGTGGAACAGTTGCATTCCAGGTTGATCCCGTCCTTAAGCCAACTCCGGGACTCCTTGTCGGCCAAAAGCAAAGAATTCAAGGATATCATCAAAATCGGAAGAACGCATTTGATGGATGCCACCCCGCTCACCCTTGGGCAGGAGTTTTCCGGCTATGTCCAGCAACTCACCAGCGGAATCGAGCGCATCCAGGCCGTCTTGCCCCGGGTCTGCGAGCTGGCCATCGGGGGGACAGCGGTGGGAACCGGCCTGAACACCCATCCGGAATTTGCCGAGCGAGTTGCCTCGGAGATCAAAAAGGTCACCGGCAACCCGTACACATCGGCCCGCAATAAATTCGAAGCCCTTGCCACCCATGACTCCCTGGTAGAACTGAGCGGCATGCTGCGGACCATCGCGGTGTCCCTGATGAAAATCGCCAACGACATCCGCTGGCTGGGGTCAGGCCCGCGCAGCGGTTTGGGGGAGATCCATCTGCCGGAAAACGAGCCGGGAAGTTCTATCATGCCGGGAAAAGTCAACCCGACCCAATGCGAGGCCATGACCATGGTCTGCGCCCAAGTCATGGGCAATGACACCACCGTGGCCATTGCCGGGTCCCAGGGAAATTTTGAACTCAATGTCTATAAGCCGGTCATCATCTATAATGTCCTACAATCCATCCGCCTTTTGTCCGATGCCATGAACAGCTTCCGCGAAAACTGCGTGGCCGGAATTGAAGCGAATCGCCTGAACATCAAGACAAACCTGGAAAACTCCCTGATGCTCGTAACTGCCTTGAACCCCCACATCGGTTATGACAAGGCCGCGCAAGTGGCCAAAAAGGCGTTCCAGGAAAACAAAACCCTCCGCCAGGCGGTTGTCGAACTCGGCTTTATGACAGGGGAGAAGTTCGACCAGGTTGTCCAACCGGACAAAATGACCGCCCCCCAGCGCTGACACCAAATCCTCAACCAAGGTCCACACCAACCGAGGCCCTATGATCATCGGAGTCCCCAAAGAAACAAAAAACAATGAATACCGTGTGGCCATTGTTCCGGCCGGCGTTGAATCATTGACCAAGCGTGGGCATACGGTGCTTATCGAAACCGACGCAGGGATTGGCAGCGGTTTGTCCGATGACCTCTTCACGGCAGCAGGGGCGTCCATCGCTCCGTCAGCGGCCGGAGTCTTTGCCAGAGCGGATATGGTGGTCAAGATCAAAGAGCCCCTCCCGCAGGAGTATGCGTATCTCAAGCCGGGACAAATTATTTTTACGTATTTTCACTTTTCCGCCAGCCGGGAGCTGACAGAAGAGATGCTCAAGCGCAAGATCATCGCCTTTGCCTATGAGACCCTGCAGGAACCGAACGGCGAACTGCCCTGCCTGACCCCGATGAGCGAGGTTGCGGGACGGATGGCCGTGCATGAGGGAGCCAAATACCTGGAAGAGCCCATGAAAGGACGCGGGATTCTCCTGGGAGGGGTTCCGGGGGTAAGCCCGGCTGAGGTCGTGATTTTGGGGGCCGGGGTTGTGGGGGCCAACGCCTGTAAAATGGCGGCCGGCCTCGGCGCCCGGGTGACCATTTTGGACATTAACCTCAATCGGCTCCGCTATCTGTCCGATATTATGCCGGCCAACGTGCGGACCTTGATGAGCAACACGCATACCGTCCGGGATTCGGTGCTCAAGGCCGATCTTGTCATCAGCAGTGTCCTGATCCGGGGCGCCAAGGCCCCGCAAATCATCGACAGAAAACTTATCGCACAAATGAAACCCGGTGCAGTAATTATAGATGTGGCCATCGACCAGGGAGGATCTCTGGAAACCAGCCGCCCGACCACGCACGACAACCCCACTTACATCGTCGACAATGTGGTCCATTACTGCGTCACCAACATGCCGGGGGCCGTGGCAAGAACCAGCACATATGCCTTGACGAACGCGACATTACCATATATTCTTATGTTAGCCGACAGGGGCTTTCCGAAGTGTTTGGACAATTCCTACGCAATGAAACGCGCCCTGAACATGGTTCAGGGGGATTTGGTGATCAAAGAAGTCGCTGAAACGTTCAATCTGCCCTGCTCGGATTTCCTCAAAGGAGCCGCATAGATGGTCAAGCCGCTGATCGATGAAAGACGCGAGTCAATACGCGCACGAAGGATCCTCAGTATCCAGTTCCGCATGGTCAAATCCAGCCTCAGGGACAGTGATAAATCCTGGCACCTGTCCATGACCAACGATATGAGCGTTTCGGGCCTGTCGTTCTTAAGCGAAGTCCCGTACCATATGGACGATACCCTGGAGCTTCATGTGGTCATGTCCGGGGTCTTAGATATTTTCAAGGGCTATGGGAAAGTGGTACGGGTCGAGAAAAAGGAATCTGCCGCTTTTTACCTGATAGCCGTCAGATTCATTGAAAACAAGCGGGTGACCCACAGGAAGGCCGGCGCGGCCCCGGGCGTACGGATTCACAGGCTCAAAAAGTCCTCTGACAAATAAATTTACGGATTATAAAAAGAAAAACCCCCGGGTTCTCGAGCCCGGGGGTTTTTTATTGGCCATGAATCAGTGGCTTGTTTTGAATTCCGAGACAAGGGTCTGGATGCTGGCTTTGGCATCGCCGAACAGCATCCGGGTATTTTCATAGTAAAAGAGCTCATTTTCGATGCCGGCAAATCCGGTGGCCATAGAACGCTTAAGCACAAAAACGGTCTTGGCCTTGTCCACATTGATGATCGGCATCCCGTAAATGGGGCTGGACTTGTCATGCCGGGCGGCCGGATTGACAACGTCGTTGGCGCCGATCACAACACACACGTCAACCGTCTCCAGGACCGGATTGATGCTGTCCATCTCCACAAGCTGTTCATAAGGGACGTTGGCTTCGGCCAAAAGGATGTTCATGTGCCCGGGCATGCGCCCCGCAACCGGGTGGATCGCAAACCGGACTTCTGCGCCGTTTTTCTCCAAAAGCTCACCTAATTCCCTCACAACATGCTGGGCCTGGGCAACGGCAAGCCCATAGCCAGGGACAAAAACAACCGAACGGGCCGATTCCAGGATCAGATAAGCGTCCTGGGCGGAAATCGGCTTCACCTCGCCCTTAATGTCTGACCCTTTCGCCTTTTTGGTCACGGCGCCGAACCCGCTGAAAAGCACATTGGCCAGGGAACGGTTCATGGCTTTGCACATGATCTTGGTCAGGATGATCCCGCTCGCCCCCACCAGAGACCCGGCAACGATCAGCAAACTGTTCATAATAACAAAACCTGTCGCGCAGGCGGCCATCCCGGAATAGCTGTTCAAAAGGGAAATGACCACCGGCATGTCAGCCCCACCGATAGGAATAACGACCATGACCCCCAAAATCAGGGAAAGGGCAACGATGGTGATAAACAGGGGGTAATTCCCGGCCGGATTCATGCAAAAAACCACCCCGCCGATCAACAGGACCCCCAAAAGAATCGAATTGACGATGTGCTGGCCGGCAAAGAGGATGGGTTTCCCGGTGATGCGCTCCTCCAGTTTGGCCCAGGCCATGACGCTTCCGGTAAAAGTCACCCCGCCGATCAGCACAGCGAGATACGTTGTGATTGATGTTAAAAGCGAGGCCTGCGGAGTATAGTGATACGTCGACCAGCCCACCAGCAAGCTGGCCAGGCCGCCGGACCCATTGAGGAGGGCGACCATCTGCGGCATGGCCGTCATCGCGACCTTGAGAGCGATGAAAATCCCGATGGCCGATCCGATGGCCAGCCCCAGTATGATCCATTGAAATTCCAGCCCCTTCGTCAGCAGCGTCGCGACAATGGCGATCAGCATCCCAAGCGCGGACAAAAGATTGGCGTTCCTGGCGGTTTCCGGGGAACTCAACCGTTTAAGGCCGAGGACAAAAAGAACCGAAGCCACGATATAGCTGATATTGATAACGATATTCAGGGTCACTTTTGCGCTCCTGTCTGTCCGGCCGGCTGAACGGTCTTTTTCTTGAACATCCCCAGCATTCGGTTGGTGACGACATACCCGCCGACAACGTTAACGGTGGCAAACGCAATGGCCATGACCCCCAGGGCCGTGCAAAAATTGCTTCCCGGGGTCAATCCGGTGGCGATCAAAGCGCCCACAACGGTAATTCCGGAAATGGCGTTGGATCCGGACATGAGCGGGGTGTGAAGGATCGAAGGGACTTTCGAGATCAGTTCAACGCCCAGAAAAATCGATATCACGAAGAGAAAAATCAGTTCCAGGAGAGCGGTGATGTCCAGGTGCATCTGTGTTTCCATGAGGTTATCCTTTTTTGAGCATCGGGTTGACGATTTGGCCCTGATGAGTGACCAGGCATCCCTTGATGATCTCGTCGTCAAGGTTTAACTTGAACGACTTGCTGTCTTTGTCGGTGTATTCTTCGATCAAATTCTGCAGATTGGCGGAATACATCTGGCTGGCATGGGACGCCACCCGGCCTGGGAGGTTCCCAAGCCCGATGATCCGGACCCCGTTGACCAGAACCTCTTCGTTCACCTTGGAGCCTTCAACGTTCCCGCCGGTTTCCACCGCCATATCCACGATAATGCTGCCCGGTTTCATCTGGGCCACCATGTCTTTTGTCAAAAGGACCGGGGCCTTGCGGCCGAACAGCTGCGCGGTGGTAATGACCACATCGGACTGCGAGCAGACCTTGGCCATGCCATCCTGTTGTTTCTTGATCTGTTCGGGCGTGAGGGCCTTGGCATAACCGTCTTTGGTCTGGCCGGTTTCGCCCAGGTCAATTTTGACGAACTTGGCCCCAAGGGATTTGACCTGCTCTTCCACCACCGGGCGGGTGTCAAAGGCCTCCACGCGCGCTCCGAGGCGGCGGGCCGTGGCAATGGCCTGGAGCCCTGCCACACCGGCGCCGATGATGAAGACGCGGGCCGGAGTAATGGTCCCGGCCGGGGTCATGAGCATCGGGAATATTTTGTCCAAACGGTCCGCGGCCAGGACAACAGACACATACCCGGCCAGGTTGGCCTGGGAACTTAAAGCATCCATCTTTTGCGCCTTGGTGGTCCGGGGAATCATTTCCATGCTGATCGCGCTGATGCCGGCGCTTGCCAACTCCGTCACAAGAGCCGGCTCATTAAACGGGTCAAGGAAGCTGATATGGATCGAGCCTTTTTTGAGAAAGTTGACTTCTTCCATCGGAGGCTTGCGGAGACGCAGGAGAAGATCGGATGAGGAAAGAATCCTGCGGCGGTCCGTGTCCACGACCGCCCCGGCCTTTTGATACTCATTGTCGGTCAGGCCGACGGACTCCCCCAGGCCGGACTCGAACACCACTTGAAACCCTTTTTTGACCAGCCGGTCCACGGACGAAGGGACCAAAGGGACGCGTTTTTCCCCGGGATGTGCTTCTCTGGGAATTCCGATCTGCATGGGACTCTCCAATCGACGGTTTCTGATTAGCGGCCTTCATCCTTTTAAAGCTAAAGTAATTTTAGAATAGCAAATCGGCTTCCTAAGTCAAGGCAAATTCCGACTTATCTGCAAGACAAAACGGTCCTTTCTTAAAGCAAAAAAAATATTCCAGGCTTGTTTTTAAATATGATCTCCGATAGAATAACTACACAGATTTTGCCATTTCCCAGGGAACCCACCACCGAGGAGGCCTGTCATGACCACATTTTTCCTTTTTGGCAAATACTCGCCCGATGCGCTGAAAAAAATCAGCCCTGAACGGACCCGGAAAGCCATCAATTCCGTTCAAAAACTGGGGGGACGCGTCAAATCCGTTTACGCCCTGCTGGGTGACAATGACCTTGTTTTTATCGTCAGCCTCCCAGGGCCGGGACAGGCCACGCTGGCGTCCATCGCGCTCTCCAAACTGACCGGCATTTCATTCAAGACCTGCACCGCCATACCGGTTGATGAATTCGACCAGTTGATCAATAAATATAAATAAAAACGCACTTTCCCAGAGGAGTCCCTGATGAACTGGATCATTCCGGTCATAGTGATTGTCGTTGTCGTTTTATTCCTTCTGAAAGCCAAAAAAGGCGGCTGTTGCGGAGGCGGCCAGGCGCCGGGCCAGGCCGGCCATGATCATGACGGCAAAGGCTCCTGCTGCGGGCACTGACGCCATGGACCATCCCCGCCGCATCACCCCTGCCAGTTTCCGGCCCTATGGAAAAGTGATCGGCTACCCGGGCAAGGGACAAAAGGGAACCCGGCGGAATTTATGGCGCATCATCCTCACGGAACATGCGCAGACCGGATGGCGGATCGCCTATCTGGTCGTCCGGGACAAACGGATCCGCCGGCTGGAAGCTCATCCGGGCACATACGAAAGCTTCGAACCTGTCCGGGGCCGGAGTTTGTTATTCGTGACGAAACACAAAGAGGGTCCGGTCCGGTGTTTTTTGCTGGACCAGCCGATCATCCTGAACAAAAATATATGGCACGGGGTCGTGACGATAACGCCGGAAACGGAAATCAAAATCACCGAAAACGCCAAGGTGGCCTGCCGGTATTGGCCGCTGAAATCCCCGCTTCCCGCAAACGCATGAAATATCTCCGTAAGGGCATCTACCGGCATTATAAAGGGAAGCTTTATGAAGTTCTGGGGACGGCCCGGCACAGTGAGACCCTGGAAGAGCACGTTGTCTACAAAGCCCTCTACAGGACACGGTATGGCGCCGCGTCCCTTTGGATCCGGCCCAAGACCATGTTCAACAGCCGCGTGACCGTCAATGGCCGCGCTGTGAAACGATTTCAATACCATGGAACAAAATAATCTCCCGCCCGTATTGAAGAATCCGTGGCTTTCAGCCGTGGCCGCTCTCTGCGCGGTGATCTATGTGGTCCTCGGTTACGCGGCGTTGTGCTATACGATTGGGAACCGGGACGACGGCTCGCTGACCGGGACCCTGGCGGTCTATTACCTTTTTACCGCGGCCGCTGGATGCGGGATATGGTATCTGACACGCCGCGTTGATCCCCCTGAAATGCAGAGACTTTACCGATGGGCTGCTGCTGCCGTTTTGTTCGCCCCTGTTTATGAAAGCTTAGAGGATGTGTGTCCGGCCGGGTATGGACTTTTTGTCACTGCGATCTGGCAGGAATGGGGCGTATTCATGACATTCCTGCTCCAGACGGTTCTTGTCTCGGCCGCCCTTTTTTTGGGGCACGACACATTTGTCCGCAACAGGCCGGGGGTATTGCCCCTGCCGCGCATGAACATTCCTGTCAGCCGTCTTTTTCCGCAATCCTCCGTAAATTTCCGGTTCATCTTGCTGCTGTTATCGCCTTTTTTGATTTTATTTTTCTCGCTTTTTGTCCTGCGCGCCGGTGAAGACCGCCAGGAGATTCAATACCGGCGGCCGCGGGTTTCGCCGTCGTCACAGCCGACCTACACGCCTTACACTCCACCCGCGCGAGTACAATCACAATCTTCTTTTCTGGGCTCGTGCACCCGGGCCAGTGACGCCGCTTTGGAGCTCACTTTCCAGGAAGTCGGCGGGGACTATGCCGGACTCTGGAACAATTTTGGCCCGGGCCCGGGCAACGCCAATACCAATCCCGAGGATTTCGGCTGGGACGCCGAATTGACCCTGGAACAAGAAAAGGCCATCAAATCCATGACCATGCTCCATCACATCTCTGGGGAGGGCTGGTCAACCAGTTCCGGGCAAGAAGCCCTTGGCAAACAACTTTATCCACTGGTAATTTTTTATGAAAAGCAACAGCTCAATGTGACATATGACCAATCCCTTGGTAGTTATCCGGCGGGGACCCACCGGTTCCGGCTGTACGCCCAGAAAGAAACCGCGACCTTCGCCGGCTCGCAACTTTCCATTCAGTTCACGGACGGGACCTGTGTCCGCGCCGAAGTCGCCCGGGTCACGCCCAAAACCCAGGAATATTGGGGGCAGTAAGGCCCCCTTCAACAGCAAAGGAAGGGAACCATGAGCAAAAAAATTGTCAAACCAGCCGGCGCCCCGCAACCCGTCGGTCCCTACAACCAGGCCGTCATCGCCGGCCAGCTTGTTTATACCGCAGGTCAGATCCCCCTGGACCTAAAAACAGGCGCGCTCATCCAGGCCGGAGTTCCTGAACAGACACGGCTGGTGCTGACGCACCTGAAGGCGGTGCTGGAAGGCGCAGGTTCATCACTGGAAAAAGTCATCAAGACAACGGTATTTCTCAAGAATATGACCGATTTCCCGGCGATGAACGCGGTCTATGCCGAATTCTTCAAGACCGAAACGGCCCCGGCCCGCTCCACGGTCGAAGTGGCACGGTTGCCCAAGGACGCGCTGGTGGAAATCGAAGCCGTGGCGCTCCTGTAAAACCGCAGAAAAAACTCTGGATTTTTTTAGCAAAAATGAAAAAATGATAGTCTGACGAAAGGGATCATTCATGTCTCAACTCGGTACCGCGGACAGGCCCTTGCGCGTCGCTGTCATCGGCAGCGGCCCCAGCGGCTTTTACGCGACGGAAACGCTCCTGACCTCGCTGGATTTAAAAGTCTCCGTCGACATCTTCGACCGTCTTCCCGCCCCCTATGGATTGGTCCGTTACGGAGTCGCTCCAGACCATCCCAAGATTAAAAACGTGGTCAAAATTTACGAAAAGACCGCGGACAATCCCGCTGTTTCGTTCCTTGGCAACGTCCATGTCGGGAAGGATATCCTGATTGAAGAAATCCGGCGTTTTTATGATGCCGTGATTTTCACCTGCGGCGCCCAATCCGACCGCCAGCTTGGCATCCCTGGAGAAACCCTGGATGGCTGCCACTCGGCCACGGAATTTGTGGCCTGGTACAACGGCCATCCGGACTACCGGCAGAAGACATTCGACCTCTCCCACGAAACAGCGGCCGTGATCGGGCAGGGGAACGTCGCCATGGACGTCAGCCGGATCCTTTGCAAAACGGTGGAGGAGCTCAAGGGCACGGACATCGCGAAACATGCCCTGGAGGCCCTGGCCGAAAGCAAAATCAAAGAGGTTCATGTCATCGGCCGCCGTGGCCCGATCCAGGCCGCGTTCACGCCCGTGGAGATCCGCGAGTTCGGCGATCTGGCGGATTGCGATCCGGTCTTGGACCCGGCCTACCTGAAAATCAGGCCGGAAAGCGAAATAGAACTCGAAGACCCCACCAATCTGCAGGCCAAGAAAAATTTCGAAGTCCTCAAATCTTTCAGCGCCCGGCCGCCTTCTCAAAAACAGAAGCGATTCATTATTCATTTCCACAAAAGCCCCCAAAAATTGCTCGGATCCGGCCGCCTGAACAAACTGGTGCTGGAAAAAAACCGGCTTGTCGGCCCTCCGGGGAAACAGCAGGCCGAGGGGACCGGCGTTTTCGAGGAGATGGCCTGTGGGCTGGTCCTTTACAGCATCGGATATCGGGGCGTTCCCATCCCCGGCATTCCTTTCGATACGAAGAAAGGGACCTTCAGCAACATCGAGGGACGGGTCATGGAAGGGGGCCATGCCATTCCCGGGCTATATTGCGCCGGGTGGATCAAACGCGGACCGACCGGCGTTATCGGGACCAACAAACCGGACAGCGTCATGACCGTTCAGAAAATCCTTGCGGATCTTCCTCAACTGAAGCCTTGCGAAACCCCGGACTCCGGAGCCGTCAAAAAGCTGTTAAAGGAACGCGAAATCAGGGTCGTCAGTTTCCCTGATTGGAAAAAAATCGACGCCGCGGAAATTGAGTTTGGTAAAACCGCCGGCAAACCCCGGGAAAAATTTGTCACTGTGGAGGACATGCTCCACGTCATCCATTAATGTCAAACACCCCCAACGGTTATGTCCATAATTTTTGAACTTATCGTTATCGCATTGATGCTGGCCTTCAACGCCGTTTTTGCCGCGTATGAGATGGCCCTGGCGTCGATCTCCCGCGCCCGCCTGACCATCCTCGTGACCCAAAAGCGCAAGGGGGCCGAGGACGCGATTTACATGAAAGACCGGATGGAGGCCAGTCTTGCCGTCATCCAGGTCGGCATCACCCTGGTCGGCGCGATCGCCGCGGCCGTGGGCGGCTCCGGGGCGACCGAAATCCTCGCACCGGTGCTGGAATCCCGTCTCGGGATTCCGGAAACACTGGCCGACATCCTATCCTTGATCTTCATCATCCTTCCCCTGAGCGCCCTGACCATCACCTTCGCCGAACTGATCCCAAAAACCTACGCCCTGAACCACAATGTCTGGGTCTGTCTTAAGCTGTCGCCAGGCATGAGAATTTTATATCACGTCATGTATCCGGCCATCACCGTGCTGGAACGCATTGTCAAAAGCGTCATGACCCTGGCCGCAAAAAAAGCCTCCCCTCAGATCCGCGCCGATGATCAGTTGGGCCTCCATGAATTGACCGCCGCGGTATCCCTGGCCAGGACCTCACGCCTGATCGGCGCGCGCGAGGAAAAGATCGTATTGTCCGCGGCCCAGCTTTCGGTCCGCCCGGTCCGGGAAATCATGCTGCCGATCGCCGATGTGTCCGTCATCCCTCTCGCCTGCACGCTCTCCGAGGCGCTGGTCAGGGCCCATATGGACATGCACACGCGTTTCCCGGTCAGCGGCCAGGAAAAGGACCCGCAGACGATCCAGGGATATATCAATTTCAAGGACATTATCGCGGCCCTGAAAATCAATCCCAATGACCCCAGTATCCGGGGGATCATCCGGCCGATCAAAACTGTCCTGGCGGACACTCCCATTTCCAGCGTGTTGGAAAAAATGATGCAGGAAAAACTCCACATCACGATGGTCGGATCGCACTCCGGGAGGATCCTCGGAATGATCACCCTGGAAGATATCATCGAGGAACTTGTGGGCGAAATCGAGGACGAGTATGATCGCCTGCCGGCGTATATCCATCCCTTGAGCGGCGGATGGATCGTCGGCGGAGGGGTCCCCATGACCACCCTGGCCATCACCATCGGCATGAAATGGACATCCGCCCAGGACGGGGAGGCCCTGATGCGGTTTGCCGACTGGTTCGAGCGTCAGACCAAAAAACGCGTCGCCGGCGGAGAAACAGTGGAAATCAACGGGTTCCAGTTTACGGTCAGAAAATTCCGCAGAAAAAAATTGAGCGAAGCCGTCATCAACCCGGTCCGTCCACCCGCCCAGGAGGAGGGGGAGAATGGCTGATCTCGAAAAATGGCTTGGGAACATCAGCGATTTAGTCTGGGGACCGCCGATGCTCATCCTCCTTTTTGGAACCCATCTGTTTTTGACGTTCCGTTTGCGGTTCATCCAGCGCTACATCGGCAAAGCTATCCGTCTCTCCCTGCAAAAGCAAAAGGAAGGGGAGGGCGATATCAGCCAGTTCGGCGCCATGACAACGGCCCTGGCCGCGACCATCGGCACGGGCAATATCGTCGGCGTCGCGACCGCCATCGCCGCCGGCGGACCCGGAGCGGTTTTGTGGATGTGGCTGACCGGTGTTTTCGGGATCGCCACCAAATATTCGGAGGCCTTGCTGTCCGTCAAATACCGAATCACCATGCCCAGCGGGCTGATGGCCGGCGGACCGATGTATGTTTTGGAGCGGGGAATGAACTGCCGCTGGCTGGGCGTGATTTTTGCCGGGCTGACGGCCTTTGCCGCCTTCGGGATCGGCAACATGACGCAGGCCAACGCCATTTCATCCCTCATCACCGCGCGTTTTGGCATTTCTCCCTGGATCACCGGCAGTATCATCACCGTTCTGACGGCCGTTGTCATCCTCGGTGGCATTAAAAGCATTGCCAGGGCCAGCGAAAAGCTGGTCCCGGTCATGGCCATCGGCTATTTCTTCGGATGCTTAGTCCTGCTGATCATGAAGTGGGAATCGGTCCCTGAAACCATACGATTGATTTTCCAGTCCGCGTTCACCGGGCAGGCGGCCATCGGTGGCTTTGCCGGAGCGGGGATGCGCGAGGCCATGCGTTACGGGATCGCGCGCGGGCTTTTTTCAAACGAGTCCGGTATGGGAAGCGCGCCCATTGTGGCCGCGGCCGCGCAAACCAAAGATCCGATCCGCCAGGCCCTGGTGTCAGCGACCGGCACATTTTGGGACACGGTGGTCGTGTGCGCCATGACAGGGATTGTCCTTGTGAATTCCGGAGAATGGAAGAACGGGTTGAACGGTGTGGCCTTGAGCAACCAGGCCTTCTCCGATTTTCCGGTCATCGGCCCGGCGATCCTTGTCTTCGGCCTCTTAACTTTCGTTTTTTCGACAATCCTCGGATGGTCATACTATGGTGAGCGGGCTGCGGAATATCTCTGGGGGAGCAAAGTCATCCCGGTTTACCGCTGGCTGTGGGTCGGCGCGGTCATGGTGGGGTCAGTCTCAACGCTGAAAGTCGTCTGGTCGTTCGCCGACATCGCCAACGGCCTGATGGCCGTCCCGAATCTGATCTCTCTCATTGTTTTAAACGGCGTGCTGGTCTCGGAAACCCGCAAGGCGCTTTGGGACCAGAATTCCACCGAAGGTTAGAAAGGACAACTCATGTCACAAACAACGGTCGGAAAGCCCTGGTATCGGCAGCCGTCGCTTTGGGCGCGGCGGCTTTACAATTGGGTCATACATTGGGCGTCCACGCCTTACGCTGTCCCGGCCCTGTTCATCGTGGCCTTTGTGGAATCCAGCATTTTCCCGATACCGCCGGATGTTCTGCTGATGGCCATGGCCCTGGGCCGGCCGGCGCAGGCATTCTTTTACGCCTTCATTTGCTCCCTGGGATCGGTCATCGGAGGTCTGCTCGGTTACGTGATCGGATATTTTCTCTGGGAAGCGGCCCGGTCGTTCTTTATCCCCAACGTCTTCAGCCAGGAATTGTTCGACCTGGTCCAGAAAAAATATGAATTATACTCGTTCTGGGTTGTTTTTATCGCCGCATTCACGCCGATCCCTTACAAGATATTCACGATCGCCGGCGGTGTCTGCCACATCAACCTGGGGGGATTTATCCTGGCCTCGGCGATCGGGAGGTCAGCCCGGTTCTTCATTGTCGCGACAATTCTTTATTTTCTTGGGGAAAAGGCCAAGCGTTTCATCGAAAAACATTTTGAGTGGCTGACACTGGCCTTTGGAATTCTGCTGGCTGGAGGGTTTGTTTTGATCAAGAAAGTGATGTAGCGACTCAAAAACGTCAGAGCAGAAAAAGGGCGTGCCGGATAAACGGCGCGCCCTTTTTGTTTGCAAAAATCAAAAATTATTCGATGACGCAATCGGCGGGAAACGGTTTTAGCATCAACGGGGCGGTGGCGGGATTTTCCTTGAGGTGCTGGATGATCGCGTCCATCCCGATCCGGTGATGATACGCGCCCATGTCCTCGCCCGGTTTGGCGTTCGCCTTATAAAAACGGAAGAGGGCGTCGATGACAGCGGCGACTTTTTCCCGCGGGATTGAACGCAGATAAATGCCCTGGCCGCCCGCAGAAAGGAGGGGAACGCCCTGATGACGGGCGGATTCGCTGCCCATGAGCTTTAACTGATACCGGTCCATGCCGGAACCGACCAGGCCGATGGTCTTGGTCGCGGGACGGAAGCACTGGCGCTCGCATCCGGTGATTCCGATGGATTCCGCCATATCGGCCCACCCCATTTTTTCCAGTTCATCAACCAGAAACGGTTCGAACTTTTCGGAATCCGTATATGTCAGGCGGCAGGTGTCGCGCCCCACGCAGGCGCCGGAGTGGAGGCGGAGATGGGAATACGTTTTTCCGTTGCGCAGGCCGAACCCGTGCTTCTTCAAATCCGCTTCAAAATCGGCGCGGGCGTCTTGGGGGACATTTGTAAATAACGCGTCCTGATTGGGCGTCACGGACAATTCGACAGGATATTTCTCCATAATCTCACGGATCATGGTCTTCAATTTTCCGTTGGGGCTGGCGTCGGTCACGCGGCCGTTTTCGATAAACGCGCCGTAAGCGTACAACCCGTTCTTAGGCTGGAGCGTCCAGCCGAAATGGAGATGCCGGGCGCCGTAATCCAGTTTCAGGTCCGGTGAATCCAATTTAACGCCAAGACGGGCTTCGACCTGCTGGCGGTACCAATCCGTTCCCATCTTTTTGACAACATATTTGATCCGGGCCCAGAACCGGTTCTGCCGGTCGCCCCATTCTTCATGCACATGGACCACCGCGTCCAGGACCTGAAACAGCTGTTTTTCGGACACGATCGCGAGCGGTTGGGCAAGGGAGGCCATGGAGGGCTTGCCATTGCGCTCACCCTGTCCTCCACCGATGTAAATCTGGAAGCGCGAAACCTTGCCGTTGTCAACGATCGGCACGACCGCCATGTCATTGGTCAGGGCTTCGACGCAATTGTCCGGAACGATCTTGCCGGTATGCGGATCCTTATGGACCGTTGAGAAGGCAAGTTTGAATTTGCGGTTCAACAACCGCGGCCCGTAGGAAAAAGACTCTTCGGGTTTACGGATGTATTTCGGATCAAGGGCCCACACCTCGATATAGGGATCGAGAGGGAGCTGAAAATAGGCCCCGGCCTTCTGAGCCCAGGCGTTAGCGTCGAAGATGTCTGAAGAGCGGGAGAGGGGGCAGCCCATAACATTGCGGGTGTTGTCCCCGCAGCCATTGATGCTGCGCTTGCCGGCCTCGGCCAGCTTTTTTACGATCTCCAGAACACCCTGCTTGCTGACCCAGTGGAACTGGATGTTCTGACGGTTCGTGAGACGGAGAGAGGGGATTCCCTGGGTGTCTTTGGTGTGTTTGTCGGAGAGTTCGTCAAAAAGCCGCCATTGTTCGCGCGTGATCGGTCCGCCGCCGGGGTTGCTGATGCGGATCAGGTACATCCAGTGTTTTTCTTCCCCGGTTTTGGCGCGGTTAAATTCGAGATAAACCCCGTGCGATTTGGCGATCTGTTCGGTTTCCCAAGAGATGTCGGCCTTGCTGATATCCCGAAATTCCTGAGACACGGCGCCGTGCAGACCCTGGGCCTGCTTGTTCAGCTCTTCTTTGCAGAGCAGATCCAACGGCGTTTTCAAATTGGGGGTGAATGGCTTTTTCATAGAATTATCTTGATCATTATTGAAGGATTTGTAGTTAGTTTACCGCAGGGTCTTGCAAAGTCAATGAAATTCTCCGGCGATTGCAAGCGCAATTTCAAATCATGACCGCGTCGCGCACCAATCCGTCCGGCAAAGCGCAAAGATGCGAAAACCTTCTTGTCAAGACCGGGAACCCGTATTAGA
The DNA here is from genome assembly GCA_030688425.1 of Candidatus Omnitrophota bacterium. Taxonomy (NCBI): domain Bacteria; kingdom Pseudomonadati; phylum Candidatus Omnitrophota; species Candidatus Omnitrophota bacterium. The sequence goes on along the minus strand of JAUYIB010000021.1, from coordinate 174,518 downwards.
CTTACAAAGGAAGGGGGGATTCGATTGCCGTTTTCCGAAGCGACACGTCACCATATCGGCCGTTTTTGGCAAGTCCTTGACAACAAACGAATCCTTTGCAACCTTTGCCCCCGCAACTGCACCTTATCCGAAGGACAACGGGGGTTTTGTTTTGTCCGCCAGAACATAGACGGGCAGATGGTCCTCACCACATACGGCCGCAGCAGCGGCTTCTGCATTGATCCCATTGAGAAAAAACCGCTCAACCATTTTTACCCCGGGTCCGCGATCCTGTCCTTCGGCACCGCCGGGTGCAACCTGGGCTGCAAATTCTGCCAGAACTGGGACATCAGCAAATCCCGCGAATTCGACCGGCTCACCGATCATGCCTCGCCCAAAGCCATCGCCCTGGCCGCCCAAAAGACCGGGTGCAAAAGCGTGGCGTTCACGTACAACGACCCTGTCATTTTCGCCGAGTACGCCATGGACGTAGCCGACGCCTGCCGGGAAATCGGGGTCCATCCGGTTGCCAAAACCGCCGGATATATCACGGACGAAGCCCGTCCGGAATTCTACAGGCACATGGACGCGGCCAACGTTGATCTCAAGGCCTTCACGGAGGAATTTTACAAAAAATTGACCTTAAGCGCGCTGCAGCCGGTTTTGGAAACGCTGCTCTATCTCAAAAAGGAAACAACGGTCTGGTTTGAGATCACCAATCTGCTGATCCCGGGAGAGAACGATTCCGACAAGGAATTGCATGCGATGACCGAATGGATCACCGGGAATCTGGGCCTGGACGTTCCTCTGCATTTCACGGCCTTCCACCCGGATTACCGCATGATGGACAAACCCGCCACAACCGCCGCGACCCTGACCCGGGCCCGCGCGATCGCGATCAGCAAGGGCATCCGTTATGTTTACACCGGCAACGTCCATGATGCCAGCGGAGGAAGCACCTATTGTCATCAATGCAAAAAGCTGCTGATTGAACGCGACTGGTATCAGCTTGGGGAATATCATTTGGTAAAAAGGAACACCTGTCCATTCTGCGGCGCTGTTTGCCCCGGGCATTTCGACGACCGCCCGGGGACATGGGGGCCCAGACGGCAGCCGGTCCGGATCAATGACTTTGAAGGCCTCTCCGGCTTAAACTGAAAACAAGGAGAACTCGCATGCTGCTTATCAAATCCATCATGAAAACCGATGTCATCACCGTGAAGCCCCAAACACCCATCCTCGAGGCCATCAAACTGTTGACGGGTAACCAGATCAGCGGGATGCCGGTGGTCACGGACGACAACCGGGTCGTGGGGATTTTGACCGAAAAAGACGTCCTGCGGATTTTGACCAAAGAGAAAATCACCTATGAAGACACCGTGAGCCTTTACATGAGCCGGAATGTCACTGTTTTTAACGAAAACGATCCGGTCCTCACGGTTTCCCAATTCTTTGAACGCAATCCCATCCGCCGCGTTCCCATCGTCCGTGACGGGATCCTGGTTGGCATCGTCAGCCGCCGGGACATCATCGCCGTGATCCTCGAAGCCAAAAGCACGATGGAGTCGTATAGATTCAGCTAATGAGCACGCAACTTACGGAACGTTAGTGAACGTAAGTTGCTGTGCGAATTAGTCCTTGCCGCCTTGCTTCGTAACGCGAAGCAGCAAGGATTAATGAGCCACCCCCAACCTTAGAGAACGGCACCGGGTTAAGTACAACTACCTAACATAACCCACCTGCAGCTTGACAAAGCGGTCTCCCGGTGATAGATTCCAGAGAGTTTTTAATCACGAGAGGAGAACCTTATGAAAAAAATCCTGATTATGGCAGTAGGATTAGTCAGCATAGGCGCTGCCGCCTGTTACGCCGTGGCGTCTCAAAAAGCTGTTGCTGTCATCAAAGGGGCCGAAGAGGGATCTCCCATAACCGGGAGAGCCGCCTTCGAGGAAACCGAGCAAGGCCTTAAAGTATCTGTGGAGGTCATCGGCGTGCCGAACCCCGGCCCGCACGGATTCCACATCCACGAAAAGGGCAGTTGCGAAGATCTGGGCAACGCCGCAGGAGGACATTATAATCCACATGGCGTTCAGCACGGGTTTTTGCCCGAGGATGGGCACGGCGCGGCCCACGCCGGCGACATGGGCAACATCGAGATCAAAGCCGACGGCAGCGGGACTCTGGAACTGGTCCTTCCCGAAGTCAGCCTCTCGGGCGAACACAATAACGTCAACGGCCTCGCGGTCATCCTTCATGAGAAAACCGACGATTTCGGCCAGCCGACCGGCAACGCCGGCGGACGCATCGGCTGCGGGATCATTAAAGCGGAACAAGCGGGATAACATTGAACAGCCACTCAATCTGAGAATAGAGAACGGCACAGGCCGGCAAGGCCCTGTGCCGTTGTCTTTTTAACGGCCTATGTACGAAATCACTAAATGCGCTCTTCTCGTTATTGACGTTCAAGGGAAGTTAGCGGCTGTCATGGCCGAAAGCGGACGACTGACCGGCAATATCCAGGCCCTGGTCCGCGCAGCGCAGATCCTGAAAGTCCCCATCATCCACACCGAGCAAGTCCCGGAAAAGATCGGCAGGACCATTCCAGCCATAGATGGTCTTTTGAAGGGCCAGGATCCCGTCCGGAAATCCAGCTTCAGCTGTTTTGGCAGCAAAGAGTTCGCGCAGAAATGGGCGGCCTTGGACCGCAGCCAGGTCATCGTGGCCGGGATCGAAACGCATGTCTGTGTTTATCAAACGGTCGCGGATCTCCTGTCCCGGAAATTCGAGGTCCAGATTGTCGCGGACGCGGTTTCCTCGCGCTCCCCGGACAACAAGGCCGTCGCCCTGGACCTCGTCAAATCGCTGGGGGCCGTTGTCACAACCACCGAGATGATCATCTGCGAACTCATCCGGGGGGCGGATCACGAGGACTTCAAAGACATCATCGCGCTGGTCAAATCCTGCAAAAAATAGGAGGGTGTTCATGCCGAATGCCGCTGTTATGAAAAAAAACAAAAAGCCGTCAACCCGGCCTCTGGATGTGACAGCCGCCACGCTGGATGATCTTTTAAAAGAAAACCGCCATTTCAAGGCCGGTCCGGAATTCCGCCGCAATTCCAACATCAAATCCGCAGCTATTTACCAAAAGGCCGCCCAAAATCCTCAGGCCTTCTGGGCCGAACAGGCCAAAACCCTGGTCTGGTTCAAAAAGTGGACCAAGGTCCTGAACTGGACCAAAGCGCCGTTCGCCCAATGGTTCATCAACGGCAAGCTCAACGCCTGCTACAACTGCGTGGACCGCCACATCCAGGGCTCCACCCGCAATAAAGCCGCGCTCATCTGGGAAGGGGAGCCGGGCGACCAGCGCACCCTGACCTATTACGACCTTTACCGGGAAGTGAACAAACTGGCCAACGCCCTCAAAGCGCTTGGGCTGAAAAAAGGCGACCGGGTCGCCATCTACCTGCCCATGATCCCGGAGGCCGTGATCAGCATGCTGGCCTGCGCGCGCATCGGCGCGGTCCACACGGTTGTCTTCGGCGGCTTCAGCGCCGAGGCCCTGCGCGACCGGATCAACGACGCGTCGGCCAAACTCCTTATCACCGCCGACGGCGGCTACCGGAGGGGCAACGTGATCGCGCTCAAAAGCGCCGTGGATGAAGCCATCAAAAGCTGTCCGAGCATTGAAAAAGTCATCGTGGTCAACCGCACCAACACGGCCGTGACCATGCAGGAAGGCCGGGACGTCTGGTATCACAATGTTGTCAAAACCGCCCAGGCCTTTTGCAAGCCAGAACCCATGGATTCGGAGGACCTGCTCTATATCCTTTACACCTCCGGCACGACCGGACGGCCCAAAGGCATTGTCCATTCCACCGGAGGGTACATGACCGGGGTCACTTACACCACCAAATGCGTTTTCGACCTCAAACCCGAAGACGTGTTCTGGTGCACGGCGGACGTCGGCTGGGTCACGGGGCACAGCTATGTCACCTACGGCCCGCTGTCCAACGCCGCCACGGTCGTGATCTATGAGGGATCGCCGGACTGGCCCCAGCGCGACCGGTTCTGGCGGATCATCGAAAAATACGGCGTCACGATTTTCTATACCGCCCCGACGGCGATCCGATCGTTCATGAAATGGGGGAACGCGTGGCCGCAGGGGTGCGACCTGTCATCTCTACGCCTTTTGGGAAGCGTGGGCGAACCGATCAACCCCGAGGCCTGGGTCTGGTATTACAAATACATCGGTAAGGGGCAGTGCCCGATCGTGGACACCTGGTGGCAGACGGAGACCGGAAGCATTCTGATCTCGCCTCTGCCCGGGCTTACAACCCTCAAACCCGGCTCCGCCACCAGGCCTCTCCCCGGAATTGAAGCCAAGGTCGTTGATGAAGACGGGAAGGAAATCAAAGTCGGCGGGGGTTTTCTCGTGTTGACCAGCCCATGGCCGTCCATGCTGCGCGGGATTTACGGCGATCCAGAACGCTATGTCCGCACATATTGGGGCCGGTTCGACGGAAAATATTATTTTACCGGAGACGGCGCCAAAAAGGACAAAGACGGATATCTCTGGCTGATGGGCCGCGTCGATGACATCATGCTGGTCGCCGGGCACAACATCTCCACCATGGAAGTGGAAAGCGCGCTGGTGGACCACCCCTGCGTGGCCGAGTCCGCGGTCGTCGGGATCAAGGACGACATCAAAGGCCAGGCCATTGCCGCGTTTGTCACCCTTAAAGAGGGGAACGCTCCTGGCAAAGAGATGGAAGAGACCCTCAAGCAGCACGTGGTCGTCAAGATCGGTTCCATCGCCCGCCCGAGCAAGATCATCTTCACCGCAGACCTTCCCAAGACCCGCAGCGGCAAGATCATGCGCCGCCTGCTGCGCGACGTGGCCGAAGGCCGCGCCCTGGGCGACGTGACGACCCTGGCCGACGCGGGAGTCGTCGAAATTTTAAAGAAAAAATATGAAGAAGAATAGGGCTAAAGGTTTTCAACCCCTGACGTGCATGCCATCCCCGAACAATGCGCAACGCTCATTAACGAAGCCCAAAACATCTCTGTCCTGACCGGCGCCGGTATATCCACAAACGCGGGAATTCCGGATTTTCGCGGGCCCAAGGGGCTGTATGTGACGCGGCAATACGATCCGGACCGCGTGTTTGACATCGAATATTTCCTGCAGGACCCCTATCCATTTTACGAGTTCGCCCGGGACTTCATCGGGCTCGAGCAAACCATCAAGCCCACCTTCACCCACAAATTCCTCGCCGCTTTGGAAAATGCGGGCAGACTCCGCGGCATTGTGACCCAAAATATCGACTCGCTCCACCAGAAGGCCGGCTCCGAGCACGTGTACGAGATGCACGGCAGTTTTTGGAAAAGCCATTGCCTTGAATGCGGGCAGGCCTTCACCTACAGTTGGATGAAAGGCGCGCTCAAAAATCCGGGCACGCCGCGCTGCGTCTGCGGCGGATTGATCAAGCCGGACATTGTTTTTTTCGGAGAAAACGTCAAGCACCTGCCCGAAGCCAGCCAGCTGGCGCATGAAAGCGACCTGTTCCTGGTGATCGGCAGCTCCTGCGTGGTTTATCCGGCGGCCATGGTCCCGACCCTGGCCAACGGCAAAATCGTCATCATCAATAAAGGCGCAGTGCACTTGGACTGCTATAATATATCCCTGACCGTGGATGAGGACGCGGACGCGTTTCTTAAACAGGTCGCCGCGTCGCTAAAAATCAAGGTGGCTCCGTGAAACAAACTTTTGTTGTCCTGCTGTGCCTTGCCGTCATGTCGATTGCCGTTCCCGAAACCTGCCGATCGGAGGGAAACGCCATGAAAATTTCCAGCCCGGCTTTCTCAGACGACGGGATGATCCCCCCAAAATACACCTGCCAGGGAAGCGACATCAATCCCCAGCTCGACATCAGCGAAATACCGCCGAACACGAAGACGCTCGCCTTGATCGTTGATGATCCGGACGCTCCGTCAGGAGACTGGGTCCACTGGGTATTGTTCAACGTCGCGGTCACCAACCGGATTTTGGAAAACAGCGCCCCCGGGATCCTGGGGCGCAATGATTTCGGCCGCAATACCTGGGGAGGACCGTGTCCTCCGAGCGGGACGCACCGGTATCTTTTCAAAATTTACTCCCTGGACACGGCCCTGGAACTCCGGGCCGGGGCCACCAAGAAAGACCTTGAAAAAGCCATGGCCGGGCACATCCTGGGCAAGGCCGTTCTGACCGGACTTTACAAGAGAATCATTTTCTAATGGCCAAATCCTCATTCAACAACCGGCAGAAAAACATTTCCCGGGTCCTGCGAGACAGACGGGATACCCAAAAATTCAAGCTCAAAACCATCCGCAACAAATCCGGGAAATCCTGATGCGTTCCCTCGTGCCCATGATCGCCGGAATGCTGGGGCTGGTCATTTCCGGGGCGGCGGCAGAGGCCCAAAGCCCCTTGCCGATCGACTCCATCAAGCTCCCCCCGGGATTTTCCATCTCCATCTACGCGGACAACATCCCCAACGCCCGCTCCATGACGCTCGGCGACAAGGGAACGCTTTTTGTCGGGTCGCGCACCGTTGGGGCCGTCTATGCCGTTGTAGACGATGACAAGGACAATAAAGCCGACCGGGTGATCACCATCGCCCAGGGCCTGCGGATGCCTAACGGAGTGGCATTCCGGGACGGTTCGCTTTATGTCGCGGAAATCAGCAACATCTGGCGCTTTGACGGCATTGAAGAGAACTTGGACAATCCCCCCCAGCCGGTCCTGGTCAGCCGCGGCTTTCCGTCCAGCGGATGGCATGGCTGGAAGTTCATCCGGTTCGGGCCGGACGGGAAGCTGTACGTCCCGGTCGGCGCGCCCTGCAATGTCTGTGAAAGCGACGACCTTCATTTTGCCTCGATCCTGCGCATGAACCCGGACGGGAGCGACCTGAAGCTCTTTGCCCGCGGCATCCGCAATACCGTCGGTTTCGACTGGGACCCGCAGACCCGGGAGCTCTGGTTCACGGACAACGGCCGGGACAACCTCGGGGACAATATGCCGCCTGACGAGTTGAACCACGCGCCCCAGGCCGGGATGCATTTCGGGTTTCCCTATTGCCATGGCCGCACGATCAACGATCCGGAATACGCGCCGGTGTCTGTCTGCGGCAACTATACCCCGCCGGTCCAAGAATTAGGACCGCACGTCGCCTCTCTGGGGATGAGATTCTATACCGGTGCGATGTTCCCTGAAGAATACCGCAACCAGATCTTCATCGCGGAGCACGGGTCCTGGAATCGGGGGGAAAAACTCGGTTATCGCGTCATGCTGGTCAAAGTGAAGGACAACAAGGCGGTTTCCTATGAGCCGTTTGCCGAAGGTTGGCACGAAGGGGAATATGTCTGGGGACGGCCGGTGGACATCGAAATCATGCCGGACGGCTCCATGCTGGTCTCGGATGACCATGCCGGAGCGATCTATCGCATCACGTATCAACAAGTCCCATAAGAATTCCGTCCGCCCCTTGCAAAACAGTATCCTTGTGTTATGATAATGTCCTTCCCTCAATAACACTAACGGTTTAATAACATGGACTTCTCCAACCAGTATCTTCATTCTTCTATAGGTAAAAAGCAGATCGTCGCCGTGACAGGGCTCATGCTGATCCTGTTTGTTTTCGGCCACATGGCCGGGAACTTCTTCATTTACGGCGGCCCTGACGCGTACAATGCCTATGCTAAAAAACTATCATCCTTACGGCCGGGGCTGTACCTCGTGGAATTCGGGCTTCTGCTTGTCTTTCTCGTGCATATGCATGTCACTTTTTTGCTGGTCATGGAAAACATCCGCGCCCGCTCCGTCCCGTACAGCGTGCAAAAACCGAAAGGGGAGCGGTCCTGGGCCACAAGGCTGATGCCGTACACCGGATCCATCATCATCGCGTTTGTGATCTGGCATCTGCTGGATTTCACCTTTACGGATCATCACGGCGCGAGGGCCATCCTGGACGGGAAGGACTACGGACTGTACGGCGTTGTCTACAACGCGTTTTCCGACATCACTCACAGCTTGCTTTACATCATCGCCGTGGCCTGCCTGGGCCTGCATCTGAGCCACGGGCTGGAAAGTTTTTTCCAGACATTCGGGTTTAATCATCCACGATACACCCCCATGATCCAGAACATCAGCCGCCTGTTCGGCCTGCTGATGTTCCTGGGCTACAGCAGCATGCCGGTTTTTGTGCTGATAAAAAATTTTTCCTGAAAAGGAAGAGACTGATGCTCAATTCCAAAATCCCGGCCGGTCCCTTGAAAGACAAATGGACCGCGCACAAAATGAAGCTCAAGCTGGTCAACCCGGCCAACAAACGAAAATATTCCGTCATCGTGGTCGGCACAGGGCTGGCCGGAGCGTCGGCCGCGGCCTCGTTGGCCGAGCTGGGATACCGGGTCAAGGCGTTCTGCTTCCAGGACAGCCCCCGGCGGGCGCACAGCATCGCCGCGCAAGGGGGGATCAACGCCGCGAAAAATTATCCCAATGACGGCGACAGCGTTGAACGGCTTTTTTACGATACGATCAAAGGGGGCGACTTCCGCGCCAGAGAAGCGAACGTCTACCGCCTGGCCGAAGTGAGCAACTGCATCATTGACCAATGCGTGGCCCAGGGCGTGCCGTTCGCCCGCGAATACAGCGGATATCTGGACAACCGTTCCTTCGGCGGCGCGCAGGTGTCCCGGACGTTCTACGCGCGGGGCCAGACCGGCCAGCAGCTTTTACTGGGGGCCTACGGCGCCTTGATGAAAGAGGTCGCCAAAAAGACGATCGAACTTCATCCGCGGACCGAGATGCTCGACCTGGTCGTGATCGACGGCGCGGTCCGGGGGATCATCACACGCGACCTCGCCACCGGGGGAATCACGTCCCACGCCGCCGATGCGGTTGTCATGGCCACCGGCGGCTATGCCAACGCATTTTACCTTTCGACCAACGCCAAGGCCTGCAACGTCACCGCCATCTGGCGGGCCTATAAAAAAGGCGCCTGCTTCGCCAATCCGTGTTACACGCAGATCCATCCGACCTGCCTTCCTTCGCACGGGGATTACCAATCCAAGCTGACCCTGATGAGCGAGAGCCTGCGCAATGACGGCCGCGTCTGGGTGCCGCAGAACCCCGGGGACAAACGCCTTCCGTCCGACATCCCGGAAAAGGAGAGGGACTATTTTCTGGAAAGAAAATATCCCAGCTTCGGTAACCTGGTACCGCGCGACATCGCTTCGCGCAACGTCAAGGAACAATGTGACCAGGGCCGAGGAGTCGGACCGGCCGGGCAGGCGGTGCACCTGGATTTTTCGGACGCCATCCAGCGCCTGGGCAAGGACACGATCGAAAGCCGCTACGGCAACCTTTTTCAGATGTATGAAATGATCACCGGAGTCAATCCCTACGGCAGCCCCATGATGATCTACCCGGCCCCGCATTACACCATGGGGGGCCTCTGGGTGGATTACAACCTGATGAGCAACCTGCCGGGGCTTTTTGTCATCGGCGAGGCCAATTTCTCGGACCACGGCGCCAACCGGCTGGGGGCGAGCGCCCTGATGCAGGGGCTGGCCGACGGATATTTCATCCTGCCCTACACCATCGGCGATTATCTCGCGTCCTGCGCGCCGGCCAAGCCCGACATTCTCCGCCACACCGAATTCCAGGCCGCGGAATCTCAGTCCAAACAAAAAACGAACCGGCTCCTGACCGTCGGGGGCAAGCGCACCGTGGACGACTTCCACCGCCAGCTGGGGAAACTGCTCTGGAACAACTGCGGCATGGCCCGTAATGAAAAGGGCCTCAAGGAGGCTTTCGCGCAGATTCCCCGGATTCGCCAGGAATTCTGGGAGAACGTCAACGTGCCCGGATCCGGAGAGAGCCTGAACTCATCGCTGGAAAAAGCCGGCCGGGTGGCGGATTTCATGGAATTCGCCGAACTGTTGATCCTGGACGCACTTCACCGGCAGGAATCCGCGGGCGGACATTTTCGCGAGGAACACCAGACTCCCGAAGGGGAAGCCCTGCGGGATGACGCAAACTTTTCGTATGTGGCCGCATGGGAATATGCCGGGGACAAGAAGGACCCTGTTCTCCACAAAGAATCCTTGTCATTCGAGAACGTTCATCTGTCCCAGCGGAGCTACAAGTAACCGGGCAAAGGAGGAATGCATGGCATCCAGCAAACAACTCCTGCAGGCCGTTTACGCCGCCTGCATCGTCCAGTTTGTCATATTCTTTCTTTACGTCAATTTTTACGTTGGCGAGCCGACCAAACTGCATACCGCGATGGTCGGGTTATCGGCCGCCTGCGGGATCCTGATCGCGGGAATCGCGAGGAGAGAATTAAAATAGCCCCAAGGAATCTTCTATGCACGACAAAATCAATGTCAAATTAAAGATCTGGCGCCAAAAAGACGGCAAGTCCAAAGGAAAGTTCGAAACTTACCGTCTCAAAGACCTGGACACCTCCATGTCGTTCCTGGAAATGCTGGATGTCCTCAATGAGGACCTGGCGTCCAAGGGAGCCGAGCCGGTCGAGTTCGATCATGACTGCCGTGAAGGGATTTGCGGGATGTGCGGCGCGGTCGTCAATGGGCAGGCCCACGGCCCCGTTCCGGGGACAACGTTCTGCCAGCTGCACCTGAGGCACTTCAAGAACAACGCCGTCATTACCATCGAGCCCTGGAGGTCCCGGGCGTTTCCGGTGGTCAAAGATTTGGTTGTGGACCGCTCGTCGTTTGACCGGATCATCACGGCTGGAGGATACATTTCCGCCAAGACCGGATCTGCCCCTGAGGCCAATGCCATCCCCGTCTCCAAAGAGAACGCGGACCTTGCCATGGACGCCGCGGCCTGCATCGGGTGCGGGGCCTGTGTCGCGGCCTGCCCGAACGCTTCAGCCATGCTGTTTGTGGGGGCCAAGATCAGCCACCTGGCGCTTTTGCCGCACGGACAGATCGAACGGAAGGCCCGCGCCCTGAACATGGTCGAGCAGATGGACAAGGAAGGGTTCGGCAATTGCTCCAACGAATATGAATGCGAGGCCGCCTGCCCCAAGCAGATCAAGGTTTCCAACATCGCCCGGATGAACAAAGAGTTCCGCTCGGCCGCCGTTTGATCATCCCCGCCCGGACAAACACCGCTCCGTCCCGTGATGCCGCTGGACAACGTATCCCCAGGCCTGTAAAATAAGCCAAAAGGATTTTTATGTCTCTGCTGATCGACAAAAAAACCATCCAGAAATATGACGTGCCCGGGCCGCGCTACACCAGTTATCCCACCGCGCCGGAGTGGTCCGATGAAGTCACGCCTGCCGTTTACGCCGGGAAACTCGCCGCTTTCGGCCAAAGCGAAAAGACCCTGTCGCTTTATATCCATATCCCATTTTGCGAAAGCATGTGCTATTTCTGCGCCTGCATGGTCGCCATCCGCAAGCAGGAGGAACATTACGGGGACGACTACCTGAAGTCACTGTTCAGGGAAATCGACCTTATCGCCGGGCATATCGGCCGCCGCAAGACGATCCGCCAGCTGCATTGGGGCGGAGGGACCCCGACCTTTTTGTCAGAAGGACAACTGCAAAAACTTTTCGCCAGGATTGCCAGCCATTTTGACATCGACTTCGCGGGCGAGGTCGCCATTGAGATCGATCCCCGCCGTGTCACCCGCGGCAAATTGCAGCTCCTGCAAAAACTCGGATTCAACCGTGTCTCCATGGGAATCCAGGATTTTGACGCCAAGGTCCAGGAAACGGTGAACCGGATCCAGCCCTTCGAACGGGTGGAAGAAGTGAACGCCTGGTGCCGCGAGTTGGGATTCCTTTCGATCAATTTTGACCTGATTTACGGCCTGCCGCTCCAGACACGGGAATCGTTCCGGGACACCGTGGCCAAGGTCATCGCGCTGAAACCGGACCGGATCGCCCTCTACAGTTTCGCCTATCTGCCCTGGATGAAAAAGCACCAGACCAAGCTCGACACCGCCGACCTGCCGGGGACCGACCAGAAACTGGAGATCTTCCTGGAGGCCAGGGGCATGTTCCTGAACAACGGATACGACGCGATCGCCATGGACCATTTCGCCTTGAAGAACGACGAGCTGGCCGTGGCGTTCCGCGGCGGGACATTATACCGGAATTTCATGGGCTACACGGTGAAACCCGCGGACGAATATGTCGGGGCGGGAGTTTCCGCGATCGGATTCCTCGAACATACCTATGTGCAAAATCACAAAACCCTGCCGGAGTATACCAAAGCCCTGGACAGCGGCGCCCTTCCGGTGGAGAGGGGAAAGGTCCTGTCCCTGGACGACCGGGCGCGCCGGTGGACCATCAACGCGCTCATATGCCAGTTTGAGGTGGATAAATTGAAATTTGCCGATGAGTTCCACACTGATTTTGACCGGTATTTCCAAAAAGAACAGCCGCACATTGAGGCCTGCGTCCGGGACCGCCTGCTGGAGGCCGGGGAAAGATCCCTCAAAGTCACGGAACTCGGGAAATTCTTTATCCGGAACATCTGCATGGGATTCGACTGGTACCTTCACCAGGCCGACGCCCACAAAAATTTTTCTCGCACCGTTTGATGACAACGCCCCTGCTGTTACAGGCTTTTCAAGGCACCAACACGGAGATCCCCGTCTGGTTCATGCGTCAGGCCGGGCGGTATCTTCCGTCTTACCAGGCCATCCGCAAAAATCACACCCTGGAAGAGATGTTTGCGGATCCGCAGACCGCCTCCGAGGTCACCTGCCTGCCTGTCCGGGAACTCGACGTGGACGCGGCGATTCTGTTCGCCGACATCCTGACCCTGCCGTCGCTCATGGGCTTCCGGATCCGTTTCAGCAAGGAGATCGGGCCGGTCATCGCCAACCCTATCGCCCGTCCGTCGGACGTGGCCCGGATGCAGACGGCCGAAAAATTCTCCGGCATCCAGGAAGCCATCACCCTGACCCTCAAAAAGCTGCCTGCCTCAATCCCGCTCATAGGATTTGCCGGCGCCCCGTTCACGGTCCTGTGCTATTTGATCGAAGGCGGATCTTCCATCTCATTCCGCAAAACATTGGCCTTCGCGCACCAGCATCCCAAAGAATTTCACCGGGCGCTCTCCGCGCTGACCGATAACACCATCTGTTATCTGAAAGCCCAGCAGGAGGCGGGGATCGCGGTCTTCCAGCTTTTTGACAGCTGGGGAGGGATCCTCCGGGACAAGGAATACCGCCAATGGGTCCTGCCGTATGTGCAAAGGATTTTCAAAACACTCCGCCTGCCATCCATTTATTATCTTAAAAATTGCCATCACCTCATCCCGGAGATGGTCCGGTCCGGCGCCGGCATGCTTTCGGTCTGTGAAACCGTTGATCTTGCGAAATGCCCGGCATTGCTCAAATCCGGGAAAGGGGTGCAGGGGAACCTGTGCAACACGCTGCTTTACGCGGACGACCGGACCCTGGCCAAAGAGGTGCGGCTCCTGTTGAAAGCGGCATCCGGTTATAAAAAATATATTTTTAACCTGAGCCACGGCGTTTTCCCGGACGTCAAGGTCGACAAACTCCGGCTGGTCATCCGGGAAATCCGGAAATTCCGTAAACCATGAGAAAACACATCGCTATTATCGGCGGCGGCATCAGCGGGCTGGCCGTCCTTCATTATCTCAAGCAGAAGTATCCGGCGGCCAGCGACGTCCAGATCAACCTGTTTGAAAAGGAGGGCCGCTCCGGCGGAGTGATTCAATCCTCAAACCATTCCGGCTGCCTTTTTGAAAGCGGCCCCAACGGGATCCTCGACTCTAAAGAGCAGGCCATGGCCCTCATCCGGGAACTCGGTCTCGAGGGAGAAATCCTGCGCGCCGCGCCGGCGGCCAAACTCCGCTTTATCGCCTGGAGGGGCCGGCTGCATGCCCTGCCCGCCAATCCGGCCGGGCTTTTGACGTTTTCCCCGTTAAGCCTTTTCGACAAACTCCGTCTCTTTTGGGAACCCTGCGTCCCCGGCCGCCCCAGCCCTGAGGAGAGCGTTTATGATTTTGGCCGCCGCCGCTTTGGAAAAGGCGTGGCAGAAATTCTGCTCGACTGTCTGGCCAAAGGGATTTACGGGGCCGACATCCGCCGGATGAGCCTTAAGGCCGCGTTCCCTCTGCTCTACGACCTGGAATCAAAACACGGGTCTGTCCTCAAAGGATTGATGGCGTTGATGAAACAGCGCAAACAGGCGTTGCCGCCAGGGAAACCGAGATCCTCGCCGTTCGGCCAGTTGTGCTCCTTCCGCCGGGGAATGCAGCAACTGCCGCAGGAGATTTACTCCAGATATCAGCACCACATCCACCTCGGTGAAGACGTCATGGGCATGAAAAAGGAAGGGGGCGGGTATGTGATTGAAACGCCCAAAGTGAAATATTTCGCGGACCAGGTCTTCATTTGCACCCCGGCCTATACCGCTGCCCGGCTGATCGCTGACGCAAACGCCGAGGTCTGCGGCTTGCTTAAAAAGATCGAATACGTTCCGATCCTGGTCGCGGGGCTTGTCTACCACACAAAAGATCTCAAGAAAATCCCCGAAGGGTTCGGCTATCTTGTCCCAACGGAAGGCAACAGCGAAATCCTGGGGGTCCTGTTTTCCGGGAATATCTTTCCGGGACACACAGAACCGGAAAAATTCCTGTTCCGTGTCCTGATCCGCCCCGGGCGTCCGGATATCGATCCCAGGACCTTTCTTCCGACCGCCATCGAAGAAGTGCGCTCCCGGTTCTCCATCACGGCCGATCCCGTTGAACGGTGTTATTCTTACCTGGCCCATGCCATCCCGCTTTATGGCCTGGAGCACCCCAGGATCACGGAACAGCTGGCGGCCGGCATGAGAGATCTGCCGAACTGCCATTTGGCAGGGAATTACCTGGGTGGGATCTCGGTCGCCGATTGTATCCAAAACACCAAAGGACTCGTGGAAGAATCAGATGGCTAAACATCTAAGGGCTTTTTGAAACGAGGGGAGAGGGAATGAACGATCAAACCAAACTTTTAACAAAAGTCCTTATTGTCACGCTTTTGGCCGTGATGATCGCCGCTGCAGTCTTGGCCGTAGTTCTCGAAAGTCAGCCTTAAAATTTCTCAAGCAGATTTTCCGTAAACAAAACAGGCAGACGATATTTCGTCTGCCTGTTTTGTTTCAAGAAACCCTGGCCCTATGCCGGCTGTGAGGAGGCCGGAGATTCGACAATCTGACGGTAAAGCTTGTCCCGTTCCTGTTTAACGAGCACGGCGGCTGCCGTGGCCCACGCCAGGTTCAGGAACAGGGCGAGGTAAAAATGGATGTCCTGGCGGGCAAGATAATAGGAATCGTAGTGCGTGGCGCTCCGGTACGCCTGAAAATCAAAGAAATCCACTTTGCCGGCCAAAAGATCGCGGATGATATCGATATTCCAAAAGGGGGACGACGACATCATGGCATACGGAACAGACACGTGGATCTTGTTCGACGCCGCCAGGGCCATGCTGAAAAACGGCAGGACAAACCACAAAAGCACGATCACGGTCGTAAAAAGGATCATCTTCCGGTGGTGCTTGCTCAGCCGGACATATTCAAAGGCGCAGGCAAAGAAGACCACGTGGCTCATGAGCAGAATAAAGGCGAACACCCAGTTGAGGAACGGCCCCCAAAAAACATAACGGAACATGAACAGCACGGCCATGACAACGATCCCGAAGGTCGCGAGCCAAAACGTGTTGCTGCTGTGATCGTCGTTGGGATCCAGCCGGAGCTTCAATTTTTTCGCTTTGCGCAGCCCTTTCTCGAACAAAAGCCGCGTGGGGGTGACGGACAGCGCCCCGATCACGCCCATGGCCCAGATCAGGATGGCCAGGACAGGCACAATCTCATTGACGGCCTGCTGGGAATACGAATGGTCGCCGTCATACCGGGAGTACGAATAAGAATAATTGGGCCCATAGATGTAGCCGGAATAGGCGCTGCCGGTGAACAGAAAAAGGACAATGAAGATCAAGAGCGCGGATTGGGGCTTGGAAAACAGGGGGCGATCCGGCTTGGAAATCTGCCGGACGATGCCCGTGATGAACATGATCAGGATCGGGAGCTGGACCAGGCCCTGCAGGACGAGGGAGGGCAGCCCCACACCGAAAAATGAATATAATTTTTTCTCCATGACGCCCCGCCAATCATAATAAGAGTAGGACGATCCGGTGTCATGCCCTTTGATATCCCAGGTCAATTGCTCATAATTCGGGATCCAGGAAAGATGATACAGCGCTGAAGAGCCGGAATACATGAAGGCGCCGCTCGCGAACAGCATGACCACCACGATGTGGACCGCGCTGATCCTCCGGTGATTCAGGAGACTGCGCTGATTGGCGGCCGTGGCCAGGAGAACGGCAAAGGCATGATAAAAAACGGCCGAAAGAAAGAGACTGAGATAAAAAATAAAAAACCGCAGCAGGCTGATTTCCGTGACCAGCACAAGAAAAAGAGAGATGGGCAGGCTCCCCAGGACGATACACCACTCCAGGCACGTCGATCCCAGGAGAAGGCCGGCGAACTGGTCCAGCCGGCGGGTCGGAGAACAGCGATGATACTCCAGCGTCCCGCTGGCCCGTTCGCGGACCGCCATCCGGTCGGCCGAAATGGTCCCGAATAAAAGAAGAACAACTCCCTGAAAATACGTTATGTAGTAAAAGGACATTTCCAGCCAGGGGATTTCCCGGCGCTCGGAGTAATAATTGGAATGCGAGTAATGAGCTTTTGTCCCGTACTGTTGCTGGTTCCTCCGGCTGTGATCGTATTCTCGGTTAAAATACGTCGTCAAAAAAATCAACATGATGATGACCGAAGCCATCAGTACCGCCGCGGCCACGGTCGGCCCCCTCATCCGTTCGCGCCAATTTTGCAAAAACAGCGCATTGTCCCGCAAATCCAGAAATTTGATCATGACACTTCCTTGGCGCCGATTTTAAAGAAAATATCCTCAACATCGGCTTCTTTAACGTAAAAATCTGACACGGGGACGCCCTGGGAAACAAGGGCGGCGAGGATATGCGCGGAGTCTTTCCGCTCCCCGGAAAAAAGAGCACGGATCTCGCCGGAGGGTCCGGACTGGGGTTCGGTCACAACGGCATACCCCTTCAGCGTGTCGAAAACTCGCTGCTGAGCCCCGGCCTCGGCGTTCGCGAGGCGGATGAACATCTGTCCCTTGCTGCCGATGTGCCGGCGGATTTCATCAATGCTTCCCGAAACGACCATGCGGCCTTTTTCCATAATGCCGACGGCGTTGCAAAAATCGCTCAGCTCCGTCAGGATGTGGCTCGAGATCAAGATCGTCATTCCTGTGGATGAAATATTTTTCAACAATTTGCGGAATTCCATGCGGGCGATCGGGTCCAGGCCACTGGCCGGCTCATCCAAAAGAAGGACCTTGGGATTGTGCAAAAGGGTTTTGGCCAGGACAAGCCGCTGGCGCATCCCGCGGGAGAGGTCCCGGACGAAAGCGTCCCACTTGGAGGAGAGGTTCACCTGCTCAATCCAGTAGCGGCACCTCGTTATCCGTTCGGAGCGGGGGAGAAGATACGCGGCGGCAAAAACGTCCAGGTATTCCCAAACTTTGAGATTTTCGTAGACGGGAGGAAAATCCGGCATAAAGCCAATTCCCTGCAGGGCCTGTTCATGGTCGAATTCCAGGTCGTGTCCGGCGATGGAAATTTCGCCGTAGGTGGGTTCGATGATCCCAGCCAGGGCCTTGATGGTGGATGTCTTGCCCGCGCCGTTCGGGCCGACAAGGCCGTAGATCTGGCCCGCCTTGATCTCAAACGAAAGATCCTGGACGGCGGTCACATCCTCATAATCCACCCGGAGAGATTTTGTAACGAGCATAGGGGTAGTATACATGAGAAGCCGAAACCGCGACAAAAAAATTTTAATTTCTGAAACGCTCTATCCCTGTGTGAAAAAGACTCCGGATGAATCAATAACAGTTGCAAATCTTGAAGTACTTTGCTATGATGTCTGCCTGTATGAAGCATTTACCCGCCATAATCGTGGTGAGCGGCTTGATTTGCGGATGTGACCGTTCCCCGCAAATCCGGATATATGAGGAAACCGTGATCCACTCCCCATTGCGCGCCGCAAGCGCGCAAAATCCCCACGGATTCATGGGAGAGGGCGGGGATCCTCACGCCTTTTTGAACATGGCGGATCCCCACGCCTTCTTGAACATGGAAGACCCGCATGCCTTCATGAACACGGAAGACCCGCATGCCTTCATGAAAGAGATGCCGGGAATGGGGATGGATATGCCTCCGGGCCAAAGTGAAGCCCTGCTGGCTTCCGCCAAAAAAGACCTGCCCATCTCCTGGACCGCTCCCGAGGGCTGGCAGGAATTGCCGGGAAGCGGCTTTCGCCTTGCGACATTCAAGGCCGGGGCAGGGGACGACGCGGTGGAATGCTCTATCGTGTCCCTGGCAGGGCCAGCCGGCGGCATCGACGCCAACATTGCACGCTGGATGGGACAGATTAAAGTTGAACCGCCTCCCAGCGGGTCCATCATCGAATTCCTGAAAAAAAATAACGCGCTGGAGTCCGGGGAAAAAACAGCGTCCGGGCTGCCGATCCTTTACGTGGATCTGGGCAAACTCCAGGCCGGAGCGCCGGACACGACCCCGACCATTTCCGCCGCCATCATCGAAACAGAAGGCGCCACGGTGTTTGTCAAGATAACCGGACCGCTACAAGCCGTCACGGCCCAGCAGGCCCTGTTCCGGGCCCTTGGCCGATCAATCAATGTCAAAAAGTAGTCATCCCGCCAGCCCGCTACGGCGGGACTAAACGGCGGGATTTATTCCGGCAGCAATTTATGTTCACTTTATCCCATAAATTGCGCCGTCAGTAATAATGCCCAAGACACCGCCCATTCCCCTCATGATCCGCCGGATCGCATCGGTCCGAATCACGGTCGTCTGCCTTTTTCTTCTGTTTGTCCTGACCCTCTGGGGGACCGTCGCCCAGATGACCCAGGGATTATACGGCGCACAACATCGGTTTTTTTATTCGCTTGGATTCCTCGCCCTGGGCTTCATCCCGTTTCCCGGGGCCCGGCTCGTGCTGTGGGTGATGTTCATCAATCTCGCCTGCGCCACTGTCACACGATTTTCCCGCCCCCAATTCCCGCGCGACCTGGGGCTGCTCGTCATCCACGGCGGATTGCTGCTTTATTTTGTGGCCGCCTTTGCCACGTTCCATCTCACCCGCGAGTCCAATCTCCACCTGCTGGAAGGCGAAGGGGCGAATATTTCTTCCTCCTACCATGACTGGGAAATCTCCTTCTGGACCGATGACGCTGAAAAACGCCGCGTGATCGCCCTGGACACCCAAAATATCGCTCAGGGCCAAACGGTCGCGATCCCCCAGCTATCGCTCGCGCTCACGATCAAAACTTATTATCCGAACAGCCAGGCCTACACCATGGTCCAGCCCGGCCAGCCGGCGGGATCCGCGAGAAACGCCTCCGGTATTCTCTCGCTGACGTCCGTCCCCTGGAACAAGGAACCGGAAAAAAACATCCCCGGCATCATTATCAACCTGAAGCAGGGGAGCGCGGACCTGGGAGACGTCCTGCTGTACGGCGGGGAAGACCGTGCCACAAAAATCGAACGTCCGGAAGGGCCCGTCCATGTGCAGCTCCGGCCCATGAAGTCCCCGATGCCATTCACATTGTTCTTAAAAGATTTTAAAATGGAAAAGCACCCGAACACCGAGGTCGCCAGAAGTTACCAGAGCCTCGTGGAAATCAAAACCCAGGGACTCGCCCGGGAAATTTTAATTTCCATGAACAAGCCTCTCCGTTATAAGGATTACACGCTCTACCAGGCGTCATATTCGATTGACAGTCTCGGACGGGAATATTCCACCCTGGCCGTTGTCAAAAACGCCGGCCGCCTGTTGCCGTATATTGCCAGTTTCGTGACATTTTTCGGGCTGGCCATCCATTTTTTGATGATGGGCGTGCGGGGGAAGAAAGCCCGGGCAGGAGCATAGCATGAAAAATCCCTTAAGATTACGCGTCCTTTTTCTCGTGTGCTTTTTCGCCGCCGGAGGAGTGAACCGCGGAGGCGCCGAACCGCCGGTCCCCAAGAAGGTGAATTCGCTCAAAAATTTTCAGACCATCCAGGTCCTTCACGACGGCCGCATCAAACCCCTGGACACCTACGCCCGGACCCTGCTTCTGCAGTTTTCCGGCCGCAGCAAGGTCGGCAAGGAACCCGCTGTCCGATGGCTGGCGCGATTCCTGCTCGCCCCGGAGACAACCCGGAACGACAAAATTTTCCTGGTCAACAACCCTCAAATTGTTGAATCTCTGGGAATTCCCCCGGAGCACGGGCGGCGTTACAGCTTCGCCCAGATGGAAGCCGTCTATCCCAAACTGGCGGAAATGGCCGCGGCCGCGTTCCGCATCGAGGACAAACAGCGAGATCTCGTTGAAAATGAGATCATCCGCGTTCATGAAAACGTGAGGGGCTACGCCGATTTGACCCATTCGTTCCAGTTCGCGTTCCCGCATCCGGACTTCGAGATCACGAGCCCGCGCCTTCGCAGCCGGATCGGACTGCCGGAACAGCAGGCCATGTTCAGCTTCATCGAGGTCATCCAAAAAGCCGACAAGATTTACGCCATCACCCAGCCGCTTGAAAAAAAGCCTATGGCCGAGTGGGGAGAGGACGAAAAAAAACTGGCAGGCCTCATGTCCCAGATCTATCAGTGGTCGGCGTCATACCAAGGGCTGCCGTTCACCGTGGTCCCGTCGTACCTTCCCAACGATGAGCGCTGGATGAGCCCCTGGGACATTTTCCAGGCGGCGTTCAAAACCACCGAAGGGAGGGAGGAGGCCGTGGCCCTGCGCGACCTGATGGTGGCTTACTGGAACGGTGAACAGATCCCCTTCGACCTGGCCGCCAAGCATTTCCAGCAATCGGTCCGCACCCGTTACCAGTCCACCATGGGCCGCGACCTGCCGGACGGCAAACTCGAGATCGCCTACAACAAGGCCAACCTTTTTCTCTGGACAAAAATTTCTTACGCCCTGGCCTTCCTGGTTTTTTTGTTTTCGCTCGTTTCGGACAAAAAATATCTATACCCCCTGGCCTGGGGCCTCACGGTTGCTGGATTCGTGACGCAAACGATCGGGCTGGGAATGCGGATTGCCATCCTGGGGCGGCCGCCGGTAAGCAATCTTTATGAAACCTTTGTCTTTGTCTCGTTTATGATCGGGCTGTCCGGCATGATCATCGAACGGCTCAACAGGCAATGGCTGGGGCTGGTCGTCTCGGCCATCGGCGGATTCGTCTTTCTTCTCATCGCCAACAAATTCGCCAGCGAGGGGGACACCCTGCGGATGCTCGTCGCGGTCCTGAATTCCAACTTCTGGCTGTCCACCCACGTCCTCAGCATCACGACCGGATACGCCGGAGCGTGCGTTGCCGGGATCATCGGCCACATCTACATCCTGCAGGCGATCTTCAAACCAAACAACAAAGCCCTGCAGGAGAGGACATCCCGAGTGCTTCTCGGCGCCCTGGGGTTCGGCCTGGCTATGACATTCCTGGGAACAAATCTCGGGGGGATATGGGCTGACGAAAGCTGGGGACGGTTCTGGGGCTGGGACCCGAAAGAAAACGGGGCCCTGCTTATCATCCTGTGGATCGCCATGATCTTCCACGCGCGGCTCGGCGGGCTGATCGGGCCTCTGGGAGTGGCCGCCAGCAGCGTCCTTGTTCTCATTGTGGTCATGTGGGCCTGGTTCGGGGTCAACCTTCTCAGCATCGGGCTGCATTCTTACGGATTCATGCAAGGGGTGGCCACCAATCTTGCCGTGTATGTGACTCTCCAACTGCTGTTTCTCTCCATCACCATCCCCATCGCCCTGGGCCGGCAACACGCAAACAAATCCAGCAAAACATGATCCTTCCTGCGCAGGCAGACAAGCTGATCGCCCGGCACCTGCGGGACTTCCCGGTTGAACGCGTCGCGCTTACAGACGCATCAGGCCTGGTTCTGCGGGAAGACATCTTCGCGGACCGGGATCTCCCGGCGTTTGATAAATCCACCATGGACGGGATCGCGGTCTGTTTGGCCTCCTGGGAACATGGAACAAGAAAATTTGTTCTGGAGGGAGTCCAACCCGCCGGACAAAAAGCCCCCAGGCTCAAGCGCAACGACGGATGTTTTGAGATCATGACCGGGGCCATGCTCCCGGAAGGGTGCGATTGCGTTGTCCCGATCGAACGCGTCCGCATTGAAAATGGACACGCCGTCATCGCATCCGATGCCGCCCTGTCCCGCGGTCAATTCATGGTCCGGCAGGCCGCAGACCACAAAAAAGGGGAGCGGCTGCTTGCAAAAGGTATCCGGATGCTCCCGCCGCACACGGCTGTCGCGGCTTCCGTCGGAAAATCCCGGGTTCTGGTGACCAGAAAAATCAAGGTGGCTGTCATTGCCACCGGTAATGAACTTGTGAACATCGCACGCCAAAAAATCGCACCGCATCAAATCCGACTTTCCAACTCTTACGCGTTACTGTCTCTCTTGAAACGGGCTGGCATCTTTGAAAGTGAGCTGTTTCACATCAAGGACGACCCCAAGGCCCTGCGGTCCAGGCTGAACAAAATCTTGAAAGGTTTTGATGTCTTGGTTCTCAGCGGCGGAGTCTCGATGGGTAAATTCGACTACGTCCCGTCCGTCCTCAAAGACCTTGGGGTTCGCGTTGCTTTTCATAAAATCGCGCAACGGCCCGGAAAACCCTTCTGGTTCGGGACCAGCCGCAAACGACAGCCGGTCTTTGCCCTGCCCGGGAACCCGGTCTCGACGCTGGTCTGCGCCTACCGTTACGTGGTCCCGCATCTTCTCCGGGCGGCCGGGGTCAAGGTCCTTCACCCGGATTCCGCCGCATTGGCAAAGACCCTCCGGGTCGCTCCCCCGCTGGTGAAATTTCTTCCTGTCAAATTTGATCCCCGGACGCAGGGGGCTGTCCGCGCCGTTGGTTACAGCGGCTCAGGCGATTATGTGTCCCTGGCGCAGGCCGACGGTTTTGTCGAACTGCTTCCCGGGCGGACATACCGCCAAAACGAACGCGTCAAATTTTTCCGATGGACGATCTAAAAACATCCCTGGAAAAGATTGCGCCCCTGTACGGCCTGGTGCTGGCCGGAGGGAAAAGCGAACGGATGAAAACCGACAAGGCGGCGTTGAATTATCACGGAAGGCCGCAGGTCGATGTCGCGTTCGATCTTCTGGGAAAATTCTGCGAAAAGGTTTTTATTTCCGGCCGCAGGGACCAGCCCGTGGCTGCCGGTGACGGGCTCCCCCGGATTTGCGATCTCCCCGAAATCGAAGGAGAAGGCCCGCTTTCAGGCATCCTTTCGGCCATGCAGACGCATCCTCAGGCCGCGTGGCTTGTCATGGCCTGCGACCTCCCGTATGCCACGGACAAGACTCTGCAAAAACTTATTAAACGCCGGGACCCCCAAAAGACAGCCACGGCTTACCGCAGCAGCCACGACGGGCTTCCGGAACCGCTGTGCGCGATCTGGGAACCGCATGGGCTTAACGACCATCTACGGTCGTTCGCCCAGGGCCTCCATTGCCCGCGAAAGATTCTCATCAACTCCAACGCCTTGATTCTGGAACCGGATGATCCGGCCTCTCTGGACAACGTCAACACTCCCGAAGAATTCCGTCAGGCCAAAGAAGCGCTGGCCCAGAGGAAAGAATGAGCACAGAAAAATCCATTCATGTACGCTACTTCGCTGTCCTGCGCGAAAAACGCGGGATATCTCAGGAAACCGTCAGCACAACCGCTGAGACCGCCGGCGACCTGTATCAAGAATTAAAAACCAAATTCCATTTCCTCCTGGAATCCAGCCACGTCAAGGTCGCGCTCAACGACGAATTCCGCGATCCCAAAACCCTGCTGAAATCCGGCGACACCGTTGTTTTCATCCCGCCCGTGGCCGGGGGGTAAATCAGCGCCACGCCCATTATTTTCTTCTGGACACTAACCGCTGTCCGCTATACGCTAACCATATGCCATACCGAGTCATCAACAACACCCCTGTCTGGGGCGAGCCGATCAACGAAGCGATCGAGCAAATCAACACCTGCGCCAAAACCGCGTCCTATACCGCGCTCATGGCCGACCATCACCAGGGCTACGCCGTCCCGATCGGCGGAGTGGTGGCTTACAGGGACAAGATCAGCCCGTCGGGCGTTGGCTATGACATTGCCTGCGGAAACAAAGCCGTTCGCCTGGATGTCCCGGCGGATGACGTCCGCAAGAACATTTCCAGGATCATGGATGATATCGCCCATACCCTGTCGTTCGGCGTGGGAAGAAAAAACAAAGAGAGCGTTGATCATCCTCTCTTTAATGATCCCGCGTGGACGATCCCCGAAGCGCGAAAGCTCAAATCCCTGGCCCAATCCCAGTTGGGAACCATCGGCAGCGGCAATCACTATGTGGACGTTTTTACGGATGAAGAGGACCAGGTCTGGGTCGGCGTCCATTTCGGCTCGCGCGGGTTCGGGCATCATCTGGCAACGCATTTCATCACGGCCGGGGGAGGGAAGGACGGCATGTTTGTGGAACCGGTGGTCCTGGACACCCGCGGCAATCTGGGGCAGGAATACCTCGCCTGCATGAAACTGGCCGGGCGCTATGCCTATGCCGGACGCGACTGGGTCTGCGGCCGCGTCGCCCGGATCCTTGGCGCCCGGATCCTGGAAGAAATCCACAACCACCACAATTACGCCTGGGAAGAAGAGCACAACGGAGAAAAATACTGGGTCGTCCGCAAAGGCGCCACGCCGGCGTTCCAGGGGCAAAAAGGGTTTGTCGGAGGGAGCATGGGCGACATTTCCGTCATCATTGAGGGTGTGGATTCCGCCGAAAGCCGGAAATCCTTGTATTCCACGGTCCACGGCGCGGGGCGCGTGATGTCCCGGACTGCCGCAGCCGGCCGGTTCCGCGGCCGCCGCAGGACAGGAGGCCAGGTGACGAAGGCCATGATGCTCAACTGGATCAGACCCATGGGGGTGGAACTGCGGGGGGCGGGAACGGATGAATCCCCGCATTGCTACAAGCGCCTGCCCGAGGTCCTGGAATACCACAAAAATACCATCCGCATCCTGCGCACCCTCCAGCCTTTGGGAGTCGCCATGGCCGGGGAAAACGAATTCGACCCGTACAAAGACTGACCTGCCGCAAATCCTCCTCAATTCGGAATTTATGCTGGATTAAAGCAACCATTAATGCTATAGTTTTAGCTATCTTTCAGCCATTTTTTTCCGCTATGAATATCGTAACCGTCGGCATTAATCACAAAACCGCACCCATCGAATCGCGGGAGAAGTTTTTTCTGACCCCGCTCCAGCAGGACCTTGTCCTGAGCGAGATGAAGTGCAACCCGTCTGTCTTTGAGGCCTTTATCCTGTCCACCTGCAACCGAACAGAGGTTTACGCCCATGTTCTGGAGGATTTTAACCTCGCGGGTTTCTTTACGGCCCTGGTTTCCTCGATCAAGAAAATTCCCTTCCATCCGGACGACAGAAAACTGTTTTACATTTACCGGCAAGAGCAGGCAATCCGCCACCTGTTGAGGGTCGCGGCCGGGCTGGATTCCCTGGTTTTGGGCGAAAAGCAGATCCTCGGCCAGGTCAGGACATCGCTGGAGCGGGGGCAAAGCCGGGCCATGTTCAGCAAAAATTTCAACATCCTTGCCAACATCGCGATCCGGACAGGGAAAAAAGCCCAGACAGAAACCCAAATCAGTTACGGCGGATCCTCGGTCAGCTGGGCCGCCGTGATGATGGCCGAGCAGAAACTCGGCACCCTGGCAGGAAGATCGTTTTTGATCATCGGCGCCGGGAAAATGGGGGAGCTGACCATCAACCAGATCTACGGCAAAGGCGTCAGCAAAGTCTACGTGATGAACCGGACCCAGTGCAACGCGGAAGCCCTCGCTGAAAAATGCGAAGGAATCCCGGTTTCATTTTGCGACATTAAGGAAACCTTGGCAGAAGTGGACGTGGCGATCTGCGCCGTTTGCGCGCCGCACTATATCCTGGAGAAGGACATCGTCCAAAAAGTCATGGAGGCCCGCAAGGGCAGGGAACTCATCCTTATGGACATCTCCATGCCACGCAACATCGACCCGCAAACAGCAACCGTTCCGGGAATCCATCTGTCCTGCATCGATGACCTACAGCAGGTCATGAACGAAAGCATGCGCAAACGGCAGGCCTCGGTCGGCGCGGTGGAAAAAATCATCGAGGCCAAGCTGTCCGAATTTTACGAAAAGCTGGCCAAAATCCAGGACATTGCCGGCCCGGCAGAGGAATACCTGACAAGCCCCGACTCAGCCTGATCCTGGTTCCGGTAAAACACGGACACCCGTTGAAATCACGAGAATCCCTATGATCCCTGATTTTTGTTATTCGCATCCTTGCCTGACGGTCATTGCCGCGGCGTTTCTCGTCAACATCCCGATGGGATACATCCGGCAAGGCCATTCGAAGTTTTCCGCCAAATGGTTTTTCTGGATCCATGCCTCGATCCCTCTCATCATCTATCTGCGGCTCTCCCTGCACCTCACACCAGCCCTGATCCCGGTCTTTATATTTTTTGCGGTCCTGGGGCAGATCCTCGGCAGCCGGTTCCGCAGCCGCCGGATGACGGACGCCGAATGGAAACGGCTCCACCAGATCCCGGACACCCGCCGGAAAAATCAGCCCAAGCGCTTTTTGCCGGAGACCGAAGTGATGGTGGTCTTGATGAACATGGGCGGGCCCAAAAGCAACGCCGACGTCAAAGACTTCCTTTTGAAACTATTCAACGATTCTCTTCTGATCCGATTTCCGTTGTCCGCCCTCCTGCAGCCGTTTTTTTCCTGGCTGATCGTGACGTTGCGCTGGAAGGCCGCGGCGGAACGGTATCAGCTCATCGGGGGAGGGAGCCCGATCTTTGAGTCCACCCGGAACCAGGCCGAGGCCCTGGCCCAGGAATTGCGCAGAAGGGGAAGGGAGATCGACGTCATTTTCTCGTTCAATTACAGCCAGCCCCTGCCCAACGAGACCCTCATGCAGGTCAAGGCCGCCGGGAAAAAATATCTTCTGCCGTTGAGCCTGTATCCGCATTATTCCAAAGCCACCACAGGATCGAACATCCATTACCTGAGCATGGCCGCCCGGCAATTCCATCCTGATGTCGAATTCCTGGATACGCCGGAATATTTTCTGCACCCTGGATATATCCAGGCCTTTGTCGAACGGATCCAGGGAGCACTCAAACCTTCCGAATTGCTGGATGATTTTTATCTCCTGTTCTCCGCTCACGGCCTGCCGCTGTATTTCCTGACGGAAGGGGACCCCTACCCGTTCCAGGTGGCCCAAACCGCCGGCTGCGTGCTGAACAAACTGGGCCGGACAAAAGAATGGTCGCTGTCTTACCAAAGCGCCGTCGGCCCCCTGCAGTGGCTGAAACCATCGACTGAAAACATGATTCACACGCTGGCCAAACAGGGGATCAAAAAACTTCTTGTTGTCCCCATTTCTTTTGTGACCGACCATATTGAGACACTCTGCGAAATTGACATCGAATACCGCAAAGTCGCGGAAGACGCCGGGATCACGGATTTCCGGATGTCCAGGGCCCTGGAATGCCATCCTGGATTTATCCAGGCCCTGGCCGACAGCGTGGAGACCGCCCTGCCGCGGGAATTGTCTTCCCGCCAGGAAAAAGTCCGGCCCGGCAGGATCGACATCGACAGCGCCAAAGTGTAATCAAACCAACCTCACAAGACAAAAGGAGATTCCCATGCTGGATAAATTCGTCCTGATCGGATACGGGGTGTTCATGCTGGTGGGAGCGTTTTTCGGCTGGAAGGCGGGCAGCAAGGTGTCCCTGATCATGGGGATCGTTTCCGGGGCCGCTGTTTTTTTGAGCTATGCCGTTTCCCTCAACGCCCCCCGGAACGGGATCCTGGGGCTGGCGGTGATCAGCGGAATTCTCAGCGGTGTCTTTCTTCTGCGTTTGATCCAGACCCAGAAAATGATGCCGGCCGGGATGCTGCTGGCGGTCAGCGCCGCGGTCTTCGCCTACGGGCTTTACCGTTTTATCAATTACAAATGAACATCCGGGAACCTCTTTTGATCTCATGACACCTGCAAACGACATCAGCCTGTCCGAGTTCGTCATCCACCACGTCCTGGACGCCAAGGAATGGCACCTGCCTTTCTTGCCGCCGGTCCCGTTGCCGGGATCGCTGACGCTCCACGGCCTGATGATGATCATTTGCGCGCTCCTGCTGTTGTTGCTGTTCGGCGTCGTCTACCGCAAGGACGACAAGGTCCCGACCGGGATCACCAATCTCCTGGAGGCCTTTATCCTGTTTATCCGCGATGAAATCGCGATTTCCTTCCTGGGGGAAAAAGACGGGAGGAGGATGACGCCGCTCTTCTGCACCTTCTTTTTCTTCATCGCCGGGTTGAACCTCATGGGATTGATCCCTGTCTTTTCCACCGCGACGTCGAACGTCAACGTCACGGCCGCCCTGGCGCTCATCACGCTCGGGTTCATGACGGTCGGCGCGGTCTTGAAAAACGGGGCGTCCGGATTTTTCAAATCATTTGTTCCTCCGGATGTCCCCTGGCCGATCCTCGTGGTACTCGTTCCCATCGAATTCGTCGGAATGTTTGTCAAGGCCTTTGCCCTGACCATCCGCTTGTTCGCCAACATGCTGGCCGGCCATATTGTGATCCTGTCGCTGCTCAGCCTGGTCGCGTTTTTTGGCTATGTCGCTCTGCCCAGCGTCATTCTGGCAGTGCTGATCTCCTTGCTGGAAATTTTCATCGCGTTCCTGCAGGCTTTTATCTTTACGCTGTTATCGGCCATGTTCATCGGGCAAAGCTATCACCCCGAGCATTAACGCCCTCGGCCCTTTACAGGGAATGGACATCCCGTTATAATGGTTTGTTTTATTAACGTATTTTAATAGGAAAGGGAATTGTTTATGGAGCCAGCTATTCATGGGTCATATGCGGCCATCGGGGCCGGCATGGTCACTCTCGGGGCGGGGCTGGGGATCGGGATCCTGGCGTTCGGGGCATTGATGGGCATGGCGAGGCAGCCTGAAGCCGCCAAAAAAATACAGACAGCCATGCTGATCGCAGCCGCGCTCATCGAGGGGATCGCCCTTTTCGCGGCCATCATCTGCCTGCTGGCGATCAGATAACCCGGGATTTCTGCCATGGCCGATCATCCATCAGTTCCGGAAGGCCTGATTGCGGAAACTGCGCAGCCGGCCGCCCCTGAAAAACCCAATCTCCTGAACGCCGACGTCACTGTTCTCATCCTCACGTGGGTCACGTTCTTCCTGCTCCTCGCTGTCCTGCAAAAATTTGCCTGGAAACCGATCCTGGCGGCGCTGGACGAACGCGAGAACCGGATCCGCCGCTCGATTGAAGAGGCGGAAAAAACCCGGCAGGAGTACGAAAAAATCGAGGAGAACCGGAGCAAAATCCTGGATGAAGCAGGGGAACAATCCAAAAACATCCTGGATGATTCCCGGAAGGCGGCCCAAAATCTTGCCAAGGCCATCGAACAAAAGGCCAAAAATGAGGCCCAGG
Source organism: Candidatus Omnitrophota bacterium (assembly GCA_030688425.1). Classification (NCBI taxonomy): domain Bacteria; kingdom Pseudomonadati; phylum Candidatus Omnitrophota; species Candidatus Omnitrophota bacterium. The sequence continues at coordinate 144,825 of JAUYIB010000021.1, read as the reverse complement.
TCGTTCTCGAAAATACCCGGCGTGACATCCAGATCGCCAAGGACAAGGCCGAGGCCCAGCTTCGCCAGGAAAGCGCCGAGATCGCCGTCCAACTGGCCGGGAAAATCATTGAAGAAAACCTCGACAACGAAAAAAACCGCAAACTCATCGACCAGCTGATCAAAAAGATCTGAAATGCGATGAAAAACTCCAAAGCCGCAAAACGATACGCCCGGGCCTTCTTCGAGCTGTGCAAAGAGGGAGACGCCTTTGACGACGCCTATGCCGATCTGTCCATGATCCGCCAGGCGGTGGGCGACTCTGCGGAGCTGGCCGCTTTCTTGAAAAATGTCCATCTGCCCAGAGAAAAACGAGAGAGTGTCCTCGCGGCGCTCTTCCAGACGCGTGTCCGGCCGCTGACAATGGATTTTCTGCTTTTTCTGGACCGGAAAAACCGCCTGCCGGCCATGCCCCAAATCTGCGAATATTTCGAAAAAGATTATTTTGCCCAAAAGGGCATCCTCAAGGTCAAGATCACCACCGCGACGGCCCTGGACTCCGGGCAGGAGGAAGCCATCCGCGACCGCTTGCGCCAGCGTTACCAGAAGGACATCCGCTGGGAAAGCGAGCTGGTCCCGGGACTGATCGGCGGCTTCAAAATCCAGGTGGAAGATTTGATCCATGATTTGAGCGTCCAAAACCAGCTCCAGAAATTCAAAAACCGCATCATGAACAGCTAAGGGAACGCATCTATGAAAGAACTCAAGACCGCTGAAATTTCCGCCATCCTTAAAAAAGAGCTCGCCGAATTCAAGGTGGAATCGAATATGTATGAAATCGGCCGGGTCATCAGCGTGGGAGACGGGATCGCGCGGATTTACGGCCTGAGCCAGGCCATGGCCGGGGAGCTTGTGGAATTTCCCGGCGGGCTGAAGGGGATCGTCCTGAATCTCGAGGAAGACAATGTGGGCGCGGCCATCTTCGGGCTGGACACCAACATCAAGGAAGGGGATGAAGTCCGCCGGACCGGAACGATCGCGTCCGTGCCGGTGGGAGAGGCCCTGGCCGGCCGCGTGGTCGACGCGCTGGGCCAGGCCATCGACGGCCATGCCCCGATCCAGGCCAAGGAGTTCCGCCCGATCGAGATCAAGGCGCCGGGGATCATCGACCGCAAGAACGTCCATGAACCCCTGCAGACCGGGATCAAGGTCATCGACGCCCTGACCCCGATCGGCCGCGGGCAGCGCGAGCTGATCATCGGCGACCGCAAGACCGGCAAGACCACACTGGCCATCGACGCGATCATCAACCAGCGCGGCCAGGACGTTCACTGTTTTTACGTGGCCATCGGGCAAAAACGGTCCACCGTGGCCCAGGTTTATGAAAAATTGAAAAAATACGGCGCCATCGATTACACCACCATCGTCGCGGCCTCGGCCTCGGACCCGGCTCCCATGCAATTCATCGCCGCGTATGCCGCCACGACCATGGCCGAATACTACCGGGACAGCGGCCGGCACGCGCTGATCGTTTACGACGATTTGACCAAGCAGGCCCAGGCCTACCGCCAGTTATCATTGCTCCTGCGCCGCCCTCCGGGCCGCGAGGCCTTTCCCGGCGACATTTTTTATCTTCACAGCCGTTTGCTGGAACGCGCGGCCAAAATGAGTGACGCCAAAGGCGCGGGAAGCCTGACCGCCCTTCCGATTGTCGAAACCCAGGCCGGCGACGTTACGGCCTACATCCCCACCAACGTCATCTCTATCACCGACGGGCAAATCTACCTGGAGAGCGACCTGTTCTACGCCGGCCAGCGTCCGGCCATCAACCCCGGATTGTCGGTATCCCGCGTGGGCGGCGACGCCCAGATCAAGGCCATGAAACAGACCGCGGGTTCCTTACGCCTGGACCTCGCCCAGTACCGCGAGCTGGCGGCATTCGCGCAGTTCGCCTCGGACCTGGATGTCGCGTCCCGGCGCCAGTTGGAACGGGGGAAGCGGCTCATGGAGATCATCAAACAGGGCGTCCAGCAGCCCCTGCCGGTCGTCAAGCAGGTGGCCATCATCTACGCCGGCGTCAACGGGTATCTGGATGATATCCCGGTCGCCAAAGTCCGTGATTTCGAAACGCACCTCCTGGAAACCCTGGACACACGGTTCACCGAGTTTGTCCGTTTGTTTAACGAAAAAAAAGCCCTGACAGATGACGTCAAAAAGGGCCTGGAAGACCTCCTCAAAAAATTCAAGGAATCGTACCGGAGCTGATCCATGCCCAGTGTTAAAGAATACAACGTCAAGCTCCAAAGCCTCCACAACACGGAAAAAATCACCAAGACAATGAAGCTGGTCTCCATGAGCAAGCTCTACCGCGCGCATGAGGCCCAGAAACGCGCCAAGCTCTACGCCACGGACCTGACGGAACTCCTCGGCCGGATCGCCGGGGCGGTCGAACTCTCGGCCCATCCGCTCCTGACGCCGCGGGAGAACGTAAACAATGTCCTGGTCCTGCTCATCACATCGGACCGGGGGCTGTGCGGATCTTTCAATAATACCCTGATCAAAGGCGTCGAACTCTGGCGGCAGAGTGAGGGGGCCAAATACAAATTCGTGGCCATGAGTTTTTGCGGAAAACGCGGGTACGCGCATTTCCGAAAAACCGTGCAGGTGGAAAAATTCTATGAGAATTCCACCGCGCGCCCGGACTTCGCTGTTGCAAAGGCCATCGGAAGAGATCTGATGGAATTTTTCCTCTCGAAGAAATACGACGAGATCCATGTCTGCTACAACGTCTTCAACAGCCCCTTGTCCCAGAAACCGGCGTTTCTCCAGATACTGCCGATCGAACCGCATCTTCTCCGGCCCGGAGAGCAGGAGTGGAACGCGGACTATCTTTTTGAGCCCCGGCGCAGCCAGTTGCTGGACGTCCTCATTCCCAAGTATTTATTTTTCCGGATTTATTTCGCGCTGCTGGAGAACTCCGCCGGAGAGCATGGCGCGCGCATGACCGCCATGGACAGCGCTTCCCAAAACGCCTCCGATCTGATCGACTGGTTCACGCTCCTGCGCAACCGCGCCCGCCAGGCGAACATCACCAAGGAATTGATCGAGATCGTGTCGGGCAAAGAAGCCTTACAATAAAAAGGACCCTTATGAGCACAGCCAAACAACTCGAAAATGGAAAAATCACGCAGGTCCTTGGCGCCGTTGTCGACGTCAGTTTCCCGGAAGGAAAACTGCCGCTGATTTACAGCGCCCTGAAGGCCAGTAACCCGTCCATCAACGATAAAAAGAATAACCTCACCCTGGAAGTCGCCCAGCATCTCGGCGAAAACACCGTGCGCACCATCGCCCTGGACACCACCGACGGCCTGGTCCGGGGAATGGAGGTCGTCAATACAGGGGACGAGATCACCATGCCCGTCGGCCCGGCCACGCTCGGCCGCGTGCTGAATCTGCTGGGAGACCCGATCGATGACGCCGGGCCTGTCAACACTGACCAGCGGATGCCAATCCACCGTCCGGCCCCGCCCCTGGCCGACCAGGAAACCACGGACAATGTCCTGGTGACCGGGATCAAGGTCATTGACCTTTTGGCCCCCTACCGCAAGGGAGGGAAGATCGGGCTTTTCGGCGGCGCCGGGGTCGGAAAAACCGTCATCATCCAGGAACTCATCCACAACATTGCCAAGGAGCACGGGGGATACTCGGTTTTTGCCGGGGTCGGAGAGAGGACCAGGGAAGGGACCGCGCTTTATAAAGAAATGCGGGAGGCGGGGGTTTTAGACAAGACCGCCCTGATCTTCGGACAGATGAACGAACCGCCTGGGGCCCGAGCCCGCGTGGCCTTGTCCGCCCTGACCGTCGCCGAGCATTTCCGGGACGCCATGAACCAGGACGTCCTTCTTTTTATCGACAATATTTTCCGTTTCACCCAGGCCGGGTCGGAAGTGTCCGCCCTGCTGGGACGCATCCCGTCCGCCGTCGGTTATCAGCCGACCCTGGGAACCGACATGGGAGAACTCCAGGAGAGAATCACCTCGACAAAAAACGGCTCCATCACTTCCATCCAGGCGATCTATGTCCCTGCCGACGATTACACGGACCCGGCGCCGGCCGCGACCTTCGCCCACCTGGACGCCACCACCGAACTGTCCCGCCCCATAGCTGAACTGGGGATATATCCCGCGGTGGACCCCTTGTCGTCCACGTCCACTATCCTCGCCCCGGAAATCGTCGGGGAGGAGCATTACCAGGTGGCCCGGGGCGTGCAGGAACTGCTCCAGCGCTACAAGGAACTCCAGGACATCATCGCAATCCTCGGCATGGATGAGCTTTCCGAAGAGGATAAACTGACGGTTGAACGGGCCCGAAAAGTGCAAAAATTCCTTTCCCAGCCGTTCCACGTTGCCGAGCAATTCACCGGCCGTAAGGGCCGTTACGTCAACCTGCAGGACACGATCCGGTCTTTCAAGGAAATCCTGGACGGAAAACATGACGCCGTCCCGGAACAGGCCTTTTACATGGTTGGAGATATCGACGAGGCCCTGGAAAACGCGAAGGCGTTCAAATAAACCCCGCCATGGCCGCTGCAACCTATCCACTATCCATCATCACCCCCGCGGGCCGCCTGTTTGAAGGTCCTGCAGAATCCCTGGCCGCGCCGGCGGCCGAGGGGATGATCGGGATCCTGGCCGGACACGCGCCGCTGGTCACTGTCGTGACCCGGGGCGCAATGACCGTGCGGACCCCTGACGGCAAAGAACACCACTTCGCGGTTGACGCGGGCGCTCTTGAAGTCAACACGGAAGGCCGCGTCATGGCCCTGCTGGATCACGCGCTGGAAACCCCGACCCGCGAGGAGGCCGCGTCCAAATCCTCCGGATTCTCGCATGAATTTGAATAAATCCCAAAGGGCCCCACGATGACCGACCCAACCCCCGAGACGGAAAAACCATTTTTAAAAGTCATCCTGCATTCTTTCTTTGTGATCCCGTTCCTGATCGCGGTGTTCTGTGTTTTGCTGTTCGCCGGCGTGCGGCTCCTGACCCGGGAAAACCAAACCGCCTACGATTTTCTCAACGACGTGAAGACCGGCGGCCTCACCAAGCGCTGGCAGGCGGCCTTCGAACTTTCCAGGGTCCTTGCCAATCCTCAACTCATCCCCCAGGAGGAGCGCTTCCAGAACGAGATGATCAGTGCGTTCCAAAATTCGCGCGCCGATGACGACAAAGTCCGCCGGTACCTGGCCCTGGCCATGGGGAGGACCGGCGATCCGGCCTATCTGAAACCCCTCGCCAATGGGCTGAAGGATGAGAAGGAAGCGACCCTGGACGCCCTGATCTACGCGATCGGCACGCTGAAAGACGAGAGGGGCTCGGCGCCGCTCTATCCGTTCCTGGACCATCCCGACAGCCGGGTCCGCTCCCTGACCGTCGCGGCTTTGGGGAACATCGGGGCGGACAGCTCAAAAACTTTTTTAAAAAAATCTTTGAATGACCCGGAACCCAATGTACAATGGGGGTCAGCTATTTCCCTGGCCCGCATGGGAGACAGTGCAGGAGAAGGGGTTTTGTTCCAATTATTGAACCGGGAATATCTGTCCAAATTCCCGGAAGTTGATCCTTACGAACAAAACCACCTGATCCTCACGGCCCTTGACGCGGCCTCCCGGCTGGACAATCCGGAACTCATCCAAAAAATAACATGGATTTCGCAGAACGACCCGAACATGGCGGTCCGCACGGCGGCCATGAAGGTTATTCAAAAAAAATAGCGGTCATTCCCACTACTTGAATCATGGAAGACAAGAAGATCACAGATCCTGCGGCCAATCCTGAAAATATGGACAGGCGCACATTCATCACGTGGCTGGCTGTCGGCTGGGCGGCCTTTGCCGCCGTTGTGGGCGGGTACGGCTCCATGATCATGCGGTATCTGTTCCCCAACGTACTCTTTGAACCGAAACAAAGCTTCCTGGCGGGATTTCCGGATGATTATGCCATCGGCGATGTTTCCGAGCGCTGGAAGGACGCGCACGGCGTCTGGATCGTCCGGGACACGGAAAAAATTTACGCCCTCTCGACGGTCTGCACGCATCTCGGCTGCACGCCGAACTGGATGGGCAATGAGGACAAATTCAAGTGCCCGTGCCACGGCAGCGGGTTTTATAAAACCGGGATCAACTTCGAAGGCCCGGCTCCGCGCCCGCTGGAGCGGTTCAAGATCACATTAACCGAAAACGGGGAAATCCTGGTGGACAAGACCCAAAAATTCCAGCAGGAAAAAGGCGAATGGAGCAATCCCGAATCGTATATTACGGTATAAGGGAGTTCTTGTTATGACCGAACCGGCCGCACAAAAAGGTTTTTGGGACAAACTGGAGGAAAACCGTATCTGGAGGGCCATTTTCCGGACAGGCATTCCCCGCACCCGGCGCCAGCGCATGATGGTAGTGCTCAACAGCGTCTTTCTGCACCTGCATCCCGTGCGCCTGCCCAAACACGCGGTCAAGGTCAAATATACCTGGTGCATGGGCGGATTATCGTTCTTTGTTTTCCTGGTCCTGACGGTCACGGGGATCCTCCTGATGTTTTACTACCGGCCGACCGTGGAATACGCCTACGGCGACATCGTGGACATGAAGGAGCAGGTCCCGCTGGGCATCATGCGTGAGATCCACCGCTGGGGCGCGCACCTGATGGTCATCACGGTCTGGCTGCACATGTTCCGCGTGTTCATGACGGGGTCTTACAAGCCGCCGCGCGAATTCAACTGGTGCGTGGGCGTCGTTTTGCTCGTTCTGACCATGCTGATGAGCTTCACCGGATATCTCCTCCCGTGGGACCAGCTGGCCATCTGGGCCATCACGGTCGGGTCCAACATGGCCGGGGCCACGCCGTTTCTGGGCAACGCCGGGCCGGGAGCGTCGCTCCTGGCCATCGGAGACGTCAATTTTGTCCACGCCGCCAGCGACGCCCGGTTTGCGATGCTGGGGGGAAGATTCGTGGGGGAAGGGACCCTGTTGCGCTTTTACGTCCTGCACTGCATCGGCCTGCCGTTCATCATCATGATCTTTATGATCGTTCACTTCTGGCGGGTGCGGAAGGACGGGGGCATTTCGGGGCCGACATAATCCGGGACACCTTTCATGGAAAATATCAAATTATTCATCAATCACATCATCGAGCCCAAGATCATTTTCCCGTTCCTGGTGCTGATTTTCTTTTTTGTTTTCCCGCCGACCGAAGGTCTTTATAAAATCAACCGCCGCCTGCGCATCTACAAGCTCTGGACCAAAGGCGGCGCCGTCGCCATCTTTTCCGTTCTGTTTCTGCTGTTCGGCTTCGGGCTGACCGACCCCAATTTCCTCAAGATCGTGACCAAGCCCGACAACGTTCCGATCGTCGGGCTCCTTTTTCTGGTGGTGTTCTTCCTGTGGTTCACCATGAAACAGGCGGAAGACAACGACGCACGGATCGCTCAGGGGAAAGAGCCGAACGAGGCGACGGACGCCAAAGAGAAGATCCTGGTCTGGCCGGACCTGGTCTACATCGAATTCATCGCGCTGATCATCTGCTCCGCGCTGTTGATCGTCTGGTCCATCGTTTTGAAAGCCCCTCTCGAAGAACCGGCCAATCCGACCGTTTCCCCGAACCCGTCAAAAGCGCCCTGGTACTTCCTGGGGCTCCAGGAAATGCTGGTGTATTTTGACCCCTGGATCGCCGGGGTCCTTTTCCCGACGGTCATCATGATCGGATTCATGTGCATCCCGTTCATCGATGACAACAAGCGGGGGGGAGGATACTACTGTTTCCACGGCCGGAAAATGGCCATTTCCATCTTCCTGTTTTACTGGCTGCTGCTCTGGATCTTTCTGATCACCACCGGGACGTTCCTGCGCGGCCCCAACTGGAACTTTTTTGGGCCTTTCGAATACTGGGACATCCACAAACTCGAGGCCCTGACCAACATCAACCTCTCGGAACTGATTTATATGAAGCTCCTCAACCGGGGGCTTCCGGACAACATCCTGCTCAGGGAAGCGGGAGGGTTTCTCCTGCTGGGCGGATATTTTCTGGTCCTGCCGGCGCTTCTCGCCAAGACCTTTTTCAAAACAATCTACGATCGGCTGGGGCCCGTGAAATACACCATTTTCACGGTGCTCTTGCTCATGTCCGCCGGACTCCCGATCAAAATGTTTTTGCGCTGGGCGTTCAATATCAAATACCTCATCGCGATCCCGGAGTTTTTCTTCAACATCTAAGGTGTCCCCGTGAAAGAACCCCAGGAACGATATTACAACACCGAAAAACTCAACGTCATTTTCGCGCTGGTCAGCGTGGCGCTCTTGTTATGTCTGGTATCGATGTTTGCGGACGACTATTCCCGGGATTGGAAAAATTATCAGCGGGAATTCCGCGCCCTGGAGATCGAGAAAACCCGCGTCAAATTCGATGCGGAGTCGAACAAACTCGCGGCGCAGCCCGAGTACCAGGAATTGGCCAAAAAGCTGGAGGACGCCAAGGCCCAGTACGCCCAGCAATGCTCCGACCTCAAGGATGTCAAAAAGGACGTTGCTTCTCTGACTGCCAAACAGGCGGTCCTCACCCAGAGTTATCAATTCACCAAGGCCGGCCTGGACACGGCCAAATACAAGTATGAGGAAGCCCGTCACGCGTCCTCCCCCGGCGCGGAAAACCTCCAGGCCGAATACGGGAAACTCAGCGCCACCGCCGCCCAACTCAAGCTTGACCTGGAAGGCCTTAACCAGAACCTCGCTGAAAAACGCTCCGTTATCGACGGCTGCGGCCATCAGGTCAAAGACCTCGAACGCCAGCAAAGGGCGCTGACCGCCCAGCTTAATATCATCCAGACCAAACTCAGGAAAATCGATCCCAATGAACGGTCGCTTACCAATCAGATCGCGGACATCATCCGTGACCTGCCTGTCATCGACTTCGCCAACCCCAACTACAAAATCGAGCAGATCGTGCTCAAGGATATCAAGGACGACCTCGGTTTCAAGCAGGCCAACCGGGTGGACCGTTGCGTCACCTGCCACTTGGGCATAGCCAACCCCGATTATAAAAACGCGCCCCAGCCGTTTACCGCGCACCCCAACCTGGAGCTCTATTTAGGGAAAGATTCAGCCCACCCGATGGAAGATTTCGGCTGCACGACCTGCCATGGCGGGCGCGGACGGGGGACCGACTTTGTTTCCGCCGCCCACACGCCGTCCTCGGAAGCCCAGGCCGAAGAATGGGAGAAAAAATACCATTGGCACAAGATCCATCACTGGGAAAACCCGATGCTTCAAAAACAATACGTGGAAGCCGGGTGCTTCAAATGCCACTCCGGGCAGACGGTCATCAAGGGCGCTGAAAAGCTCAACCTGGGGCTGAACCTGATCGAAAAAGCCGGCTGTTATTCCTGCCACGCCATCGACAAGTACAAAGACTGGCCTAAACCAGGGCCTGATCTGACAAAGATCGCCTCCAAATCGTCCAAAGAGTGGACACACCGCTGGATATTGGATCCCAAATCCATCCGCCACAACACCTGGATGCCGTCATTTTTCGGCCTGTCCAACAACAGCGATGCCGATTCGCAGGCCCGCAGCGGACAGGAGGTCCACGCCATTGTCCATTACCTTTTCGCCAACAGCGGGGATTTCGAGCAGGCCCAGCCGCCGCTCTGGGGCGACCCGGCCAAAGGCGAAGAGATCGTCTCGTCGGTCGGCTGTTTCGGATGCCACCAAATCGAAAAAGAAAAAAGCGACAAACCCGCCACCCGCCAGTCTCTGCACCGGGAACAGGGGCCGAACCTGATCGGGCTGGGCAGCAAGACCTCCAAAACCTGGCTTTATAACTGGCTGAAAAATCCTTACCGCTATCACCCGGAAACCAAAATGCCGGACCTGCGCTTGACGGATGAAGAAGCCGCACATGCGGCCGCGTTTCTGGCCCAGGACAAAACAGCGGATCTGAATAAAAACCCAATTTCCGGGATCGACACCCAAGTTTTGGATACAATCGTCCAGGAATTCCTCCTAAAAACCTCGTCCGTACGCCAGGCCAAGGACCAGGTGGCCAAAATGACAACAGATGACAAACTCCTTTGGGCCGGGCAAAAGCTGATCGCCCAGTACGGCTGCTACTCCTGCCATAACATCAAAGGTTTTGAAAACTATAAGCCCATCGGGACCGAGCTCACGGAAGAGGGGAGCAAGTCCGCCGACCGGCTCGATTTTGGCTTTGCCAAAATTCCGCATACCAAAGAAGCCTGGTTTACACAGAAAATGAAGGACCCCAGGGCCTTTGACAAAGACAAAATCAAATCCGCGGACGAAGAACTCCGCATGCCCCAGTATCATTTCAAGGATGAGGAAGTCGAAGCGCTCACCACCGCTCTGCTGGGATTCGTCAAGGAAAAACCGGAACCCAACAAAAATAAGCCGCGCACGCCGGACAACATAGCCATCGAAGAAGGACAAAAAATCGTCCGGCAATTGAACTGCCAGGGCTGCCATATGATCGAAGGCGAGGGGGGAGCAATCCAGTCCAGCGTCGCCGACTGGCTGGTCCAATATGATAACCGCAGTGAAAACGAGGCCAAGGCCCTGATCACCAGTTTCGGCCCGCCGAATCTGGCCGGAGAAGGCGCCAAAGTCCAGGCCGGCTGGCTCTTTCATTTCCTCCACCAGCCCACGCCGATCCGGCCATGGCTGAAGGTCCGGATGCCGACCTACGATATCAACGTGGCGCACCTGAACGCGGTCCTCAAATATTTCAACGCCCTGGATGACCAGGAATTTCCGTTCTCGGACGCCAAACTGCCGGCGCCGACCCCCGAAGAACTTGCCGCCGCCGAAAAACTGTTTTCCAAGGATTATTTCGGCTGCGCCCAATGCCACATCGTCGGCGATTCGCTCCCGGCAGGGTCGCCGGACAGCTGGGCGCCGGACTTTGCCCTGGCCAAAACACGGCTCAAACCGGAGTGGCTCCTGGAGTGGCTGAAAAATCCGCAAAAATTCCTGCCGGGGACAAAAATGCCGACCTATTTTGACCCTTCCAGCTTTGACCAGTCCGGGCCGGAAGATATTCTTGGAGGAGACGAAAATCTTCAAATCAAGGCCCTGCGCGATTACTTATACAACATCTCCGACCATCCGCAGCCCAAGCCCGCGCCGGCCAAAGCCGAACCGCCCAAGCCGGCCGAAGCTCCGGCAGACGATAATCCTCCGGCCGCCGGATCGCCGGCACAGGAGTCCGAGACCGAAACCACGGCTCCTTAGAAACCCTCCGGTCAAATCCTTTTCCCATGTTGACCGCCATCCCCATACTGGTCAGTTTTCTCGTTGCCGCGATCTATCCGCTCTGTTTCTGGATCAGTCACCGCGACCCTCTCAAAAAAAATTTCCATCGCTTTCATCTCGGCATGCCCGTATTTGTCCTGGGCGTGCTAACTGTTTCCCAGATGACCGGCCCTGCGCCGTTTGACATCAAGGCTCACCTTATTGTCTGGTTTATCGTCCTCGCCGGTCTCTGCGCCTACTTCTGGAACCGCGAATACCCCAACCCATGGCTGATCACCGCGCCCTGCCTGATCGGACTGGCCGGATTTCCGGAAATACAAACCGAGCTGGCCGATCCCGGGCTCCATCTGACGTTCGCCTGGGGCCTCGGTGCCGCGATTTTTTGCGCCTCGCTTTACGCCATGAACCTGGGGCACTGGTATCTGAATGTCCACGGGCTTCCCCTGGATCACCTCACGCGGGCGGTCAACGTCCTTTGGGTTTTAACCGCCATCCGGCTGATCTGGGACATTGCAGTGATGTCTTCCGCCAAAGTGGTCCACCAGGGAACGGTGATCCCGCTGCATCAATTTGTCCTGACCATGGACGGGTTTCTTTTAATTTTGGCCGTTTTCTTCGGAACCCTGTTCCCCCTGGCCACGGTCTTTTTCGTCCACGGCACCCTCAAAGCCAAATCCACACAGTCCGCCACAGGAATCTTGTATGTCATCCTGACCGCCGTGCTGATCGGCGAAATGGCGTATAAATATTACCTGCTCAAATTCAGCATCGCCCTTTAGCCGGGGATGAACACATGAAAACCATCGCAAGAACATGTCCGCAGTGTAAAGCCTACGGCCGGCTGGAAATCTCATCCGAAGGGCAAGGCGCCTCCTGTCCATCCTGCGGCGCGGCGTGGGGGAGAGTGGCTTCCGTCAAAAAAATCTTTGAACGCTGTCCTGTCTGCGAATGCCGCCAGTTTTACCGGGACAAGGATTTCAACCAGATTCTGGGGTGCCTGATCATGCTCTTCGCCGTTGTTCTTGTCCCATGGACCTACGGGATCAGCCTGCCAGTTTTCGCCCTTCTGGATTTCCTGCTGCGGAAACGCATCCCCAACATGGTCGTCTGTTACCGCTGCGGGACGGAATTCCGCGGCTTTCCCGTGCCGGAACACTTCAAGGGGTTCCTCCACCATATCGGGCTTAAATACGATAAATACCGCTAACCGCCGGCATGAACGCAGAAAATTCCTGTAACCTTTCGATCTCCCGGGCGTTTAAACAAACGGAGAGGGATAAAGCCAGCAGCGAGGATCATGGAACAACGTGACGAAGAGTTGATAGCGGATTACCAGCAGGGTAATCCAAAGGCCCTGGAAATGCTCTACGAACGCTACAAAGAGCCCATCTTGAATTTCGCCTTGCGCATTCTGGGAAACCGGGCAGACGCCGAAGACGTGACAGCCGATGTCTTCGGCGTTCTCATTGTCCGAAGGGACGCCTACCAGCCCAAAGCCAAGTTTTCCACCTGGCTCTACACCGTCACCCGGAACGCCTGCATCAGCAAAATCCGCAAACACAAAAACGTTTTTTCCCTGTGGTTCCAGGGTCAAAACGGGGAATACGATGAAATCCCTGTCCCCGACAAACAGCCGTCTGTTTCCATGCGGCTGGCCGACCAGGAAACCGGGGAACAGATCCGCAAGGCCATTGAAAAGCTGCCGGACAGCCAGAAGGAAGCGCTGATTCTCCGCGAGTATCACGGCATGAGTTATGACGAAATCAGCCAGGTCCTCGGCTGTTCGCTCGAAAATGTAAAAATTTTGATCTTCCGCGGCCGGGAACGCCTGCGCCGGGAACTGACGTCTTTCCTCACGGAGGAAAACGCATGAACGATCATATCGAATGGAAAATCCTGATCTCCGCCACACTCGATGGTGAGGCCTCCGCCGGTGAAACCGCCCGGGCCGAAGCCCACCTGCGCGACTGCGCCGAATGCCGCAACTATCTTGCGGAATTGAAGAAAATCTCCTCCTCGCTGAAAACCTGGCCGAATGAATCCCTCTCTCCAGATCTTGAACATAAAATCCGATCCGCGATCGGGAAGGAGAGAGCGAACATGGAAAGATCAACCCCCTTATCACTTGGCGTATTGAGCACGATTCTGGTGGCTGTTTTGGTTGTCTTCACGGTCCAAAATTACCAACAACGCAGCATCCAGGGCAGGGCCCGGGATGATAGCCGGTATCTGTCCGAAAAAGCCGCAGAAACCGCCCCATCAAAACCGGCGGCCTTGCCTGCCGGACCTGAGCGTGAAGATCAATTGGCAGACGCAGAAAAAGCCAAAATGTTTGAATACAAAAGTGGGAACAAGAAAGAGACCATTGCGGATAAAGTTTCCAACCTGACCAAGGCCCCTATGCAGGGACGGCTGAAATCCGCTGCGGATGACATCAGCGACCAATATTCTCCCGGGCTGATGGCCTCGCGCTCGATGGGAACAACCCGCCAATACGAGCCCTACTACCTGGAGACGGATTACAAAACGGTCAAGGAATCCTCTGCCGTGAGCGCCCCCGCTTTCCGGGACGCGACAGGAAGACAGGAACTGGCACTGCGGGCCGGCATGTCCGAGAGGAAACGCAGCAACGAAGGATTTCAGAAATCGGATTATGATGGCGGTGCCTATGGAAAGGACAGACGGATCTCCGGCCTTGAGGAACGGGATGAGAACTATCCCATGAAAAGCGTCATTTATCCATATCCCCGGCCCGTTGAACCGCAACCGATCATTGTTCAGCCGAGAAACGCTGAAGAATATGAACAGATCATCGAGAATGAATTCCAGAGCGTTTACGAAAATGCCCTGTCGACGTTCTCGATCGACGTGGACACGGCTTCCTACAGCAACGTCCGCCGCTTTATCCAGAACGGACAAATGCCACCGGCGGACGCGGTCCGGGTCGAAGAAATGATCAACTACTTCATCTATGATTATCCCCAGCCCCGGGGGAACGAACCGTTCTCCGTCAGCACCGAGATCGGGCCCTGCCCCTGGAACCGCGGGCATGACCTGGTCCTGATCGGGCTGCAGGGCAAAGAACTTGCCGAGCGGGAAATGCCGCCCAGCAATCTCGTGTTCCTCATCGATGTCTCCGGGTCCATGGCAAACAGCAACAAACTGCCGCTCCTGAAATCCGCCTTCCGGCTCTTTGTCGAACAATTGCGCCCGCAGGAGCGGATCGCGATCGTCACCTACTCAGGATCGGCCGGGCTGGCCCTGGATTCAACCCCGGGGTATGACAAGGAAACCATCCTGCGCGCGATCGACCGGCTGGAAGCCGGCGGGTCTACGGCCGGGGGTGAGGGGATCCATCTCGCCTACCGCATCGCCCGGGAGAATTTCATCCGCAACGGCAACAACCGCGTCATCCTGGCGACCGACGGGGATTTTAACGTCGGGATCACAACGGATTCCGAACTCGTCCATCTGGTCTCCGAAAAGCGTGATCAGGGGATTTTCCTGACCGTCCTGGGATTCGGCACCGGAAATTACAAGGATTCCAAAATGGAAAAACTGGCCGACGCCGGGAACGGGAACTATTACTACCTCGATTCCATGGAAGAAGGGAGAAAAGTCCTGGGCAAAGAACTCGGTTCGACATTGTTCACCATCGCCAAGGACGTGAAAATTCAGATTGAATTCAATCCACGCCAGGTCAAGGCCTACCGGCTGATCGGTTATGAAACCCGCCGGTTGTCCCGGGAAGACTTCAACAACGACCGGAAGGACGCCGGGGAATTGGGCGCCGGGCACACGGTCACCGCGCTTTATGAGGTTGTTCCATCTGGGGCCTATGATGAAGGGTACGGGGATGTGGATCCGCTAAAATACCAAAAATCCACCGTGACCAACAGCGACGACGTTATGACCGTCAAGCTGCGGTATAAAGAACCGGACGGTGACATGAGCCGCCTGCTCGTCCATACCCTGCAGCGCGGTGGATGGGGCCGCCCGTCCCTGTCGGAAAATTTCCGGTTTGCGTCGGCCGTGGCGGAATTCGGGCTGCTGCTCCGGAACTCCCGTTACCAGGGGGAGGCGTCGTACGAGGACGTCATCCGCCGGGCCGGCGAGGCCTTGGGCAAAGACCCCTGGGGATACCGGGCCGATTTTGTAGACCTGGTCCGCAGGGCCGCGGCCATGGGCAACCGGCCGTACCATGATGACCCTGGTCCCCGATACCGTGTTATCGAATAGATAACGGTTCCTGTCCATTTAAAACAACCATATCGCGGGGCGGCAAACAGCCGCTCCGCTTTTTTATTCGAATCTTCCCGCCAGATTGCCAAATACGTGCTTGACAAATAAAATGCGGTGTAGTAGTTTACATTATTCCTGTTTTAAGCACTATTCCAGTCAACATAAGAATTTAAGGAGGATGGCCATGAAGAAATATTTTATCACACTCCCGGGGATCATCATGTCCGCAGCTTTCCTGACCGGATCTTCCTGGGCCGCCACTCTGACCGGGACCGTTAAATATGACGGGACCGTCCCGAAATTTAAGGCGCTCAAAATGGACGCGGATCCGGTGTGCCTGACCCATCATGCCGCGGAAGTTTACCCGGAAACGCTTGTCCTGGGTGACGGAAACACGATGGGAAACGTTTTTGTGCATGTCAAAAGCGGCCTGGCTTCTCAAAATTTTCCAGCTCCCGCAGAAGAAATTGTCATCACCCAGAAGGGCTGCCAATATTCCCCGCATGTCATAGGCGTCATGGTCGGCCAACCGGTGAAAATCCTCAACCCGGATGGCACACTGCACAACGTTCATGCCTTAAGCAAGGAAAACGAAGAATTCAACACCGCCATGCCCAAATACCGGACGGAAATGATCAAGGTCTTTACCAAGCCGGAATTCATGTTCCCCATCAAATGTGACGTCCACCCGTGGATGGGAGCCTGGATCGCCGTCATGCCGCACCCGTTTTTCTCGGTCACTCCGAAGGAAGGGACATTCACGATTGCGAACTTGCCAGCCGGCACCTATGAAATCGAAGCCTGGCATGAAAAACTGGGGGCTCAGAAAACCTCCGTGACTGTCACGGCGGATGAAACCAAAACCCTGGATTTCACCTTCAGCAAACCGGCAACCAAGGAATAGGCCAGGCGTTTCCAAGCGAAGATCCCCATGAACCATTCTCAACACGACTCCCACGAATTACCCTTTTGGCGAAAGTACATCTTTTCGACTGACCACAAGGTCATCGGCCTGCAGTACGGCATCACCGCGCTGTGCTTCCTGCTGTTCGGCTTTTCCTTAATTATGCTCATGCGCTGGCAACTGGCCTATCCCGGAGAACCTCTGCCCCTGATCGGCAAATGGTTCGGCCCGGACCGGATGCCGGACGGACGTATGCTTCCGGAATTTTATAACCAGCTCGGCGCCATGCACGGGACCATCATGGTCTTTCTGGGGATCGTGCCGTTGGCCGTCGGGGCTTTCGGGAATTACATCGTGCCTCTCCAGATCGGGGCGCCGGACATGGCGTTCCCGCGGCTCAACATGGCGAGCTACTGGGCGTTTTTTGCCGGCGGAGTGATCATGCTGGTGAGCTTTTTCGTTCCCGGAGGGGCGGCGAATTCCGGATGGACCTCTTACGCGCCCTTGGCCAGCGTCCCGAGCGCCAACACCGGCTACTGGGGACAAAACATGTGGCTGATCGGGATGGTTTTCCTTATTACATCGTCATTGCTGGGCGCCGTTAACTTCATCACGACCATTTTCCAATTGAGGGCAAAGGGGCTGACCTTCATGCGCCTGCCGTTTTTCGTCTGGGCCCAGCTGGTGACCTCATTTTTGCTTCTGCTGGCGTTTCCGCCGCTGGAAGCGGCCGGGATACTGCAACTCATGGACCGCATGGTCGGGACAAGCTTTTTCACGCCGAGCGGCCTCATGGTCAGCGGCCAGCCGGTACAGGCGAGCGGAGGGGGAAGCGTTCTTCTCTGGCAGCACCTGTTCTGGTTCCTGGCCCACCCGGAAGTTTATGTGCTCATTCTGCCGGCCATGGGGATCGTCACCGAGGTCATCGCCAACAACACGCGCAAACCCATCGGCGGCTACAAGGCCATGGTTTATTCCGTGCTCTTCCTGGGCTTCATGTCCATGATCGTGTGGGCGCACCACATGTATCTGACCGGAATGGGCACGGCGATCAGCGCCTTTTTCCAGGCCACCACCATGATTATTTCCATCCCGTCGGTCATCATCCTGGCGGCCCTGTTCATCACGCTCTGGGGAGGTTCGATCCGTTTCAACATTCCGATGCTCTTCGCCCTGGCGTTCCTGCCGATGTTCGGGATTGGGGGCCTCACCGGGCTTCCCCTGGGGTTGTCCACGGCGGACATTTATTTACACGACACGTATTACGTCATTGGCCATTTCCATTACGTGGTCGCTCCGGGAACGATTTTTGCCCTCTTCGCGGGCATTTATTACTGGTTTCCAAAAGTCACGGGCCGCGGGATGAATGAAGGGTTGGGCCATCTCCATTTCTGGCCGTCTCTGGTGGCGATGAACGTTATTTTTATGCCCATGTTCATCCAGGGCCTGGCCGGCGTGTCCCGGCGGCTTTACGACGGCGGGGCAACGTATGAATTCAGCAAGGGCGTTCTGCAGCTGAACGTCGTGATGTCCTGGGCGGCCTGGGGCCTGGCGATCGCCCAAGTCCCGTTCATCATCAATATCCTCTGGAGCATGTTCAAAGGGGCCAAAACGTCTGACAACCCCTGGGAAGCGACGACCCTGGAGTGGGCGGCCCCGTCGCCCCCGCCTCACGGAAATTTTGAGAAAGTCCCGGATGTTTTCCGCGGGCCTTATGAATACAGCGTCCCCGGCGCCGCCGCGGATTTCACCCCTCAACACCAGGAAAAAATCTAAGGCCATGTCTGACACCGCGATTCCATATACCGTGGAGACCCGGCATGACACCGGGCTATACAACGCCAAGATGGGCATCTGGCTGTTCCTGGCCTCAGAAATCATGCTGTTCGGCGCCTTGTTCTCCACTTACATCATCCTGCGCATGGGCGCGCCGCACTGGCCGCACGGGTCATCCATCCTCAACGTTCCGATAGGGACCTTCAACACGGTCGTCCTGATCACCTCCAGTATGACCATGGTCATGTCCTGGGCTTCGCTGAAACTCAAGAACCCGGGACAGTACCGGGTGTTCATGGGGCTTACGATCCTGCTGGCACTGACGTTTTTGCTGGTCAAGTCGTATGAATACGGCGCCAAGTTTGAGATCCACTATGAACATACCTTCCCGACCCTTTTCAAAATTGTCTTCGCTTCATTGCTCAAGACGATCGCGGGGTGGGGGATCGCGGCCAAGATCATCGGCGGGGCCGCAGCGGCATGGGCCGTTTTCGGCATCGTCCGATCATCCCTGCGGAATCCGGCGAGTATCCCCGGACGCATTTTCCTGGGCTGTGGGCTGTTCATTTTCCTTACGGTCATTCTTTCGCTTTTTGAGCTGGGCAACCGCGGGGCTCATCACCATTATCCGCCCAGTCACAACACATTCATGGCGATCTACTTCACCCTGACCGGCCTGCACGGACTGCACGTGCTGGGAGGGATCATCGTCAACAGTTACTTCTGGGGGCCTGGACGGAAGATGTGGGAATCGGACCCGGCACGGTTTACGAACCGGATCGAAATCGCCGGGCTTTACTGGCATTTCGTGGACCTGGTCTGGATTTTCCTTTTTCCGGTTCTCTACCTTTTGTGAGCAACGCAGGGAGGTCGGACGTGCACAGCGACAGCAATCCACACGAGATCAAGAAAGAAGTCAAGGTCTACCTGACCGTCTTCGGGGCACTGTTGTTCCTGACGCTGGTGACAGTGGGGGTCAGCTACCTTCATTTGAACCTGCTGGGCGCCGTGATCCTCGCGCTGGTGATCGCTTCCATCAAGGCGGCCCTGGTGGCGTGCTTTTTCATGCACCTGATTTCCGAACGCGCCATCATTTATATCGTCCTGATTTTTACGGTCATCTTTTTCCTGGCCCTGGTTTTCCTGCCGCTGACCGAATCGCACAACGTTATCACGGGGACCCAAATTGTCCATTAAACAATTCCATATCATTTTTATCACCTGTTCGACCCTGCTGACGGTCTTTTTCGGTTTTTGGGCCTTGAACATGCACCAGGCGTCGAAGGATGGCAGCTATTTTGCCACCGCCATGGGGTCGTTCGCCTTCGCGGCTGTCCTGATCATTTACGGGGCCCTGTTCCTTAAAAAACTGAAGGATTACCAATAGTAAGTCCGGGGCATGGAAGGATAGGCAACCTCATGCTTAGCACCGCGTTCTGGCCAAATCAGATTTATGGATGCAGTGTTTGTTTCGGCGCGGCCGATTCGCCGGTCATCCAGGCGATAAAATGGGGGATACTGGTCCTCCTGGCGATTTTACTTTTTGTCTTTGCCTGCCTGGGAAACTTTTTTTATCAAATGCACAAACGGGGACAATCCCCGGAACCCAAATAAAATTATGGATTTTCGAAAACTTTTCTTCCTGCCAATCAACGCCTCGGCGCACGGCCATGAGATCGATCTCCTGATTTATCTGATCCACCTGCTCATGTTCGGCCTGTTCTTCGGTTGGGCCGCGTATTTCATTTTTGTGATTTACCGGTTCCGAAAGGCCCGCAACCCCAAAGCCGATTACAAGGGTCTGCACAGCCACGTGCCGACGTCCATTGAAGTCGCTGTCGCCGTGATCGAAGGGGTCCTCCTGCTCGCGTTCTCCATCCCGTTCTGGGTCCGGCAGGTAAACGCGTTTCCCAACCGGCCGGACAAGATTGAAATCCGCGTGGTCGCCGAGCAATTCGCCTGGAATATCCATTATCCCGGTGCCGACGGAATTTTTGGCAAAATGAACGTCAAATATTTCGACAAGCAGTCCAACCCTCTGGGGCTGGACCCCAAAGACCCGTATTCTAAAGATGACATCGTGACCATCAACCAGATGCACGTGCCGATCGGCCGGCCTGTCGTCATCCGGTTGTCCAGCAAGGATGTGGTCCACAGCTTCAGCATCCCGGTCATGCGGGTCAAGCAGGACGCCATTCCCGGGCTCGATATCCCGCTCTGGTTCACGCCGACAAAGACCGGAAAATGGGAGATCGCCTGCGCCCAGCTCTGCGGCGTCGGACACTACTCCATGCGCGGATTCATCACCGTCCACAGCCAGGCCGATTACGACAAATGGCTTCAAGAGCAGGCCGCTGCATCGGGCTCCGACGGTGAGTCCGGCGGCGAAGACGATTTTTGGAATTAATTCGCACGGCGACTTACGTTCGCCTACGGCTCTGTAAGTCATGTGCTCATTAAACTCTCCGGAGGCCGCCATGGCCCAACCCCTTGATAAAAATCCCCACAATTCATTCTTAGGCTGCTTCACCAAGATCGTTTGTTTCGCGACTCTTTTCTTGATTTTTGTCGGCGGAGAGGTCACCAGCCACAGCGCCGGGTTGTCGGTCCCGGACTGGCCGCTATCCTACGGCATGCTGTTTCCGCCCATGGTGGGAGGGGTATTTTACGAACACGGGCACCGGATGGTTGCCACAGTCGTCGGCTTTCTGACGCTCTGCCTGGCGATATTGCTCCAATATCTGGAACCGCAATCCTGGCTCAGGAAACTGGGGTTCTGGACGCTGGGGGCCGTCATCCTGCAGGGGATACTCGGAGGGATCACCGTCAAGTTCTTCCTGCCGACGCCTGTCTCCGTCAGCCACGCGGTCCTGGCGCAAACCTTTTTAATCCTCACCGTGATCCTGGCGTACGGGGAATCCCGGGAACGGACCTCGAGGGAACCCGGCGACGAAGCCGACCCCCGCGTATTCCGCCTGTTTATAATTTTCACCGCGCTCATTTACCTTCAACTGATCCTCGGCGCGGTGATGCGCCATACCGCCTCGGGCCTGGCCATCCCCGATTTTCCGAAAATGGGCGACCGCTGGTTCCCGCCCTTTGATTCTTCCATGCTCGCCTGGATCAATGACTGGCGATTCATGAACAATTACGAATCTGTGACCCTTCATCAGGTCGGGATCCATTTCCTGCACCGCCTGATGGCCGGGATCCTGGCCGGGTTTTTGATCTGGATCAACCTGACAACGTTCCTCCGCCAGAACGTTGCTCCCCGGATCGCAAAAACGATCCTCGCGATCGACGGTCTTGTCCTGCTCCAGATCTCGCTGGGAATCCTGACTGTGTGGACGCAAAAGGCCCCGACCATGACCAGTTTGCATGTGGTGACAGGCGCCGCAACGCTCGCTCTTTCCGTACTTTTAGTTCTCCGGGCGGCCCCGGTCACAATACCCCGATTCCAAACCGTTCTGTTCCATCCATCGGCCATATGAAACAGCAATCGTTAATAGCGGATTACTGCGAACTCACCAAACCCCGTATCCTGGGGCTGGTCCTTGTGACAACGACCCTGGGGTACTTTTTGGGTGGGGGAGGGGTTTCGAATGTCTGGCACATGATGATATTGCTTGCCGGCGTTACGCTCGTCTGCGCCGGATCCGCCGCGCTGAACCACTATCTTGAAAGGGACGCCGATGCCCTGATGGAAAGGACACAGAACCGTCCGATCCCCCAGGGACGAATTGCCCCTCAAAACGCGATGCTGTTCGGCATTCTGCTCATCCTCACGGGAGTGATCGTTTTGACCCTGTCGATCAATCTCCTCACCGCGTTCCTGGCCCTGCTGACCGCGTTCCTTTATGTCCTGGTCTATACGCCCATGAAAAGGATCAGCTGGCTGAACACAACGGTCGGCGCGATCCCCGGGGCTTTGCCCCCGATGGGGGGCTGGGCCGCAGCCACCGGTGATCTCTCCGCCGGCGCCTGGGCCCTGTTCGCGATCATGTTTGTCTGGCAGCATCCCCATTTTTATTCCATCGCCTGGATGTGCCGGGACGATTACCGGCAGGCCGGCTTCAAAATGCTCCCGGTCGTTCATCCTGACGGGGCATCCACCTTCGCCCAGATCAACGTGTTTGCCGCGGTGTTGATCCCGATTTCATTCCTCCCGGTCTGGCTCGGGATCTCCGGCGGGATCTACTGGGCCGGGGCGTTTGGCATGGGGACGTTCATGCTGCTCAAAGGATTCCGGTTGTCTTACACCAAATCCATCCCGGACGCCCGAGAACTGTTGAAGGCGTCCGTCATTTACATTCAGCTTATCCTGATCCTCATCGTCGTAGACCACGTCATCCTCTAAGCCATGAAGACAAACCAACGGACAATCACCGCGGGGTTGCTGCTGTTAACCGCGACCGCCGCATTGATAACCGTTTATTTCTACCTCATCGAAAGCAAAAGCGTTCCTCTGCCCGAGATCGGAGTTGTGGAGGAATTCCGCTTGACCGACACGACCAACCGCCCCTTTGGGACCCCTGAACTGAAGGGGAAAGTTTGGGTCGTCGATTTCATTTTCACGACCTGCGGCTCGATCTGCCCGGTCATGACCAAGAACATGGCCTCGCTGTACCGCTCGTATGAATTATCGCCGGACGTCGAGTTTGTTTCCATCTCCGTGAATCCCGAGCAGGACACGCCGGAACAACTGGCCGCATATGCCAAAAAATACAAAGCGGACACGCGAAAATGGCATTTTTTGACCGGGGGGAGGGAGTCCATCGAGGGGCTGGTCCAAAACAATTTCAAGCTCAATTCCGCCAATGACCCTGTCATGCACAGCGGGTATTTTGTGCTGGTGGACAGGCAGGGAAGGATCCGGGGTTATTTTGACGGGACGGATTCTGAAAAAGTCCGGGACCTTTTCAAAGCCATCGCCGCACTCGCCAGGGAAAAGGGGGCATGACACAAATCTTTTTGCCAAGCCTGAACGCGTGCCTGAACGGCCTTGCCGCCGTTAGCCTGGTCATGGGTTGGCTCGCCATCCGGCAGGGAAAGAAGGACGTCCATCGGACATGGATGCTGCTGGCCTTCGCATGCTCAATCCTCTTTCTGGGATCCTACGTGACCTATCATGTCCTGTTCCCGGGCGTGACACGCTACCAGGGCCAGGGAATTCTCCGGCCGATTTACTACATAATCCTCCTCACCCACACCGTACTCGCCGTCCTGGTCCCGCCCATGAGCGTGGCCGCCCTGTGGCACGCCTTCCACGGGAATTTCAAAGCCCACGTCCGCATCACACGATGGTTTACCCCGGTATGGCTGTATGTCTCCATCACCGGCGTCGTGATCTACCTGATGCTCTATATTCTTTGAAATGGCCCCTGATTCAGGGTGCAAAACAACGGAGAGCTTTTCTGAACAAACCGCGCATACCGCGCAGGAGTTGTTTTTCCTTTTCCCAGAAAAACCGGAATTGGCCCAAGAGGGAGCCGAAAACGATCAGGGAGACCTGATACAGCGGAAAAACAAACGGAAGATATATGCAGGCCTTCAACCAGAAGGGGGCTTGCGGTGTCACGCCAAAAAACGCGAAAATCGGGCGGCGGCAGAAAGAGACCGACATCCCGGCCAGGGAAAAAACCAGAAAGATCATCACCACATCCCGGTTGCTTTCGATTCCCCATTTCCGCTTCAAACGTTCCAGCATTTCCACTCCCCCTAAAACGAACCCGCCGGACGGTAAAAAAATAGAAAAAAGACCGCCCCCGCCGCGGCCAAAATCACAGCCGTGACGGCCAAGACGCCGATCATTTTCAAGAACCCGTCCGCGCCGACATCAAACTTGAGGACTGCTTTCGCCCCGGAGGTCAGTTTATCCATGTCTCACCCCGTACCGCTGGATGGTCCACCCGGCGGCAAAAACCGCCGCCCCAAACGCCAGGACCTTCATGTCCATCAAATTCGGGAAATGTGTCAGAAAATTGATGAGAATGACAACGAGACCGGCGGCCTGCAAAATTTTAGCAAAAACATAAAAAATCATCTCAGGCCGTCCGCGCGATTCCTGCCATGGCCAGCACCGTCTCGGTACTGTCCCGAAAACAGCGGTGCTGGATGATCTTGGCGTACATAAAATGCCCTAAACAGGCGGCATAGTAAACCCCATAAAGCCAGGCCGGGCAATGCCCCGTATCGACCGCCCCGATCCCGATAAAAAGGACGATCATCAGGACCATATTCAAAAGCTGGGGAGGATAAACAACCCGCTTGATTCCAATGGAGCGGCGGTGAAAATCCGGGTTAAGGCCATGCTCCTGGGTATAATCCCGGATGCTGACCCCGATCCCCACAAAGAAAAAGATGACGAGGGTTTCCGTGAAAAGATACACGATACTGGTCAGGATCATGAACGTCACAGGGTTGGCCCGGAAGACATCAAAATGGAAAACATTCTGAAAAAAGCCGGTGACGAGCAGCCCGAATGTCGCAAGGCTCAAGAGATAGCAGGCATACATAAAAAACCACATCGCGACGATCGCTCCATTTCAAATCTCAGGATCAAAGGGACGTAAAAAGGGCTCCTTTTAAAAGGAGCCCTTGAGAGCCCTGCATCAACGGGGAAGAGGACACGTGACAGCTGTCATTTGGGTTCTGCCAGAGGCGCTTTTTTCTCCGTGATGCTGGGAAGATTCTTCGCCTTCTCACGGTTAAGCGAAATATAACTTTTCCATTTTTCCGGGACATCGTCCTCGGTAAAGATCGCCTGGACCGGGCATTCCGGGATGCAGGCCCCGCAATCGATGCAAACTTCCGGATCAATGACGAGCATTTCGGCATCTTCATGAAAGCAATCAACGGGACAAACCGTGACACAATCGGTGTACCGGCATTTGACACAGGGTTCGGTCACGACGTGCGCCATCTGCAAACCTCCTGTTATTAAAAATGTTTATACGGCTTGGTTAAATATATCAAATGTCCGGGGATGTGTCAACGGGTGTTTCCGGGACGGGGAGACCAGCCGTGTCAATGACATCCGCAGGACCCGCACGTGGAGTGAGGGGCTGCCTCCGGCAGCCGAGGCGTCTCCGCCCGCCGAAGAATACCTGTGAACTTCTTGAAGAAATAATCCACAAAAGCCTTAAAACCGTGCAGTTTACGCAAAAGGTCGCCGATACTGCGGATGGAGATCAGCATCTGCCACATCTGCTTGGGCCGGAGATAAAATTCCTTGAGGCCCGTGTCGATGAATTGATCAATCTCATTGCTGGAGAGTTGCGGATAATTCAGGAGCGTTCTCTGCTCTTTTTCAGCGGTCAGCCATTCCTTCCAATCGTTGGCCAAAATGAATTTCTTCTCCTTGGCCCACTTATAAATGGACGTGCCGGGGTAGGCGGCCACTCCGGTGATCTGGACGGTGTCCAGGGGGAGGGACTTGGCAAAATCGATCGTCTGCCGCGCGGTGTCGCGCGTCTCTCCCGGAGCTCCGATCATAAAACAGCCGTGGATCGTGAACCCGAGATCGTGGGCGCGGAACGCATACTCGCGGGCCATGTTGACGTTGACGCCGCCCTTGCGGACCGCGCGCAAACCGTCGTCGTATCCAAACTCAAAACCGGTCATGAGCATACGGCACCCGGCCTTGCGCATGAGGGGAAGGAGCTCCAGTTCCGTATTGACGCGCATATTGCATGACCAGGTGATCTTCTGGTTGATCCCCCGCGCGATGATTTCGTTGCAAACATCGGTCACATGCTTCCGGTCCGCGGCAAAGGTGTCGGTCTCGAACATGATCTCGCGGATTTGCGGATGCAGTTTCAAATCATGCTCCATCTCATCCACGACCTGCGTGGCGGTCCGGTTCCGGAGATTATACCCGTACATCAACTGGGGGTCCCGGCAAAACGTGCAGGCGTTGTTACAGCCCCGGCCCGTGATCAATGTCAGAAAGGGGAATTTTTTCCCTCCGTCCGGATACCACTCCGGCTCGATAAGCTGCCAGGCCGGGAAGGGAAGCTCCTGGGCATTGATGGCCGGACGGTTGGGGTTGTGAATATTTTTTTGTCCGTCCCACCAGGTCATTCCGAGAATATTGGCCGGCTCCATGCCGGCGGCCAAATCCCGGAGGGTATAATCGTACTCACTGCGGAGGATGTAATCCACGCCGTTGCGGCCAAGGTCCAGGGTGTTGTCCGGTTCGGCCGTGACGTGCTGGCCGACAAAAGCGACCTTGCAACCCGTGCGCTCCTTGATCACCTTGGCCTGGTCAATGTCATTGTAAATCGATGGGGTGGTGGCGTGAATCACCAGAAGATCGGGACGGAACGCCTCGACAATTTCATAGGATTGTTCCGGGGTAAAATTGCGGGCCGCGGCTTCGACATAAATCACATCATGGCCGGCGTCGATCAGGACCTGGGCGGCGGTGAGGAGGTAGTCCGGATGCCTTTGAACGCGGCCGCGGGACTTGGCAGCCCAGCGCGCCACGCGCACAAAGTTTTCCCCGAAAGACGGATTTAGGATCGCAACTCTCATGAAGCCCTGCGGGCTGTCCTTCGACTCGAACTCACCATAATCCGTGAGTTGAACCGAAGCCCGCGTTTCCTTTCTTGCCTGCCCCTGGGGGCGGATGCCGCCGGTTTCCCATCCCCGGGCCCCAGCCCGGCGTGCTGATGGGGAAGCGGGATAGAGTGAATTGATAGGGTTAATCAGGTTTAGCTATTTTATAGTATGAATAAAGCGCAGGGATTGCAAGAGATTTATCGCAATTTCTTCACATCAGCAAAGTTCGGAAAAATTCAACCCCTTATTGACGCTCATTCCCGCTTTTACTATAATACGTGATATTCTTCCTGTTCGCTATGATTATAACACGCCTTCCACCCGGAGACAAACCGCTATGGCGCTGACCCCAGGGACCCCTGAAACCAAGCATACCCTCCGCACATCCACCGGCCGTGCGTCAATTTTTCTTTTGCGCAAAGTCACCGAACTCGGCCTGCCAGATCCCCAGAAACTTCCGTACTCCATCAAGGTGCTCCTGGAATGCGCCTTGCGCAATTTTGACAATTACCAGATCACCATGAACAATATCAAGCTCCTTGCCGGGTGGTCCGCCCGCAATCTGCCCCGGGAAGAGATCGCCTTCAAACCCGGCCGCGTGATCCTGCAGGATTTTACCGGAGTGCCGTGCCTTGTGGACCTGGCCGCCATGCGCTCCGCCATGAAACGTCTCGGAGGAGATTACACCAAAATCAACCCTCTTGTCCCGTGCGATCTGGTCATTGACCACTCCGTGCAAGTGGACGCGTCCGGCTCCAAAGACGCGTTCAAAATCAACGTGGCCAAAGAATTCGGGCGGAATATAGAGCGCTACCAGTTCCTGAAATGGGGACAGAACGCCTTTAAAAATTTCCGGGTCGTCCCCCCGGCCACCGGCATCGTGCACCAGGTCAACCTGGAATACCTGTCCCAGGGCCTCCTTGCAAAAGAAGCCGGAAAAGAAATGGTCGTTTACCCGGACAGCCTCGTCGGCACCGACAGCCATACCACCATGATCAACGGCCTGGGCGTGGTCGGGTGGGGCGTGGGAGGCATCGAGGCCGAAGCGGTCATGCTGGGCGAGCCCATCTATATGCTGGTGCCCGAGGTGATCGGATTCAAGCTCACCGGCCGGCTGAACGAAGGGGTCACGGCCACGGACCTCGTGCTCACCGTCACGCAGATCCTCCGTAAAAAAGGCGTCGTTGGGAAATTCGTTGAATTCTTCGGAGACGGCCTGAAACATCTGAGCCTGCCGGACCGGGCCACCATCGCCAACATGGCGCCGGAGTATGGCGCCACCATCGGGCTTTTCCCGGTGGATGATGTGACCTTGGCCTATATGCGGATGACCGGCCGCAAAAAAACGGACGTCGACCTGCTGGAAAGGTACACCAAAGAGCAGGGGATGTTCTACGGCCGGGACAGCAAGGACCCGGAATTCACCGATACCCTGGCCCTGGACCTGGGCAATGTTGAGCCGAGCCTGGCCGGGCCCAAGCGTCCGCAGGACCGGGTTTCGCTCAAAGACATGAAAAACAATTTCAAAATCTCCCTGACCGCGCCCGTGGCGGAGCGCGGCTTCGGCCTCGAACCTGCGGCACTCGCGCAGACAGCGATGGTGGAAAACGGGCAAAAAGCCACCCTGTCCCACGGCGCCGTGGTCATCGCCGCGATCACAAGCTGCACGAACACCTCAAATCCGTCGGTGCTGATCGGCGCCGGTCTCCTGGCGCAAAAAGCCGTGGCCAGAGGGCTCAAGGTCCCGGGGTACGTCAAGACCAGCTTCGCCCCCGGATCCCAGGTGGTTGAAGAATACCTAAAAAAGGCCGGCCTCATGCCGTCTCTGGAAAAATTGGGATTTCATATCGTCGGATACGGCTGCACCACCTGCATCGGCAACAGCGGCCCGCTGTCGGAACACATCACAAAAGCCATCGAAAAAAACAGCCTTGTGGCCGCCAGCGTCCTGAGCGGCAACCGCAATTTTGAAGGCCGCATCAACCCCATGACACGGGCCAATTACCTCGCCAGCCCGCCCCTGGTGGTGGCCTACGCGCTGGCCGGGAGGGTGGACATCGACCTGACCCAGGAGCCGCTCGGCAAAGATAAACAGGGCAAAGACGTTTTTCTCAAGGACATTTGGCCCACCCAGAAAGAGATCGACAAGACCGCCGCAAAATCCGTCACCGCCGCCGCGTTCCGCCGGCGTTACAAAAACGTGACTGCCGGCAACAAAAACTGGAACGCCGTTAAGGCCGCGAAATCCGACCTTTACTCCTGGGATGCCGACAGCACCTACATCCAGGAGCCGCCGTATTTTCTGGATTTCAAAAACCGTCCGGGCGCCATCCGGGAGATCCGCGACGCCAGGGTCCTGGTCATGCTGGGGGACTCGATCACCACCGACCACATCTCGCCGGCCGGAGCGATTGCCTTCAAGAGCCCTGCGGCCCAATATCTCATGGAAGCAGGGGTCCCGCCGGTGGACTTCAACAGTTACGGCGCCCGCCGCGGCAACGACCGCGTCATGACACGGGGAACGTTCGCCAATATCCGTCTGCGCAATCTTCTGGCCCCCGGGACGGAAGGCCCCTGGACCGTCTATCTCCCTCTCGACGAAAAAATGACCATCTATGAGGCCGCGGAGCTTTACAGAAACGACAACATCCCGTTAATCGTGCTGGCCGGGAAGGAATACGGCAGCGGCTCCAGCCGCGACTGGGCCGCCAAAGGGGTGGCCCTGCTCGGCGTCAAAGCCGTGCTGGCCGAAAGTTATGAACGCATCCATCGCAGCAACCTGGTGGGGATGGGCGTGCTTCCGCTGGAATTCAAGCCCGGCGAAAACCGCGAAAGCCTCGGCCTTCAGGGCCATGAAACGTTTGAAATTTCAGGTCTGGACAACAGCCTGAAACCCCGCAGTGAGATCATCGTCACCGCCGTCTCTCCGGATGGGCAGCGCAAAGAACTCCGCACGATCTGCCGGATCGACACGCCGGTGGAAGTGGATTACTACCGCAACGGCGGCATCCTGCCATTCGTCCTCCGCAAACTCGCCAAAACCTCCTGAGCCGCTTTAGCTTATAGAACCTTCACCTCTGACAAGGGTTGTTAAGATCACCCTTCGGATTGACACAAGCCGTCGGGTTAGATATAATGAACCTCTTACCGCAAGGATGTCAAATGTCAAAAACTATGTACGAAAAAATCTGGAACGACCACCTGGTCCGCGAGAGCCAGGGGGACACGGCCATCCTTTATGTGGACTGCCACCTGATTCATGAGGTGACGTCACCCCAGGCCTTTGAGGGGTTGCGGATGACAAGCCGCAAGGTCCGGTCTCCCCAGAAGACCTTTGCGACCATGGATCACAACGTTTCAACCCGCACAAAAAACTGGTCTCTTGTGGAAGAGACGTCCCGCATCCAGATGGACACATTATCCAGAAACTGCAAAGAATTCGGCGTGACCCTTTATGACTTTTCCCACCAGGACCAGGGGATCGTGCACGTGATCGGACCGGAGCTGGGGATCACCCAGCCCGGGATGGTCATCGTCTGCGGGGATTCCCACACCGCCACCCACGGCGCGTTCGGTTCTCTGGCATTCGGCATCGGGACATCCGAGGTGGAGCACGTCCTGGCCACCCAAACCCTGCAACAGAACAAATCCAAGACCATTCTGATCCAGGTTGACGGGCGGTTGGGCAAGCACATCACGTCAAAAGATATCATCCTGTCCATCATCGGAAAAATCGGCACCGCCGGCGCCACCGGATACGTGATGGAATATGCCGGCAGCGCGATCCGGGCCCTGTCCATGGAAGCGCGCATGACGATCTGCAATATGAGCATCGAAGCCGGAGGCCGGGCCGGGATGATCGCTCCGGACGAAACGACCTTTGCCTATTTGAAGGGACGGGATTTCGCGCCCAAAGGCGAAAACTGGAAGAAGGCGGTGGAGTACTGGAAAACCCTGCCCAGCGACGCGGGAGCGAAATTCGACAAGGTGGTGGAACTCCAGGCCGAAGATATCAAACCCCAGGTCACCTGGGGAACAAGCCCGGGGCAAGTCACCTCCGTTGACGGCGTTGTCCCGGACCCTGAATCTTTCAACGATCCGGTTGACCGCACCGCGGCCAGAAACGCCTTGGCGTACATGGATCTGAAACCGGGGACAAAGATGAAGGACATCCCTCTGGATAAAGTTTTCATCGGGTCCTGCACCAACGGCCGCATCGAAGACCTGCGCGCCGCGGCGAAAATCGCCAAGGGCCGCAAGGTCGCCCAGGGCATCGCCGCCATCGTTGTTCCAGGGTCAGGCCGAGTGCGCCGCCAGGCGGAAAAAGAGGGGCTGGACAAAATTTTTACAGACGCCGGATTTGAATGGCGTTTCGCCGGGTGTTCCATGTGCCTGGGGATGAATGACGACCAATTGAAAAAGGGTGAACGCTGCGCTTCGTCCAGCAACCGCAATTTCGAAGGCCGTCAAGGCCCCGGCGGCCGGACCCATCTGATGAGCCCGGAAATGGCCACAGCCGCCGCGATCTCCGGCCGGATCGTGGATATCCGGGAATTTCTAAAATAGTGCGCCTATGGCCACAGTAACGACAGCAACCGAAAGAACAGCCATGCAACCGTTTCAACAACACACCGGATTGGCCGCTCCCCTGAACAGGGTCAACGTGGACACCGATGCCATCGTTCCTAAACAATTTTTGCGCAAGATCGAGCGCACCGGGTTCGGCAAGCACCTGTTCCACGAATGGCGATACCTGGATTATGCGGGAACCCAAGAAAACCCGGACTTCGTGCTTAACCAGCAGCGCTACCGCAATGCCACGGTCCTGGTCACCTGGGACAACTTCGGCTGCGGGTCAAGCCGGGAGCACGCGCCGTGGGCCCTGTCCGATTACGGGTTCCGCGTCATCATCGCGCCCAGCTTCGCCGAAATTTTTTACAATAACTGCGTCAAGAATGGGCTCCTGCTCGTTGTCCTGAAGTCCGATGAAGTCGAAGAGATATTCCGCTGGGTCGAAGCTCATCCCGGCGCTCAGATCACGGCGGACCTGAAAAAACAAACCGTTAGCTGCGGCGAAAAGAACTATCCGTTCAGCATCCTCCCATTTGCCAAGGAATGCCTGCTCAAAGGGCTGGACCAGATCGGATGGACCCTGCAGTTCAATGACAAGATCACCCAATTTGAACAAAACACGAAAACTCAAAAACCCTGGATGGCATAATGACACCCCCACAGAAAACTGAAAACCTCGAACGCAAACATTCTTCCATCGTGACCGACGGTTACGATCGCGCGCCCGCGCGGTCCATGCTTCGCGCCGTCGGGTTCAAGGACGACGATTTCAAAAAATCCCAGATCGGCATCGCTTCGACCTGGAGCATGGTGACCCCCTGCAACATGCACATCAACATCCTGGCGGAAAAGGCGGCCGAGGGGGTGGACGCGGCCGGCGGCAAAGCGGTCATCTTCAACACGATCACCGTTTCCGACGGGATCTCAATGGGCTCAGAGGGAATGAAATATTCCCTGGTGTCCCGGGAGGTCATCGCGGACTCCATCGAGACCGTGATGGGGTGCGAAGGGTTTGACGGATTGGTGGCGGTCGGCGGCTGCGACAAAAATATGCCGGGGTCTTTGATCGCCATGGCGCGGCTGAACCGCCCGTCGGTCTTTGTTTACGGAGGGACGATCCTCCCCGGGTGTTACCAAAACAGGGACGTGGATATCGTTTCCGTCTTTGAATCGGTCGGCGCATTTGCCAACAAAAAAATTTCAGAAGAGGAGCTCAAAGGGGTTGAGTCCTGCGCGATTCCCGGCCCCGGTTCCTGCGGAGGGATGTACACCGCCAACACCATGGCCTCGGCCATCGAAGCGCTGGGCATGAGCCTTCCCAACAGTTCGGCACAGGCCGCGATCTCGCCGGAAAAGGAAGGCGACTGCGTCAACGCCGGCCAGGCCGTGCTCAATCTTCTAAAACAGGGCATCCGCCCGCGGGACATCATGACCAAAAAGGCGTTTGAAAACGCCATCACGGTCGTCATGGCCATCGGCGGGTCCACGAACGCCGTGTTGCACCTTCTGGCCATGGCCCACGCAACCAAGGTCAAGCTGACCATTGACGATTTCACCCGGATCGGCAAAAAGGCCCCCGTGCTTGCGAATTTGAAGCCCAGCGGCCGCTACGTGATGGCCGACCTGGTCAAAATCGGCGGGCTCACGCCGCTCATGAAGACGCTCCTCGATGCCGGCTTGCTGCACGGCGACTGCCTGACCGTGACCGGAAAAACCGTCCGTGATAATCTTGCCGATGTGAAACCGTACCCGGACGGGCAACAGGTCGTGCGGCCGTTGTCCGACCCCATCAAAAAAGACGCCCACATCGTGATCCTGTACGGCAATCTGGCCCCCGCAGGGGCGGTGGCCAAGATCAGCGGTAAAGAGGGAAGCCGGTTTACCGGCACCGCAAAAGTTTTTGAATCCGAAGAACAGGCCTTGAAAAAAATACTGGATGGCACGGTGAAAAAAGGCGACATCGTGGTGATCCGCTATGAGGGCCCTCAGGGCGGCCCCGGGATGAGGGAAATGCTGTCCCCGACGTCCGCCATCATGGGGAAGGGGCTCGGCAAGGACGTGGCCCTGATCACCGACGGCCGCTTCTCAGGAGGCAGCCACGGGTTTGTGGTGGGGCATGTCACGCCGGAGGCCTACGTGGGAGGCCCGCTGGCCATCGTCAAGAACGGCGACACCATCACCATCGACGCGGCGAAACGCCGCATGGATTTGCAGTTGACGGCAAAAGAAATCAAGGCACGCCTGAAGAAATGGAAGGCGCCGAAACCGCGCTACACCCGCGGGGTTTTGAGCAAATACATGAAGGACGTCTCTTCCGCGTCCCTGGGTGCCGTCACAGACCTGGAATAACACAGGACCCAACACCGGAGCGCAAGCAGGATGTCCGTGCAGGGAGCGACGCTTTGGTGAGAAAGGACTGAAATGGCCGGGAATTCTTTTGGACAACTATTCCGCATCACGACCTTCGGCGAAAGCCATGGGCCGGCCATCGGTGTTGTGATCGATGGTGTCCCTCCAGGAATCGACTTGACGCCCGAGGACATTCAAAAAGAACTCGACCGCCGCAGGCCCGGGCAAAGCAAGATCACGACCCAACGCAAAGAAAGCGACCGGGCCGAAATCCTTTCCGGAATCTTCGAGGGGAAGTCCACGGGGACACCCCTCGCCATCCTGATCCGCAACGAAGACCAAAGGTCCCAGGACTACGCGAACATCAAAGACGTTTTCCGCCCCGGACACGCCGACTACACCTATCAGATCAAATACGGCATCCGGGACTACCGCGGGGGCGGACGGTCCTCAGGCCGGGAAACCGCATGCCGCGTGGCCGCCGGAGCCGTTGCCAAAAAAATCCTTCACTACCACCACATCCAGGTCCTCGCGTACACACTGGCCGTGGCGGACGTCTACGCACAAAAGATCGACTATTCCGTCATTGAAAAAAATCTTGTGCGCGCTCCGGACATGGACGCGGCCGAGAGAATGATCCAAAAAATCGAAGAAGCCCGCAAGGACTGCGATTCGCTCGGAGGCGTCATCGAAACCGTGGTCAAAGGCTGCCCGGCCGGGCTCGGCGATCCCGTCTTTGACAAACTCAATGCGCGACTGGCCCACGCGATGCTGTCCATCGGCACGATCCGCGGGATCGAATTCGGGACCGGATTCGCCGCCACCAAGATGCGCGGCTCGGCTCACAATGATGCCTTCTGCAAAACGGACAGGCAAATCCATACTAAAACGAACCATGCCGGCGGAATTCTCGGTGGCATTTCCAACGGCGAAGACATTCTCTTCCGTGTCGCTGTCAAGCCCCCGTCCTCCATCGCCAAGAATCAAGACACGGTGGACATCTCCGGGGAGGACGTTTCCGTCCAGGTCAAGGGCCGGCATGACCCGTGTATCTGTCCGCGCGTCGTGCCTGTTGTGGAGGCCATGACCGCCGTCACCCTTGCCGACGCCTTGTTGATCCAAAAAAGCATCCGCAGCTGACATGGGTAAAACCTCTCAACCCCAAATCATCCTCATCACCGGCTGCTCCAGCGGATTCGGCCTGTTGACAGCTGCGCGCCTGGCCTCCAAAGGGCACCAGGTCATTGCCACCGTGCGGGATTTGAACAAGAGCGGGGCCTTGCGCGATGAGGTCAAACGCAAGGGAGGAGAGGTCGATATCGTACTCCTGGACGTCACAGACAAATCCTCCGTCCAGTCCGCTCTCAAAGACATTGCGGCCCGTTACGGATTTCTGGACGTGCTTGTAAACAACGCCGGGTACGGCATCGGAGGATTTTTCGAGGACCTGACGGATGAAGAAATCCGCCAGCAGATGGAAACGAATTTCTTCGGCGCGCAGAATGTGACGCGGGCCGCGATCCCGCTCATGCGTCCGCGTCGAAAAGGGAAGATCATCAACATTTCCAGCATCGCCGGGTTTAACGGGTCGCCGGCGTTCGGCGCTTACAACGCCAGCAAATGGGCCCTGGAAGGCTTCTCGGAAAGCTTAAGGCACGAATTGAAATTCTTTGGAATTGATGTCCTGCTCGTTGAACCGGGCACCTACAAGACCAAAATCTTTTATGAAAATGCCCGCTTTGCCAAAAACTTCCGCAATGAACACAGCCCCTATTACCGAATTTCCCTATTTCTGGAAAAGAGGGTAAAGGACTACGTGGATGACTGCCACAAGGACCCTGAAGATGTGGCAGAACTGATCGAACGGCTCATCAACGCCTCCCGCCCTTCATTCCGGAACATTCCCGACATCGAAAGCCAGTTTGTCTACATCCTCAAAAAATTCCTGCCGCACCGGGTCTTCAGCGCCATCACGCGAAAGATCCTCCTCCAGAATTTCACGTACCGGCCATAATCCCGCCTTACAAAATAACGCCCATGCGCTGCTCAAGGAACTCTTTTTTGCTTCGGCACTGAAGATAGGGGTTGGTTTCTTTCTGCGCAGAAAGGGTGGCAAAGGGGACCGGGCCATAATTATGCCCGGGGTAGATGAGGGTTTGATCCGGCAGAGGGTGGATGACCTTGTAAAGGGAATCGTACATCTGCTCCGGGTTACTCCCGCGCAGATCGCATCGGCCGCATCCATCAATAAACAGGGTGTCCCCGCTGATCAGGACACCGCCATATTGGAAGCACTGACAGCCAGGGGAATGGCCGGGGGTATGAAGGCATTCGAATTCAATCGACCCGACCCTGAGCTTTTGCCGGTCATGTACTTTATGAAGATTTTTGCATGACGGCGTGAGGGCGGGGGCTTCTTTGCCCGAAATATAGACCGGGACATCGTGGGTGGTCAGCAGGTCCGGAAGACCGTTGACGTGATCCGGATGGCCGTGGGTCAAAAAAATACTGGTGATCCGGTACCCCTTGCGGACGGCCTGCGACCGCAAGTAATTCACATCCCAGGCCGGGTCCACAACGGCAACCTCACCGGACGATTTGTCTCCGATAAAATAAATAAAGTTCTCCATCGGTCCGATTTCCATTTGTTCCAGGATCAATTCTTGGGGGAGGGCCATGGGCGAAGTCCTTTCCTACCTCTGACGCATTATAAATTCCTTAATGCAAAATTGCAATCGTTTCTCCTCAAAGGCATTACTTGACAGCACCAGATCCCTTTCTATAATGAAGATGGTCAAAACCCCTCTCAAAAGGAGATACCCTATGGCCCTGTTAGAATCTCTTGTTTTACCGCTCGGCTCCGGCATGGAGGACTTTGAACTCCGGGACCCCCATGGGAAAATCTACCGCAGCCAGGAACAGTTTGGAGAGAAGGGCCTCCTGGTGGTCTTCACCTGCAATCACTGCCCCTACGCGCTTGCGGTCTGGCCGCGATTGATCCGGCTCGCGCACTACGCCCGAAAACTGAAGATCAACACCGTCGCCATCAACCCCAACATTCACCCCGGATATCCGGAAGACGCCCCTGCCAAGATGATCGAAAAGATCAAGGAGTGGGGCATCGATTTTCCATACCTCGTTGACGAATCGCAGGAGACCGCAAAAACATTCAAAGCCCAATGCACACCGGACATTTTTCTACTGAACGCCAAAAAGGAACTTGTCTATCACGGCCGCATCGATGATAATTGGCAGGATGAAAAAAAAGTAACAAAAGAAGCACTCAAAGAAGCCCTGACCGCGCTTGCGGGCGGGCTCCCGGTGGACAGGCGCCAAAAGCCGTCCATGGGCTG
This sequence comes from Candidatus Omnitrophota bacterium, assembly GCA_030688425.1. Lineage (NCBI taxonomy): Bacteria > Pseudomonadati > Candidatus Omnitrophota > Candidatus Omnitrophota bacterium. The sequence continues at coordinate 107,775 of JAUYIB010000021.1, read as the reverse complement.
TTCCATCAAATGGCGGGATTGACCGCCGCCTCATCCGTCCCCCGACGCCCGGATAAGCTTGCCGTCTGAGCTTTTCCCCAAATTCACCAAAACATCCGCGGACCCTTGACATCGACGCTCAAGATGATACACTGTCTCATATGAGACGCGGAAGACACCCCATCGCCACCGAACGCCGAAAATTCAACCACTACCTGGAAAAAAACGGCATCCGCACCAGCTCCGGGAGGGAAATGGTTTTCAACGTGGTTATTCAAACCCACGGGCACTTTACGGCGGAAGAGATCGTCAAAGCGGTCAAACAAATGGAGAATAGCGTTTCCCGCGCCACCGTCTACCGGCGCCTGCGCGAACTGCTGGAATCCGGCGTTATCCGGGAAACCGCCTTCGGCGACAAACACCACCACTTCGAGCATGTTTACGATGAAAAACCGCATCACCACGCTCAATGCGTCCGGTGCCACCGTTTCATTGAATTCCCGGACCTCAAGGAAGACACGATCTACCACCCGTATTTGGAAAAAGAAGGCTTTGAAATCCTGGGGCATGAAATGCATTTTTACGGGATCTGCAAAAGATGCCAAAACCGTTAACGGAGCAAACACCGCCATGAAAAGAATGAATGTCCCCCGCCTATATTTACACGTGTTGGCCGGATTGTTCCTTCTGGCCGCAAACGCATCCGCCGAAGGATCCCGGCCCGTGAAAGCGGTCGCCACCATCGGCCAGATCACCGATGCCCTCAAAATAATCGGGGGAGAGAGAGTCGATGTCGCAGGGCTGATGGGCGCCGGGGTCGATCCGCATCTTTACAAAGCCAGCGAAAGCGATGTCCGGAAATTGTCCGGAGCGGACATCATTTTTTACAATGCGCTCCATCTGGAAGCGAAAATGGAGGACCTGTTCAAGAAAATGTCCGGCAGGGTCAAAACCGTGCCCGTGGGGGAAAACGTCCCGCCGGAGTCACGCCTGGAAAGTGAAAAATTCGCCGGGCATTACGACCCGCACATCTGGTTTGATGTCATTCTGTGGAAAAAAGCTGTGGAGCGGATCCGGGACGAATTGGCGGCCTTCGACCCGTCCTCCCGGGAGGAATATTTCCAACGGACCGCGGATTATCTGAACGAGCTGGATGAACTGGACCGGACGGTCCGCGCCAGGGCCGGGGAACTCTCCCCCGACCAGCGGGTGCTTGTGACGGCACATGACGCTTTCCGTTATTTCGGCCGGGCATATGGATTTGAAGTGATCGGGCTCCAGGGCATCAGCACACAGGCCGAAGCCGGCGCTGCGGACATCAAAACGGTCGCCGACTTCATCGTGAAACGAAAAATCAAGGCCATCTTTGTGGAATCCTCCGTTCCGGTCAAAAATGTCCAGGCCGTTCAGGAAGCGGTCAAGGCCAGGGGCTGGGATGTCAAAATCGGCGGCGAACTTTTCTCCGACGCACTGGGAACAGACGGGACCTTTGAGGGGACGTATATCGGAATGGTGACCCATAATATTAACACGATCGTTGACGCCTTAAAATAACCGGCAACTGGAGGCACAATGAATTCCGAGAACGAAAACATGAACCCTGCCATTGATGTGACGGACTTGACCGTCGCCTACCGGGAAAAACCCGTCCTCTGGGACGTGGATTTCCAGGCGCCTCAGGGAACGCTCCTGGCCATCGTGGGGCCCAACGGGGCCGGAAAGTCAACGTTGATCAAAACCATCCTGGGGCTGGTCAGACCGGCGGCCGGAAGGATCCTTGTTTTCGGCAATCCATACAGACCGGAAAACCGCCTGATCGGCTATGTCCCCCAACGCAGTTCTGTGGATTGGGACTTTCCGACCAATGTCCTTGATGTCGTCCTGATGGGCCGGTACGGCCATCTGGGCTGGATCAAACAACCAGGCCCCAAAGAAAAAAGATTGGCCCTGGAATGCCTGGAAAAGGTCGGCATGGTCGATTTTGCCAGCCGACAGATCAGCCAGCTCTCCGGAGGACAACAGCAACGGGTTTTTATTGCCAGGGCCTTCGTGCAGGACGCGCCGGTCTATCTGATGGACGAACCCCTCGCCGGGGTAGACGCGGCCACAGAGAGGAGCATCATCGACCTGCTCCGCGAACTCAAAGCGAAAGGCAAGACGGTCATCTGCGTCCATCATGACCTGCAAACCCTCGCGGAATATTTCGAATGGGTCATGCTTCTTAACGTCCGCCGCATTTGCCTCGGAAAGGTCCAGGACGTCCTCACCCCCGACAACCTTCGCAGGGCCTACGGGGGCAGGGCCGCCTTTTTGAGCGCCAAAGGGGAAGGGACAATCGCCGGCGGGATCAACGGGAACACGGACCATGCCTGATCTGTCTTTTTTTTTCGATCATACGTTGTTAATTGTTGCCGCGGGATCCTGCATCCTGGGAATCACGGCGGGATGCCTTGGGTCCTTCGCCGTCCTTCGCCAGCAAAGCCTGCTTGGCGATGCGATCGCCCACGCGACCCTGCCTGGCGTCGGGATCGCCTTTCTGCTCACACAGGACAAAAGTCCTCTCGGGCTTCTGATCGGCGCGGCCATCGCCGGCTGGGTGGGAACGCTCTTTGTCAAACTGATCACCCAGACAACGGCGATCAAAAAGGACGCCGCACTGGGGCTGGTCCTTTCTGTCTTCTTCGGTTTTGGCCTCGTGCTCATCACGATCATCCAAAAACTGCCGACGGCCACCAAAGCCGGAATCGACAAATTCCTCTTTGGCAGTGCCGCCACGCTCTTGCAAGAGGAAGTTTACTTGATGAGCGTCCTGGGAGGGATCGTGCTCCTGCTGACCATTCTATTCTGGAAGGAATTCAAAATTTTTATCTTTGACGCGGACTTCGCGAAAAGCATCGGACTGCCGGTGCAGGCCCTGGACGTCTTTCTGACCTCTCTGATCGTGATCAGCATCGTCATCGGCCTGCAAACCGTGGGAGTCGTCCTCATGAGTGCCATGCTCGTTGCCCCGGCCGCGGCCGCGCGCCAGTGGACCGACCGTTTGAGCGGAATGATTTTGCTCGCCTCGGCATTCGGGGCCGTTTCCGGCGCCGCAGGGGCCGTGACCAGCAGCCTTGTCCCGCATCTGCCGACAGGGCCCACCATCGTCATCTATTTGAGCCTGATTGTCCTGTTTTCATTGCTCTTCGCGCCCAACCGCGGCTTGTTGTGGGACTGGCTGCGCGCGCAACGGCATAAGAGGGAGATCCAGACCACAACCATGCTGAAAAATCTTCTGCTCTTTTCCGAGATCCAAACCGACCCGTTCCACCCCCACGATATTGCGGCCCTGGAGGCGATCGGCCGCGCGGCGATCCAGCGGACCATGAACGATCTGGAAAAAAAAGGCTGGGCACGGCAGTATCCCGACAAGCGCTGGGCCCTGACACCGATCGGATTGGAAAAAGCAAAACTCCTGACCGATGCCTATGAAGAACAGGTTTTTCACTGACCCCCATGGCTGTCTCCATCGAACAATTTGAGATCATCGTCCTCGCCTCTCTCACGGCCGTGGCCTGCGCGCTGCCGGGGACCTTTCTGGTTCTGCGGCGCGTTGCTTTGATGAGCGACGCGATCAGCCACGCCATCCTGCTGGGGATCGTGCTGGCTTTCTTCGTCACGAAAAACCTGTCGTCCCCTTTCCTGGTCATCAGCGCCGCCGGTGTCGGGATCCTGACGGTCTCGCTGACGGAGCTCCTCATCAACACGCAAAAACTCAAAAAGGACGCGGCCATCGGCCTGGTGTTCCCGTTCCTGTTCTCCATCGGCGTGATCCTCATCAACCTCTACACGTCCGACGTCCACATCGATTCCGACTGCGTCCTGTTCGGCGAGATCGCCTTTGCGCCGTTCAACCGGTTTGTGGTCGCGGGGAAAGACCTCGGCGTCCAGGGAATTTGGATGATGGGAGGGATCTGCCTGCTCAATGTTTTGTTCATCAGCCTTTTTTACAAAGAACTGAAAATCGCAACATTCGACGCCGGTCTGGCAAAGACGCTGGGATTCCGTCCGAACCTTATTCATTACGGCCTGATGCTCCTGGTCAGCATCACGTCGGTAGGGTCCTTTGAAAGCGTCGGATCCATCCTGGTGGTCGCTCTGATGATCGCGCCGCCCTGCGCCGCCTACCTGCTGACCGACCGCCTGTCGCGGATGCTGATTTTTGCCGCCGGGATCGGGGTCCTGTCTGCCGTTTTGGGTTATCTGTTCGCCTACATTCTCGATGCCAGCATCGCGGGATCCATGGCGACGGTCAGCGGGATCCTCTTTTTGATCGTCCTTATTTTCGCCCCGGAAAAGGGCCTGCTGACCCGCTATGTCATCAACCGTTGGCAAAGACTGGACTTTGGAACCCAGACCTTGGCCGTGCACCTGCTACAGGCCGAACTGTCCCATTCCGAAGACACAGAGCTGGTTGTCAGCCACATGAATAATCACATGCTGTGGAACGACGAATACACATCCCAGATCATCGCCCAAGGCATTGAACAGGGCCTGATCCGGAAAGAAGGGAACAAGTTGATGCTCACCCCGCTCGGACGGGAAAAGGCCAAAGTTTCCATTTCCAAGGATTAAAAGTCTTTGATTGACTTCCAGCGTCATTATGTTATATTTAAGTCAAAAAGGAACGTATATGGTTGATCGTCCGCAGGCCAACACATCCGCTTCTTCCGGTCCGCAACCGCTGATCACCCTCACGCAAGCGGCTGCAACAAAAATCCTTTCCATGATGGACAAGGAAGAAAAGCCCGGCTATGCCCTGCGGCTGGGCGTTGTCCCGGGAGGGTGCGCGGGGTTGTCGTATGACATGCGCTTCCAAAAAACGCCATACGACAACGACCTGATCTTTGAACAACATGGGATCAAGGTCATCATCAACCCGGAAAGCGCGGCCCTGCTCAAACAGACCGAGATCGATTATGTGGACACATTGAAAGACAGCGGATTCAAATACCGCAACCCCAACGCCAAAAGCAGCTGCGGCTGCGGCACTTCCTTCAGCTGATTTTCCACCATTCTCCCAGCTTCCGCCTGATCTGATTCAATTTGCGCGCCATCCTGTTTTGTAATATAATGGCGTGGTCCTGAAGGGCATCAACAAATTTTTCAACCCTAAAAATGCCATGACCCCTGACGTTCTTCATCAAACAATTCCGGTCACCGCCCCTAAGAATTCGGATTTGAGTTTCCGGCCGTTTCCGGGGTCTAAAAAAATCTACCGGAGCGGGAGGATGCATCCATCCCTCCGGGTGCCGTTTCGGGAAATCCAACTGGCTCCGACGCTTGACGGCCATAGCAAACTCACCGATAATCCACCCTTTTCCGTATACGACACCTCCGGGCCGTACACCGACCCGTCCCTGCTGGTCGACATCACGCAAGGACTGCCGGAACTTCGGAAACCCTGGATCCTGTCACGCCAGGACGCCGAGGAACTGACGGCCGCGACCTCGCATTACCGCAAAATCCGGGAAACCGATCCGCACATCGCCCATATCCGTTTTCCCAGGGTCCGGCGCCCCCTGCGGGCCAAGCCGGGCCAAAATGTCACCCAGATGCATTATGCCAAGCAGGGGATCATCACACCGGAAATGGAATTCATCGCCATCCGCGAGCAATGCGATCCCGCCTTTGTCCGTGACGAAGTGGCGAGAGGAAGGGCGATCATCCCGGCGAACATCAACCATCCCGAAACCGAACCGATGATCATCGGCCGCAACTTTCTCGTCAAGATCAACGCCAATATCGGAAATTCCGCCGTGTCCTCCAGCATCGCCGAGGAAGTCGAAAAAATGACCTGGGCCATCCGCTGGGGCGGAGACACGGTCATGGACCTTTCGACCGGGAAAAACATCCATGAGACCCGCGAATGGATCATCCGCAATTCCCCCGCGCCCATCGGGACGGTGCCGATCTACCAGGCCCTGGAGAAGGTGGAGGGCAAGGCCGAGGACCTCACCTGGGAAATTTACCGCGACACGCTGATCGAGCAGGCCGAACAGGGAGTGGATTACTTCACCGTGCACGCCGGCGTTCTGTTGCGCTACATCCCGCTCACCGCCAAACGGCTCACCGGGATCGTTTCGCGCGGAGGGTCCATCATGGCCAAATGGTGTCTGTCCCATCACAAAGAAAGTTTCCTTTACACCCATTTTGAAGAAATCTGCGAAATCATGAAGCAATATGACGTGAGTTTTTCCCTCGGCGACGGCCTGCGGCCCGGCAGCATTGCGGACGCCAATGATGAGGCCCAATTCGCCGAGCTGGAGACCCTGGGCGAACTGACGAAAATCGCGTGGCAGCACGATGTCCAGGTCATGATCGAAGGCCCCGGGCACGTCCCGATGCACCTTATCAAAGAGAACATGGACAAACAGCTATCCATCTGCCAGGAAGCACCGTTCTATACCCTCGGCCCGCTGACCACGGACATCGCGCCGGGATACGATCACATCACATCCGCTATCGGCGCGGCCATGATTGGATGGTTCGGCACCGCCATGCTCTGCTACGTGACGCCCAAAGAGCATCTGGGGCTTCCCAACAAGCAGGACGTCAAGGACGGGATCATCGCCTACAAAATCGCCGCCCACGCCGCAGACCTGGCCAAAGGACACGCCTGGGCCAGGCAGCGGGATGACGCCTTGTCCAAAGCCCGGTTTGAATTCCGGTGGAGAGACCAGTTCAACCTGGGGCTGGATCCGGAGACCGCGGAAAAATACCATGACGAAACCCTGCCGGCCGAAGGCGCCAAACTGGCCCATTTCTGCTCCATGTGCGGCCCGCATTTCTGCTCCATGAAAATCACCCAGGACGTGAGAGACTACGCTCAAAGCCAGGGGATCAACGAAGCAGACGCCATCCAAAAAGGGCTGGAGGAAAAATCCCGCCAATTCCAGTCCGAGGGGGGGGACATCTACTCTCCCGCAACCTGATTGCCCCAATCAGCTTACTCGTAAAAGAATCTTGAGATTTATTGATAATTCGGACAGTTTGTAATAAAATACCTACCACTATACCTTCAGGATGATTTTATGAACCCCGAATATTATGCCCGACTGGCCGAGGCCGGATTGGACGGCCAAGACCTTCCGGATGAAACCTGCCGGGAAATTCTCCGTTCCCCGGACATTGAGCTCCTGCCGCTCCTGGCTGCCGCTTATACCATCCGCAAGCGCTTCTGGGGAAACGACGTCACCGTCCACATCATCAACAACGCCCAGAACGGCCATTGTCCGGAAGACTGCCATTACTGCGCGCAGGCCAAATCTTCCCAGGCCGACATCTTAGAGTATCCTCTCAAGACTGACGAAGAAATCTTTGCCGAAGCCCAAAACGCCTATGAAAGCGGCGCCTTCCGTTATTGCATGGTCTTTGCCGGCCGCGGACCGTCGAAAAAACGGGTGGAACACCTGGCCCGATTGGTCAGGGAAATCAAATCGCGCTATCCCATCGAAATCTGCGTTTCCACCGGGCTCCTGGACAAAGGGAAAGCGGACATCCTGAAAGACGCCGGGCTCGACCGCCTGAACCATAATCTCAACACCTCGGAAGACAACTACCCCAACATTTGCACAACACATACGTACCAGGACCGCATCAACACCCTGACCGCCGCCCGTCAGGCCGGGGTACAGCTGTGCTCCGGGCTGATCATCGGCATGGGAGAGCAGGACACGGACATCATCGAAATCGCCAAAACACTCCGGGGGCTCAAAGCAGAATCCATCCCCGTGAATTTTTTGATCCCGATCGAAGGGACCGCGATCACCCAAAACGCCGCACTGACGCCGGATTACTGCCTGCGCGTCCTCTGCCTGTTCCGGTTTTTAAACCCGTCTGCCGAGATCCGCATGGCCGCCGGAAGGGAAGTGCACCTGCGGAGCATGGAAGTTCTGGGCCTGTACCCGGCCAGTTCCCTGTTCCTTCAGGGCTATCTGAACACCAAGGGCTCGTCCCGCGGCAAGACCCTGCGCATGATCCGCGACGCGGGATTCCAGATCCGCTCCGCACAAAACCTTGACGAACTCATTGAAAAAGAGGAAAATCCAGAAACCGGAGAGGACGGCCTGTCGTTCCCCGGGATGAAAGATATCCAGGACCTGCGGCCCTACCGTCCCCAATCCGCCGAGAGGACTTCCTCCGCGGCACGGGACAAATGTTGCTGACAACCGCGGGTTTTAACGCATCCAGGAGTCCGCAACTTTTCTGAAATAAAGTCACTGTGGTCGTTTGGACTTTTTTAGGAATGACGCAGTGTCGTGAAGATTGAAGGGAGTCGACATGTCAAAGGAAATGAAGAACATCTCCCGGTTTGAGCTTTTGATGGACGCCGGGTTCGGCGCCCAGAAATCCGGGGACATCCTGATCCAGGCCTTCGCCCGGACAGGCAAATACGTTTACATCGAACCCATGATCCCGGCGGAGATCAGCCCGCCGCCGAGGACAAGGCCGGCCTTGTCCGGAGTTATCATCCGTGTGGCGGATTTCGACATCACCAACATCGGCAACGACACGGACCTGATCCTCGCTTCGCACGAAATCGTGCTGGACCGCCGGCTCGATGACGAAGAAACCAACCCCAACGCCCGGGTCCTGCTCGACATGGGGAACAAGCCGGACAACGAGGAATCCTACGCAAAGGTCATCAAGCGGGTCGCGGAACTCAAGCTCAACCTTTTCCCTTTTGAGATCGACGCGGAAGCCAAGAAAATCATCCATAACCTGGGCGGCAAAGGGGAGAACATGTATTACATGGGCATGCTGGCCGCCATCTACAACATGCCGCCCGAGCCGGTCATCATCGAAATCAAGGAAGCCTTCGGTAAAAAACTCAAGGAAGAGGTCCTCAAGCAAAACCTGCTTTTGTTCGACCACGGCTATCAGTTCGCCCAAAAGAACGTCAATTTCTCCTTTGAGATCAAGGGCACGCGCCCGCTGGACGACATGGTCCTGATCGACGGAAATTCGTCGCTGAGCATGGGCATCATCGACGCGGGCATCAAATTCTACAGCGGATACCCGATCACGCCGGCGTCTTCCATCATGCACACCCTGGCCAAACAGTTCCCGTCCTATGGCGGGGTCGTTCACCAGGCGGAAGACGAGATCGCGGCGATCGGCTCGGCCATCGGCGCCTCCTACGGCGGCGTCACGGCCGTGACAGCGACCTCCGGCCCGGGGCTGTCGCTCAAGCAGGAATTCATCGGGTTCGCCACGGCCGCAGAGGTCCCGCTCATCGTCATCGATGTCCAGAGATCCGGCCCCTCAACAGGGATGCCGACCAAAACCGAACAATCCGATCTGCTGGCGGCGATCTTCGGCAGCCATGGAGATTACGCAAAAATTGTATTAAGCGTCTCCAATATCATTGACTGTTTTTACGCGCCGCAAGTGGCCCGTTACCTGGCCGAAAAACTCAAATTGCCGGTCTTTATCCTGAGTGACTTTTTGACCGCCAACAGCTACAAAGTCATCCAGACGCCGAAAATCACGTTGATGGACAATATCAACGACATCCCGGATTTCGTCCTGGAACGTTTCCACATCCAGCGGCTGCCGGAAAAGATCGAAATGGTCCGGAACCGCCAGGACATTCCCGGCACGCCGGGCGGGATGCGTCGCATCACCGGCCTCAACACCACGGCAGAAGGGTCCATCAACTATTTCGCCGGGACCAACCACCGCTCGCACGCGGTCCGCAACGAAAAGGTGCACGTTGTCCAGCGCGCCCTGACCAAACCGGAAATGTTCGGCCCGGAGGAGAACGAAGTCCTCATCGTCGGATGGGGAAGCGCCCGGGGAACGATCGAGGAAGCCATCGTGAACAAATGCATGAAGCTCGGCATCCCGGCCTCGGGGCTGCACCTGAAGATTGTCTATCCCTTGCCGTTAATGCTGAAGGACATCTTCTCCAAATTCAAAAAAGTCGTCACCGTTGAAGTGGCCTACGGCGACGAGCTCAAACCGTCCCCGCTGGCGTTTCTGCTCAGGGCGCACACCTGCATGGACATCCGGCCGCTGATTTCCAAAGCCTCGGGACGGCCGCTGAGGCCCAACGGCATTGTCAACAAGGTGGCCGAGATGCTCGGCCGGACACCGCCGTTTCCGTAAAATGATCATCCCGGCTTCCGGAAACCGGAGGCCGTTCGTTCAAGGAGAAAAACTCATGACAACACAGACGACAAACGGGCCCGTCCCGGCCCCCGCTGGGCAGCCCATCACCATCAAGGACCTCCACACGGAGAACCCCCGCTGGTGCGTCGGCTGCGGGGACTTCGGGGTCACGATGGGACTCAAACGTTTCGTTGTCGACACCCAGTTGCAGCTGCATACCACGGTCAACATTTCCGGGATCGGCTGCTCCGGCCGCGCTCCGAATTATTACAACACCTACGGCGTGCACTCGATCCACGGACGCCCCATCACCATCGCCCTGGGACTGGCCATCGCCCGGCCCGACCTGAACATCTTTGTCCATTCCGGTGACGGCGACGCCTTGAGCATCGGCGGCAACCACCTGATCCACGGGATCAACAAAAACTTCAACTGTGTTTTCATGCTCTATGACAACGAACTTTACGCCCTGACCAAGAACCAGACGTCCCCCACAACGCGGCGAGAACATCCCACCATGACCCAGCCGCATGGGACTTACCTCGAACCGATCGATCCGATCCGGATGGCCCTGGGCCTGGGCGCGTCATTCGTGGCCGGGACAGCCGACTGGATCCCGGATCACCTGGGCAACACCCTGAAGGCGGCGTTTGAACACAAGGGTTTTTCATTTGTGCATATCCTCCAGCGTTGCCCCCATTTCGACCCCTTCAACTTTGACCACAAAAGCACGACCTGGTTCGGATTCCTCAAAAACGAAAAAGGGATCGCGCCGGATAAGCGCATCGCCGACAAGACCGAGGTCATCGATCATGACCCGGGCAACTTGGTCAAGGCCTTTGAACTGGCCCTGCAGAAAAAGCGTTACTTCGGGCTGTACTACCGCGACGCCAACAAACCCTGCTACGACGATATCCTGAGAAATCTGGCCCAAAACGCACCGCAAAAACCGCGGACAGGGATCCTGGACGCGTTCAAAATTTAATGTCTGAGAACATTGTCATCATCGGATCAGGGCCGGCCGCCCATACCGCCGCGATTTACGCGGCGCGGGCCCGCCTGGAGCCTCTGCTGTACGAAGGCCTCATGGCTGGAGGGGTCGCGGCAGGGGGGCAGCTTACCACCACGACCGAAGTTGAGAATTACCCCGGTTTTCCAACGGGCATCATGGGCCCGGCGCTCATGGACCAAATGAGACAGCAGTCGGTGACCTGCGGGACCCGCATCAAGACCCAAACCGTCCAAAAGGTCGACTTCCAGTCCAAGCCTTTCAAAATTTTCGCGGATTCCGAAACCGTTGAATCCAAAGCCGTGATCATCGCCACCGGCGCCACAGCCAAGCGCCTCCATGTCCCTGGCGAAGACCGGCTCTGGCAAAAAGGCATTTCCGCCTGCGCCGTCTGCGACGGGGCATTGCCCATTTTCCGCAACAAAACCCTTCTGGTGGTCGGCGGGGGAGACTCGGCCGTTGAGGAATCCACATATCTCACCAAATTCGCCTCCAAGGTCCTTCTCCTGGTACGCAGGGACGCCTTGCGCGCCTCCAAGGCCATGCAGGAGCGGCTGCTGGCCAATAAAAAAATCGAAGTTATCTGGAACACCGTGCTGCTGGAAGTCCTGGGAGACAGGATGATCACCGGCGCCCGAGTCAAAAATGTCAAAACGAACCAGGAAAGCACCCTGGAAGCCGAAGGCTTGTTCTACGCCATCGGCCACCAGCCCAACACCGCCTTCCTTGACGGCCAGGTTGAACTGGACGAAACAGGCTACATCAAGACCCAGCCGGGTTCTACACGCACCAGCATCCCCGGCGTCTTTGCCTGCGGCGATGTCCAGGACAAGACTTACCGCCAGGCCGTCACCGCGGCCGGCACCGGCTGTATGGCTGCCCTGGACGCGGAGCGTTACCTTTCCGGCCACTGACACCGGCATCCAAACGCCGGGCATTCCCCTTTGATACCGTCAAATTTTTGTGCTACCATGAAACGGTCATGAATTCCGCCCTATTGCCAAAATCTGAATCGTGGAAGATGTTCGATTCCATTGCCCGGGGTTACGACACGGCCAACCGGCTGCTGACCTTCGGCATGGACCTCGGCTGGCGCCGGAAAATGCTTCAATCCCTCCCGGAAGGAAATGGCCTCGCCGCGCTGGACATCGCCACCGGGACAGGAGACGTCCCGATTCTCATGGCGCAGGAACAGCCCCGCATCACCCGGATCCACGGCCTTGACCTGGCCCGGGACATGCTGGCCAAGGCCGGAGAAAAAATCCGGGCGGCAGGGCTGGAGGAAAAGATCGAACTGCGCCACGGTGACGCTATGGGCCTGCCGTTTCCCCCGGGAACCTTCGATCTGGTCACCACCGCGTTCGGCATCCGCAATATCCCGGCGGTCAATAAGGCCCTGATGGAAATATTCCGCGTGCTCAAGCCCGGAGGGCGCGTGCTGATCCTGGAAAGCTCGGTCCCCGAAAATATTTTGATGAAAGCCGGCTACATAGTGTATTTACGCGCGTTCATGCCGTTGATCGGCTGGGCCGTGAGCGGCAACTACAAAGCCTACCGTTATCTCAATCAAACCACCGAACGTTTTCCCTGCGGAGAACGTTTCTGCCGGATTCTCAAACAGACCGGATTCCTCAACCCCAAGGCGCGCCCGCTCTGCGGCGGGGCGGCGACCATTTACTCCGCGGACAAGCCCTGACATGCCCGAAAGCCTGCTGAATAAAATCCACAATTTTCCGGAAGCCAAGGCGATCCTGGCCGAACAGATCCGGACCTTTGCCGCGGAAGCGTCGAAACGGACGGGCCCGGCTCCCGTACTCAAGCGCTTCGAAATCCGGGTGGAAAAAATGGACCTCCTGGCCTGGCTGAGCCAGCAACGGTCAGCCACCAAAATTTTCGGTTCCGATCAATCCGAGAATTACGCGATCGCGGGGATCGGGGAGGCGGACGTGATCACCGGCGCCGGCCCTGTAAATCATGAAATGATCGACCAGAAAATCCGCCCATGCCTGCCGCCCCAATATCCCTACCTCCGCTACTATGGCGGTTTTTCATTTGACCCGCTGAACCCCGGGACGGAATGGGACGATTTCGGCACTTACCGTTTCCTGATCCCCAGATTTGAGCTTGCCACCAAAGAGGGGAAGTACCTCCTGGCCTGCACGGTTTTGCTGAAATCCGCGGATCCCGGCACCTGGGAGAAAATCCTTAAAGAGTTGGAGACCCTGACCTACGCCAATTATAATTTTGTGGTCCAGCCCCTGGAGATGGTCATCCGGGAAGATGATCCGGACCGGCAGGGATGGGAAGACATGATCGGAACGATCCTGGCGTCCATCCGCACCGATGAATGCCGAAAGATCGTCCTTGCCCGCAAAACACGCTTCACCTTTGACAAACCCCTGGATCCGTGGCTCCTGTTCCGCCAGCTCAAAAACGTTTCTCCTTCCAGTTACCACTTCTGCTTCCAGTTCAACGGCGGGCCGGTCTTTCTCGGCGCGTCGCCGGAACGGCTTTTTAAGCGGACAGGGCGGGCCATTCAAAGCGAGGCCGTCGCCGGCACGCGGTCCAGGGGGGCCTCGCATGAAAAGGATGGGTTTTTGCGCCAGGACCTGCTCGCCTCCGCCAAAGACCAGCGCGAACACCAATTTGTGGTCGAGGCCATCCAGTCTCATCTCGGCGCCGTGTGCAATGGGACTGTCCAGAACGCCGGGACCAATATCCTGAGTCTGGAAAGCGGACACCACCTCATCACCTGCCTCCAGGGACAATTGAAGGAAACCGTGAAAGACTGGCAAATCCTCGACCGGCTTCACCCCACGCCGGCCGTGGGAGGCGTCCCCAAGGAAAAGGCCATGGAGATCATCCGGTCCGCCGAACCTTTTTCCCGCGGCTGGTACGCGGCCCCGGTCGGATATATCGGCAACGACCAGACGGAATTTGTCGTGGCCATCCGGTCGGCGCTCGTCCGCGGCAGCGAACTTGTGGTCTATGCCGGGGCAGGGATCGTCGAGGGCTCGGTCCCTGGGCAGGAATGGGAAGAGGTCGAGAATAAGATCGGGAATTTCCTGAAAGTGCTTCACTATTAATGAGCACATGATTTACGGAAGTCCCGCAAAACGGGATGGAGTAAATCATCTGTGCGAATTAATGAGGCCATGACTTACGGAGCGATAGCGAACGTAAGTCAGCGGCCGAATTAACCCCGGCGCCTTGCCCTGCGCCGTGATGAGGGCAGCCGGGGCCAATAAATTAAACATGCCGACAATGAATCTCCTAAAATCCTCCCACATCAATTTTCTCTGGACCGACCTGATCGTTGAAGAGCTGGTCCGTAACGGAGCGGATTATTTCTGCGTGGCGCCGGGGTCCCGGAGCGCGCCGCTGGCCGTGGCCGTGAGCCGCAATCCCAGGGCCAAAGCTTTTGTCCACTTTGACGAACGCGGGCTCGGATTCCATGCCCTGGGGTACACCGCCGCCACCCGCAGACCTGCGGTCATCATCACGACCTCCGGCACGGCCGTGGCCAATCTTTTTCCGGCTGTCATTGAAGCGGCAAAAAAGAAACTGCCCCTGATCCTCCTGACCGCGGACCGACCACCGGAACTGCGCAAGGCCGGCGCCAACCAGACCATCGACCAGCCGGGAATTTTCGGACCTTACGCGCGCTGGTCCTTTGACATGCCGTGCCCGACAACCGACATCGGCCCGGAATTTGTGCTCACCACGATGGACCAGGCCGTTCATCAGACCAGGACCAATCCGCCGGCGCCGGTCCATGTGAACTGCATGTTCCGGGAACCGCTGGCCCCGGAAGGACAGACAGCCGATTTCAGCGAATACCTCAAGCCGCTGGAACGCTGGCTGGCCGGATCAACCCCTTACACGGATTATGTTGTCCCGGAGCGGACCATCCCCGAGGACCGCCTGGAGGACATCCTCGCGAGGATCCGTGCCATCAAAAGCGGCATCATTGCTGTCGGGAAATTGTCTGGACCGGATGAGAGGGAGGCCGTGCTCAAGCTTTCCGAAAAGCTCTACTGGCCGATTGTACCGGACATCACTTCGGGACTGCGACTGGGCAACCAGCATCAAAACGTAATCCATTACTTCGATCAGCTCCTCTTGGACAATGAGCTTATGAAGCAAATCCCGGTGGACGGAGTGATCCATATCGGCGGGCGGATGACCTCCAAACGATGGTATCCGTTCATCGAGTCCCGCCGGCCCAAAGAATACATCATGGTCCTGAACCACCCTTTGCGCAACGATCCGCTGCACAACGTCACGGCCCGGGTTGACGGGGAAATCGGCCCGATTTGCCAGTCTCTGGCCGCCGCCATTCCCGCGCGCAAGGACAACAAGCCGTGTTTTCAGCTCCAAAGCGCGTCCCAGGGCGTTAAGGAAACCATCGAAACTTTTCTCACCGACAAAGCGTTATTGAGCGAACCGGCGGTCGCGCGCCTGGTGTCAAAATATCTCCCTGCGGATTCGACCTTATTTTTGGCCAACAGCATGCCGATCCGGGACATGGATATGTACGCGGCCGAGCACAAAAATCCCGTCCTCATCAGCGCCAACCGGGGGGCCAGCGGCATCGACGGCAACATCGCGGCAGCCGCCGGATTTGCCAAAGGGGCCCAAACACCGCTTACGCTGATGATCGGGGATCTCGCGTTTCTTCATGACCTGAATTCCCTGGGCACCGTCAAATCCCTGGACCAGCCGGCTGTTATCGTCGTGCTCAACAACAACGGGGGGGGCATTTTTTCATTTCTTCCGGTTGCCGACGTGGGGGAAGGGTTCGAAAAATATTTCGGGACCCCGCATCATCTCACGTTCGACCATGCCGCCCAGTTGTTCCACCTCGATTATGTCCACCCCAAAACACCCAAAGAATTTACCGCCGTTTACCAGCAGGCGCTCAAAACCAAAACGTCGACCGTCATTGAGATCATCAACACCCGCGAGGATAATTTAAAGCACCACCAGGATATCCAGGGAGCGATCCTGGAAAAACTCAAAAAATACCGGAAGGGTTGAAACATCTTTCATCTGTGATAAACTACCGTTCTTCACAACGCAGGAGCAAGGGATGAGCGAAAAAATTAAATGGAAAGACGCCGGGAAATACACGGATATCAAATATCATAAAGCCGAAGGCATCGCCAAGATCACGATCAACCGGCCGCAGGTGAGAAACGCCTTCCGGCCCCTCACGGTCCAGGAAATGTCCCACGCCCTCAACGACGCGCGCGAAGACGCCAAGATCGGGGCTGTGATCCTGACAGGGGAGGGAAAAGAGGCCTTTTGTTCCGGCGGAGACCAAAAGGTCCGCGGCGACGCCGGGTACAAGGACGAGCACGGCGTGCATCGGCTGAACGTCCTGGATTTCCAGCGACAGGTCCGCACCTGTCCCAAACCCGTGATCGCCATGGTCGCCGGCTACGCGGTCGGCGGGGGCCATGTCCTGCATGTCGTATGCGACTTGAGCATTGCCGCAGAGAACGCCATCTTCGGACAGACCGGCCCCAAGGTCGGGTCGTTTGACGGCGGATACGGGGCCAGTTACCTGGCGCGGATCGTGGGCCAGAAAAAGGCGCGAGAGATATGGTTCCTCTGCCGGCAGTACAACGCCCGGCAGGCCTTGGAGATGGGGCTGGTGAACGCCGTTGTCCCTTACGAGCGGCTAGAAGAAGAGACCGTGAAATGGTGCCGGGAGATCCTCCAGCATTCGCCGATCGCCATCCGCTGCCTGAAAGCGGCGCTCAACGCCGACTGCGATGGACAGGCCGGGCTGCAGGAACTGGCCGGCAACGCGACCATGCTGTTCTACATGACCGAAGAGGGACAGGAAGGCCGCAACGCGTTCGTCCAAAAACGCAAACCGGACTTTTCAAAATTTCCGAAAAGGCCATAACAGTCAGAAATCAGATTTCAGACGTTAACAGCAAAAAACGCCATCTGACAACGACTTCAGGCCTCTGACTCTTAACATCTGACTTCTGACTGCGGACTTCTGACATAAGAATATGACAAACCAACTCAAAATCTGGACTCTGGCCGCCCGTCCTAAAACCCTTCCCGCCGCGATCGCCCCGGTGGTGATGGCCACAGGCATGGCCTTCGGCGACGGAATCCACCACTGGCCCAGCGCGGCCGTGGCCATGGCCGCGGCGCTCCTCATCCAGATCGGCACCAATCTTGCCAACGACTACTTTGATTTTAAGAAAGGCGCGGACACCGAAGAACGGAAGGGCCCGACCCGCGTCACCCAGGCCGGGCTGGTCTCGCCGTCCGGCATCGTGGCCGCTATGACCCTGACATTTCTCCTGGCCGCGGCCTGCTGCGTTTGGCTGATGCTCCGGGCCGGCTGGCCGATCGCGGTCATCGGCGCGCTCTCGATCCTTTCAGGAATTTTTTACACGGCCGGGCCGAGGCCTCTCGGATATCTGGGGCTGGGAGAAATTTTTGTCCTGGTCTTTTTCGGGCCGGTGGCCGTGGCCGGAACCTATTACGTCCAGTCTTTTGAGATGAATTACGCCGTCATCCTGGCCGGGCTCGGGCCGGGGCTCTTGTCCGCCGCGATCCTGGCGGTCAATAACCTTCGCGACATTCCGACGGACAGCCGTTCCGGCAAACGGACCCTGGCCGTGCGCTTCGGAAAAGTTTTTGCCCAAAGGGAATACCTCGCGCTCGTCCTTCTCGCCGGGGCCCTGCCCGCGCTGATCTTTGCGCTCATCCAGGACCACCTGGGCATCCTGGCCTGCGTCGCTCTCCCCTTGCTTGCGATCAAGAGTTTCGAAGACATTTTCACGTTCACGGACGCCGCGCGCCTCAACCACACCCTGGCCGCCACAGGCCGCTTACTCCTTTTATACAGCGTCGTCTTTGTCGCGGGGTGGATCTTATGATCGTTACGGAATTTATCGCTTACCGCTATTCCCTCAAACTCAAACGTCCGGTCCTCGTCAAAGGGACGAAGGCCGCCACGAGGGACGGCATTATTTTGCAAATCAAGAACGCGGATGGGACCAGCGGGTTCGGCGAGATTTCGCCCCTGCCGGGATTCAGCCGGGAAACCCTGATCCAGGCGGAACACCAGCTCAGTCAAGTAAAGGAAGAATTTCTGACCCGGGAGATCCCGCATGGGCTCACGCACCTGAACGGCCATTTCCACAACTGGTTCAAATCGCTGGCACTTTCCCCGTCCGTCCGCTTCGGAGCGGAGATGGCAATCTTAAATCTCCTGGCGAATGCCAAAAAAGTCCCCCTGGGGCAGGTGATCCACGAGCATCATCAGCCCGTCGGGCACGTGGCCCTGTGCGGTCTTTTGCAGGGTTCCCTGGAGCAGGTCGTGGAACAGGCCCAAACCCTGCTGGGACTCGGGTATCGCAGCATGAAACTCAAAGTGGGGTCCCAGGACATCCATGAGGACGCGGACAAGGTCGCCGCGGTCAACAAGATCACCCGGGACAAAGTCCTGCTGCGGCTCGACGCCAACCAGGGCTGGGATTTCGAAGAGGCCCTGAAATTCGGCAAAAAGATCGGGCCGGCGAGTCTTGAATATCTCGAGGAACCGTTCAAGGATATCGAAAAAATCCCGGAATTTTTCCTCAAGACCTTTATACCTGTGGCCCTTGATGAGACACTGCAGACAGCGGATTTTGAAACGATCAAATCCATCGAAGGCGTGGATGTCCTGGTCATCAAGCCCATGGTCCTGGGCGGGCTTGAAAACGCCTGGCAGCTTTTTCAGAAAGCGCGGCAGATGGCCTTGCTGCCGGTGATCAGCTCCTGCTATGAGTCCGCGCTGGGGATCGTGGCCCTGGCCAGCATGGCCGAGGAGGGACGGCACTATGTCGCCGCCGGGCTCGACACCGTCAATTGGTTTGAAGAAAACCTCCTGATCCAGAACCCCATCGTTTCCAACGGCAACCTGGACTACCACAACTCACCCGTCACCGAATCCAACATCAATTTCCGGCTTCTGCAACGGCTGCAGATATGACGACCATCCCATGCCCGGTCCGCAGGTCCGTCGAAAGGAATCCCGAAGCGGCCGCGGTCCTGGAAAGCGGAAAAACCCTCACTTACACGCAGTATGACCGCCGGATATCGGCAGCGGCGCGGCAGCTGCAAAAGCTCGGGATCCAGCCCGGGACCCGGGTCGCGGTTTACGCGCAGGCCTCGACGGCTGTCCTGATCCTTCTCCCGGCCCTGTTCCGATTGAAGGCCGTGGCCTGTCTCTTAAACCTGCGCGAACCGGTTCCTGCCCTGGCGTCGCGGATCAAAATGACCGGCTGCAAAATCCTGTTCGCGCCGTCCTCTGAGCTGGAAACCCTCAAAGACCTTCCCGGCACGCGGTTCCCCACGGAATATCTCCTCACCGGCGACCCGGATGACGAACCCGCCGGAGGCGACCCCGTGGTCGATTTTGACCAGGAGGCGACGGTCATCTTCACCTCCGGCAGCACCTCCGAACCCAAAGCGATCCTGCATTCCTACGGAAATCATTATGACAATGCCCTGGGATCCAATGAGCTCATCCCGGTCACAGCCGGAGACCGGTGGCTTTTGTCTCTGCCGTTGTACCATGTCAGCGGGATCGGGATCATGTTCCGTTGTTTCCTCGGAGGAGGGACCGTGGTCGTTCCGCAGGACAAGGAAGACCAGGCCGATGCGATTTCCCGATACGAGATCACGCACGCTTCTTTTGTGCCCACGCAACTGCAGCGGCTTCTGGACCGTCCGAATGGACCGCAAACGCTTAAACTTTTAAAAGCCATCCTGCTCGGCGGCGCGCCGATCCCGCCGGGGTTGACCGCGGCCGCCCGGCGGCATTCTCTAAAAAACGTGTATTGCACCTACGGCCTTTCGGAAATGGCGTCCCAGGTCGCAACAGGGCCAATCACAACGGATGGAAATTTTTGCGCCAGGATCCTGCTCCACCGGGACGCGAAGATCTCTCCCGAGGGAGAAATCCTCGTCAACGGAAAGACGCTTTTTCTGGGATATTTGTCAGAGAATAAAATCCACCGCCCGTTGACCCCCGACGGATGGTTCGCGACCGGCGATCTGGGAAAGATATCCAGCGAAGGGGGGCTGACCGTCACAGGCCGCAAGGACAACATGTTCATCAGCGGAGGGGAAAACATTTCCCCGGAGGAAATTGAACTCGCTCTGGGTCGGCTGAACGGCGTGCGCCGGGCGCTGGTGGTCGCGGTTGAGGACCGCGATCTGGGACAGCGCCCGGTGGCGTTTCTCGATACGGCTCCGGGCGCGGCAGTGACGGAGACGCACATCCTCCGGGAACTGCGAAACGCCTTGTCCGGCTACAAGATCCCCCGGACATATTACCTCTGGCCGGCAGAGGCCACGCAGGGGCTCAAGGTGTCCAAAAAATTATTCCGGCAAATGGCGGAAACAGGGACGGGGTTGACGCGGTTACAATAGCGTCTTGACAGCCTTGCGGAGTTCCGAGGGAAGAGGGATTTTCTTGCGCGTTTTTTTGTCCGTGGTCACGTGAACCGTGCGGGCCGTGCCCACGAGGGTTTTCTTCTGGTTAAAAATTTTGTAGACGAACGTGAAGGACGTCGTGCCCAGCCGCTCCACGGTCATCTCGACCGTGATGCGGTCTCCGACAAAGAGGGGGGCCTTGTATCCGGCTTCAGCGTGGACAATGGGCAGAAAATATTTTTTGCGCCGCAGGAGGACGTCAAAACCGAACCCGGCCTGGTCCAGGGCAGACTCATAGGCGTCATGGACGATCTTGAGCTGATTGCTGAAAAAAAGTAACCCGGCGGCGTCGGTGTCGTGGAGATGGATTTTGGTCTTATAAATAAACATGCGATTCTCCTGGTTTTGGAGCCCCTGCGGTGGTTTGGCCCAGAGGGGCCAAACCACCCTGAGCGAAGTGGAATGGGTTCGCGCAAGGACTTACGTTCACTTCGTTCCTTAAGTCATGCCCTCATTAAAATTCTAACATATACGACTAACATAGTAATGAAAACTTTTCTGTTTTTCTCCTGTTGACAAAAAAATGAAAAAGAGTATGATAAAAAACCGGTTGAGACGAATTCCGCATCAAAAACTTCCCTAAGGAGCCACGCATGAACGTCAGGGCACTTGTCGCAGAATGTATCGGAACGTTCACTTTGATTTTTATCGGCGTGGGGGCCATTGTTGCCGACCACATCACCGGCGGCCAGTCCGGGCTGACCGGCATCGCCCTGGCTCATGGATTGGCGATTGCGGTCATGGTCAGCGCCACTGCGGCTGTCAGCGGCGGGCACCTGAACCCGGCGGTCACGATCGGATTGTTCTTCGCCAAAAAGATCGACGCCCTCAATACCATCGGCTATGTCATTTCCCAGTGCCTCGGCGCCATTGCCGCGGCCTTCCTCATTAAGCTCTGCGTCCCGACCGCTGCTCTCAACGCCGTCAACATGGGCACCCCGGCGCTCGGCGAAGGGATTTCCGTCGGCATGGGACTCCTGACCGAAATCATCCTGACATTTTTCCTCATATTCGTCGTTTACGGAACGGCCGTTGACAAGCGCGCGCCGAAAGTCGGAGGGCTCTTCATCGGGCTGACCGTGGGGCTGGGTGTCCTCATGGGCGGACCCATTTCCGGAGCCGCCATGAACCCGGCGCGGCACCTCGGGCCTGCACTGCTGGGCGGCGGGCTTGACAACATCTGGCTTTACTGGCTCGGGCCCGTCATCGGCGGGATCCTCGCGGCCGTCACCTACCGCAAAGTCCTTGAAAACTAATCACACGGCACCTCACACCCTGACATGGAAAGGAGCTCATCATGAAGGAACGACCGGGTCTCGTGACCCTTAAAGGCAACCCCATGATCCTGCTCGGCAACGAAATCAAGGCCGGAGAGCCGGCGCCGGACTGCACCCTGACCACTAACGATCTGTCCGAGGTCAAGTTGTCTTCGTTTAAAGGAAAAACCTGCATCATCAGCGCTGTCCCGTCTCTGGACACGCCGATCTGCGACCTGCAGACCAAACGCTTCAACCAGGAAGCGGCCCAACTTGGAGACGACGTGATCATCCTGACCGTGAGCATGGACCTGCCGTTCGCCCAAAAACGCTGGTGCGGGGCCACCGGATGCGATAAAGTCAAAACGCTTTCCGATTACCGGTACGCTTCATTTGGCGAGGCGTTCGGCGTGCTGATCAAGGGCCTGCGTCTGCTGGCCCGTTCCGTTTTTGTGCTCGACAAGGACGGCAAGGTCCAGTACATCCAACTCGTCAAGGAAGTCGCGACAGAACCGAATTACGACGAAGTCCTCGCCGCCGTCAAAAAGCTCCCATAACGACCATCAACGCTTCTCCCTTAAACGGGTGAAGATTATTGAGGAGGGAACAAAGTATGGCCTTTACGTTACCGAATCTTCCGTATCCGCATAACGCCCTGGAACCGTACATCGATACCAAGACCATGGAGATCCACCACGGCAAGCATCACAACGCCTACGTCACCAATTTAAACAACGCCGTCGCCGGCAAGGCGGACCTCGAATCAAAATCCCTGGAAGACCTTGTCCGCAACATCAACGCCGTTCCGGCCGACATCCGCGGGGCCGTGCGTAACAACGGCGGCGGGCATCTCAACCATTCGATGTTCTGGACCCTGCTCGCTCCGGCCGGCAAAGGGGGCGGAGGGACACCGGAGGGCGCGCTCGCCGAGGCCGTCAACCGGGACTTCGGCGGCTTCGACGCCTTTAAAGAACAGTTCGCCAAGGCTGCCGTCGGGCGTTTCGGCAGCGGCTGGGCCTGGCTGTGCGCCAGCGGCGGGAAACTCACCATCGGATCCACTCCCAACCAGGACAATCCGGTCATGGACGTTTCGGATTTCAAGGGGACACCGATCCTCGGACTGGACGTCTGGGAGCACGCCTATTATCTGCATTACCAGAACCGCAGGCCGGATTATATCGCGGCCTTTTGGAATGTGGTCAACTGGAGCGCTGTGGCCAAACGCTTCGCCGATGCAAAATGAAAATGCCCTTCCAAACAATTATTAAAAAATAAATCACCGGTCCCATCCGGCCGGCCAGGCCGGGTGGGACACCCGTCGACAAAACCAGACAAAGTAAAATTCTCCAAAATCAAAATCAAGCCTTGACAAAACCTGTCTCAATTAATACTATATATTGTGTGTCAAAATTAATCTCTACCATATTTAGTATGATTAAACAGCTTTTTAGCCCATGTCCTGTTTTCGGCCCCCAATACGATCAACTCCAAAACCTCAACCTGTTTGCAAGGAGGAAGGCGTAATGTCGCACGAGACCCCCGTCGTCGGCACCGGCATGAAAGTCCAGAAACGCAACGGCCAGGTGGTGGCATTCAACGTGACCCGCATCTCCAACGCCATCGGCAACGCGTTTAAACAATTCAACGGCCTTCCCCGGGAAGCCGCCTTGCCGGCCGCGGCTGCCCAAGAGGCGGAGATGGTCACACAAAAAGTTTTATCGGTTCTTAAGGAACGGGCAGCGGCGCAAAATATCCTCACGGTTGAGAACATCCAGGACGAAGTCATCCGCCAGCTCTATGAAAACGGGTACAAACAGGCGGCTTCTCTTTATAGCGAATACCGCAAACAACACGCGGCCCGCCGCTCACTGTTTGAGTTGTACACTACGATCAAACGGGACGGAAGGGTGGTTTCCTTCAAACCGGAAAAAATCACCATGGCCATCGCCAAGGCCCTGCGTGCCCACAACGGGGGAGACTGGACGGAACCGCTTGTCCAGAAATCCCAAGACCTGACCGAGATGGTCCTGGCCGACATCCGCAAACAATGGCCCGAAGGCAAAGCCATCCACATCGAGGAGATCCAGGACCTGGTCGAAAAAAACCTCATGGCCGGCGGACTGCATGATGTGGCCAAAAGATATATTCTGTATCGCGAAGACCGCGCCAAAAGCCGGCAGACCTCAGCCCCTGGCCTCGATGTCTCCCTGGAATGGGTCAAAAGCATCCGCCTCAAGGCCTCCGGCCAAGAGGAAAAACCCTTTGACCTCAATGCCCTGCACTTCCGGATGGAAACATGCTGCGCCGGCCTGGAAGGCGTTTCGTCGGAAAACATCCTCACCGAGGCCGTCAAAAACTACTTCAACGGGATGACTGAAGAGCAGCTCGCCATGGCCAACATCATGGCCGCCCGGACCTGCATTGAAGTCGAGCCGAACTACAGCTTCACGGCCGCACGCCTGCTGCTTTTGAAGGAATACCGCGAGACCATCGGCCATGACGTCAGTTTCGAAGGAATCAAGACCGAATACGCGACGTATTTTCCCCAGTTCATCAAAAAGGCCGTCGATCTGGAGCTCCTCAACCCGGACCTTCTCGGCTTTGACCTGCAATATCTGGGAAATAAACTGGACGCCAAAAGGGATTTCAAATTCCGCTACATGGGACTCCAGACGTTGTATGACCGGTATTTCCTGCACTGGGACGGGCGCCGCCTGGAACTGCCGCAGGTCTTCTGGATGCGCGTGGCCATGGGGCTTGCCAAAAATGAAGGGGCCCAGAAAAACGAAAGGGCCGTTGAATTTTACAATGTCCTTTCGACCTTCCGCTTCACGTCTTCGACCCCGACGCTGTTCAACTCCGGTACGCGCCATTCCCAACTCTCGTCCTGCTTCCTCACAACCGTGGACGACGATCTTTTTCACATTTTCAAATGCGTCCAGGACGACGCCATGCTGTCCAAATGGAGCGGCGGGCTCGGCAACGACTGGACCAACATCCGCGCCATGGGCGCCCGGATCAAAGGGACCAACGGCCGCAGCCAGGGCATCATCCCGTTCTTGAAAGTCGCCAATGACACCGCCCTGGCCGTCAATCAAGGCGGAAAACGTCAAGGAGCCATGTGCGCGTATCTGGAAATTTGGCACCTCGATGTCGAGGAATTCCTCGAACTGCGCAAAAACACGGGGGATGAGCGCCGCCGCACCCACGACATGCACACGGCCAACTGGATCCCGGACCTCTTCATGAAACGGGTCAAAAATAACGGCGACTGGACCCTGTTCAGCCCCAACGAGACGCCGGATCTGCACCACATTTTCGGCCAGGCCTTTGAAAAACGGTACGAAGAATACGAGGCCCTGGCACGGGAAGGGAAGATGCGGCAATTCAAGACCATGCCGGCGGTCCAACTTTGGCGAAAAATGCTCAGCATGCTGTTCGAAACCGGGCATCCCTGGATGACCTGGAAGGACCCGTCCAACATCCGCTCTCCGCAGGACCACGTCGGGGTCGTGCACAGCTCAAACCTCTGCACGGAAATCCTCCTGAACACGTCCAAGGAGGAGACCGCCGTCTGCAACCTCGGATCCCTGAACCTGGCCGCCCACACAACGCCCCAGGGGATCGACCACAACAAACTGCGGGAAACCATCCGCACCGCGGTGCGAATGCTGGACAACGTCATCGACATCAACTTTTACCCCACCGTCGAAGCCAAAACCGCCAATCAGCGCCACCGCCCGGTCGGCCTGGGGCTGATGGCGTTCCAGGACGCGCTCTTTATCCAAAACTTCAGCTATGCTTCGCAGGAAGCCGTTCAATTCGCCGATGAATCCATGGAAGCTATTTCGTATTACGCGATTCTGGCCTCCATTGAGCTGGCCCAAGAGCGGGGGACGTACTCCTCCTACACCGGATCCAAATGGGACAGGGGGATGCTGCCGATCGACACTCTGGACCTTCTGGAACGGGAACGGGGCGGGTATCTGACCGCGGACCGGTCCTTCAAGATGGACTGGGCCCGGATCCGTGAGGAACTCATCAAGCACGGGATCCGCAACAGCAATATCATGGCCATCGCGCCGACCGCGACCATTGCGAACATCATCGGCGTGACCGCCTCTGTCGAGCCGATCTTCAAGAACATCTTCGTTAAAAGCAACCTCTCCGGGGAGTTCACGGTCGTCAACGAATACCTGGTGGAAGACCTCAAAAAAGCGGGGCTCTGGGACCAGGAGATGCTCAACGACCTCAAATACTTCGACGGGAGCATCCAGGAGATCGAACGGATCCCCGAAGAGATCAAACGCAAATACGCCACGGCCTTTGAGATCGAATACGAGTGGATGATCGAGTCCGCCAGCCGGCGCCAAAAGTGGATCGACATGGGGCAATCGCTCAACCTGTACCAGGCCAAGCCAAGCGGGCAGAAGGTCAACGACATGTATATGCTCGCGTGGGAGAAGGGGCTCAAGACCACCTATTACCTGCGGTCCATGGGCGCCACCCGCATCGAAAAAAGCACGCTCGACATCACCGACAAAAAATATATCAACAACATCATCGGCGGACGCCGCCAGGACGACCCCAAGCCGCAGCCCGCGGCCACAACAGCCGCTCCGGCCGCCGCGACGAAACCGGAAGCCGCCGGGTCCAAAGAAGACTGCGAGGCCTGCCAATAACCGGCGGGCGCGATAACCACCGTTTAATTTTTAACCAGGAGCTGTCCCATGGCGCAAGAATGTATCCGTATGACGCGCGAACGCGTCACCGCCGACAACAAAAAGGTCCTCAACAACGACCGGACCGTCGACGTCAACCAGCTGGTCCCGATCAAGTACAAATGGGCCTGGCAGTTTTACCTCGACGGCTGTTCCAACCACTGGATGCCCACCGAAGTCTCCATGCAAAGGGACATCGAGCAGTGGAAAGACCCGGCGTTTTTCACCAAGGATGAGCGACACCTGATCAAGCGGGTCCTCGGCTTTTTCTCCACGGCCGAGACCCTGGTCGGAAACAACATCGTGCTTTCGATCTACAAGATCGTGGACAATCCCGAATGCCGCCAGTATCTCCTGCGCCAGGCGTTCGAAGAGGCCATCCATGTCCACGCCTTCCAGTACATCGTGGAATCCCTGTCCCTGGACGAAGCGGAGATCTTCAACATGTACCGCGAGAACAAAGAGATCTACGAAAAAGACGAATTCTCGATGAGCTGCACGGACGGGATCATCGACGCCAACGTGGACACCCGGAGCGCGGCCGGCCTCCAGAAATTCATCGACAACTTAGTGGGATTTTACGTGGTAACGGAAGGGATCTTCTTTTACAGCGGATTTGTCAGCATGTTGTCCTTCGGCCGCCAGAACCGGATGCCCGGGACCTGCGAGCAGATCCAGTACATCCTCCGTGATGAAAGCGTGCACATGAACTTCGGGATCGAGCTCATCAACGCGATCATCGATGAGAACCCGGCGGCATGGACGCAGGAATTCAAGGATTACATCATCACCCGCATCAAAAAAGCCGTTGAGCTGGAATGCAATTACGCCCAGGAATGCCTGCCCAACGGCGTCCTGGGACTCAACGTCCCGCAGCTCCGGGAATATGTCCAGTACATCGCGGACCGGCGGCTGGAGAGACTCCGGCTCCCCAAGCTGTACGGCTCCGCCAATCCGTTCCCCTGGATGAGCGAGGTCATCGACCTCAAGAAGGAAAAGAACTTCTTCGAGACCCGCGTGACCGAATACCAAACCGGCGGCGCGCTGGAGTGGTAAGGGCGTTGAGACAAGAAGGATAGCTTCAAAAAGTCTCATAAAACCCCCCGGTGAATCCCCCCGGGGGTTTTTCTATTTTCAGGACTATGAACCAGTCACAGCTGGTATAATAAAATTCCTATGAAAAAAGAGAACGTCCTGCTTGCCCTGCTGTCGTTTCTTTTCCTGGTCCAAATTTCTCTCTTTCTTTATGTCAATACCCTGCCGATCCTTTACCAACAGGGGGAGATGATCTGGCAGAACATCTTCTGGTCCCTTGACCCCGGTCAAACCCAACCCGCGTATCACACCGGCGTCACCAAAAATGATTTCGCGAAAATCTTCATGCCCTCCCAGATCGACTATCTGGGATTCCGACTGCGCCATGTTTCCTACCTTGCAGACATGCTGGGATTCAAATTCTGGCAATTCCTGGGGGTCGCGACATTCCATAACTACACGCACAGCCTGATCCATCTTCTGAACACCATCCTGCTGGGGCTCACGGTTGTCCGCCTGACCGGCAGCCGGCTGACCGGATATCTGGCCGCCTGCTTTTTCCTCAACTCTGCCACGGCCATTTCGACCCTGCTGTTCCCGTTCCGCAGCGCCAAACTGGTCGTGGTCACGGGATTCCTGCTCAGCTGCCTTTGGATCGCGACACAGAAGGGAAGATGGCGCCTAAAGGACACGGTCATCCTCGCAGGGCTGCTGGTTCTCACGGTTCTCTCCGATGAAACATCCGTCTTTCTGTTGCCGGCCGTGTTTGGGCTGGCTGTCTTAAAATCCCCGGAGAAAACAACCTGGCGCAATCCGGCCCTCCCGGCTTTTTGGGCGGCCGGCGGGATTTGCGCCTTGCTCCTGGGGACAACCCTGATGATGTCCCGCAAGGCCCATGACCCTCTGGGGTCCGTGGGATATCTGGGGGACCTTCTGCGGACATACCTGGGATACTTTTCCCACGCGGCCATCCTGACAGACACCTTCCAGGCGGCAGGGCTGTTTTTTCTCAGGCGCAATTTGGGATACTGGGATGCGTCGGCCTGGGGCCTCCTGGCCGGGGCCGCGAGCCTCATCCTCGCATATGTCCTGTTGCGCATCCGGGCCGATCAGGCCTCACGGAACATTGCGGTTCTTCTGCTCGCCGTTATTTTGATCAAGGCGTTATTTCTGCCGCATCCCAGCGGCCTGCATGAATACATCATGCCTCCCGGAGCGGTCTTCCCAAGCCTTCTGTTTTTCAGCCATTATTATCCTTACCCCGACATTGCGTTGCTGGCCATGGCGCTCGGGTTGCTGTCGGCCAAGGCCTTACAAAAAAACAGGAATATCTTTCTGGTCCTCCTGACCGCCGTCACTTGTATCGGGATGTCGAACGTCAGCCATTCGGGAGAAGGGGTCACGGACGCCATTCGGTTCCACCAGGATTACTGGATTCCCGCCAAAACCGGCCGCACGATCCTGGATGCCCGAAAACGCCTGGACCGCCGGAGGCAGGAGGGAGCGGTTTATCTTTCGTTTCCCAGCGGTTCCTCCGAATATTTCACGCGGTACACCTTCGACCCGGCGCAGGGGATGGCGTCCTCGTACCCCGAAGAATACCGTGCCGGCATTGACCCTTCGTTCCGCGATTATGCCAGCATCCTGCCGGTGATGTATCTCCGGGCCATTGAAAAAGGGACAGCCGTCATCTCGCTCAAAAACGCCGGGCCTGAAAAAATACCATCCGGCAACGAAATGGAGCAGGCGCGCTTTTTCCTGGATGTGCCGACGGGGCATTTCTTCGACCTGGCGGATTGCGGATGGGAAGCAAGAGGCTCCCGTCCCGCGAGAACAATCCGCGCGGATTCAGGGGAAGAGATTATCATTCCGGACGAAAGCATGAAAATCATTATTTTTGTCAAAGGGCCTGCCGATGTATTGTTGAGGTCCGCAGGGCGTATCTCCTTGTTCAGACAAACTTATGGGAACTCATTTCAAATGTTCCGGCTGCACACCCCCGTCTCGCCGTTTCCAAGATCCCTGCGACTGACGCCTAGAGGGAAGAGCGCCGAAGTGGTCGGGCCTTGCGTACCCCGTCAATAAACTTGAATATCCGGCGCTGTTTCAGTATACTTAGGACGCATCGAAACTTTTCCAGCACATCGCAACCCAAACGAGGGAACAATGCCCTGCTCCGACAGTTCCTCAGGCATCAACATGAAACTGGACTCTTTCGAGAGGTTCGTCTCGTTTGATTTCGCCAAGATCACCTGCGGCCGCGAGATCACCGCACAGTCCGGATTTTCCAAGTATTGCGCGGGCCGGGACCTGGCAGACATTCTGGATATCCCCTTCATCACCGTTGCCCGGGACCTAGAGATCCGGGACGAAGAGGCCCAGTTCATTCTCTATCTGGAATGGGACGCCCTCCGGGCCGCCGCCGCCCAGTATCTGGGAGCTGACCGCGAAGGGATCGACCGGAACCGGTGCCTGATCAGTTCCATCGAGCACACCGCCGAGGGAGTGGAAGTCGCCCTGGTCATCCTTCCACCGAATGAGATGCCAAAGATCCTGCCTTGCAGTCTCGGTAAGGCCTCTTAAGATTTCCCTTGTCCTTCCTTGATTAGACTATCTGCGCCGGTGTATACTTTCCTTTAGATATATATCCCTATGATTATTCTTTATACTCCATCCCGCTCCGTGTCCCTTGTCCGTCTGTTATCCTGCATTCTCTTTTTCTCCGGACTCCTCCTCACAGGACCGGCAAAAGCGGAAGGGGAGGAACAGCAGCTCACGCTCCCGGCCGGCGGGCAGATGGTTTCTGTCAGCCCGGCCCAGACGCCGCCTCTCCTCAAAGCCGTTGTCATCGACCCCAAAGATCCGTTCAAGCTGGATTTCATCATTGACAGGGGCGATGTTCCGCTGGAAGGCGCGGCCCTCGAAGAGGAATCCCGCAAGCTCATCAAATATTTCTTGGCCGCCCTGACCGTCCCGGAGGACGAACTGTGGGTCAACCTTTCGCCTTACGAGGACGACAAGATCATCCCGGAGATGTTCGGGCAAACCGAGATGGGGAGGGACCTCCTCTCCCAGGATTACCTGCTCAAACAGCTCACCGCCTCCATGATCTATCCGGAAAGCGCGCTGGGGAAAAATTTCTGGAAGCAGGTCTACGCCAAGGCCCAGGAAAAATTCGGGACCACCCGCATCCCCATCAACACATTCAACAAGGTATGGATCATTCCCGACACCGCCGAAGTGTATGAGCACCGGAACACGGCTTACGTCCTGGACAACCGCCTGAAGGTCATGCTGGAAGGGGACTACCTGGCCCGCGACAACAACCTCGACAACCCCTATACGGGGACGGGGCAACTGTCCCGAGGTGAGGTCACCGAAGCTTCCGATCTGTCCTCCCAGATCGTCAAGGACATCATCCTGCCCGAGCTCGAGAAAGAAGTGAACCAGGGACAAAATTTCGCCAATCTCCGGCAGGTCTATCATTCCCTGATCCTGGCCGCCTGGTTCAAAAAAAGGCTCAAGGAAAGCGTGCTCGGAGCGGTTTATGTGGACCGCAACAAAATCGCGGGAGTCGAGACCGAAGACACGGACGCCAAAGACAGGATTTACGCGCAATACCTGCGGGCCTACCAGGAGGGCGTCTTTCATTATGTCCGGGATGACGTCGAATCCGCCGGGCAGGAGCCGATTCCCCGAAAATATTATTCCGGCGGTTTCATCGCCAGGGATCTTTCCGCGCAAAAACTGCGGATCAAAGACAATTCCATGCTGACCCCCAAGGACAGGGGGAATCTCAATGAAAGCCAACGCCAGGCACCCCAGCGGCTCTCCCGTGTCAGCGTTCGGCTGGAAGGCCGCAGGGCCCTGGCCCAGCCGCCGCGCCCGCCCCAGACAGAAGCGGAACGGGAAGCGCTGTTCAATGAAATTTTCACTCCCCTAAACGGCGCGAGCCTGACGGTGCGAAAGATCTCGCCGGACGAGACCGAACCGGTCTTTCGCCTGGAGAGGGAGATCGATGAATTCACGTCCCTGGAAACGACCGCGCGGACCCAGCTATTTCAAATCTTTGATGCACGGACCAACGAACGGGCCGGATATTTTGAGGTGTCGTCCAATTGGCTGGAAAGGGGGGACCGGGACCTTGTCGTAAAAATTGAAATGTCCGCCGTCAGTCCCGCATACGAAAATCGCGGCCTCTACACGGCCTTCCTGCGCTCAATCAACGACCGCATGCCCGAAGGATTCCACCTGACATCCGAGATCGTCAACAATGATACGTTGTTGGGAATCGCCAAAGCGGTCATCCACCGGGGCCAATACGACGACCGATTCTATCAACTGCCCGAGTTCCAGAACAACCCCCAGGCCATTGTCACAACCGGCAAACTGACAAATATTATGATGGAGATCGAAAGGCAGGAATCCATCTGGGACACGGACCGGTTTATCGCGATCAAAGACACGCTCAGACAATACCTTTATCAATACCAGGAACTCGCCCAGAGAGACCGGTCCCTGCCCAGCCTCACAGAAATTGCCAACCAGCCCATGCCCGGGAACGATAAATTCCCCAAGCACATCCAGGTGAGGCAGAACGCGGGTTTCCGCGACCATCAGATCCTTGTCCAGCGTTTCAGCCCGACCAATCATGTCGTCCGAATGGACAGCGTGGCCACGGGTTCCGCGGAACCCGTCCGGGCCGGCGTTCTCCCGGACCGGGAGGAAAGGAGAGCCACCCTGATGAATCTGGCCGCAAGTCTGCAACAGGCGGCCCTCCCGGCCGCCGATGCCCGGCCGGAAGACCGCGACCGGGAATATAAATTTTCCATGGATCCCCTGACGGCCGAAACAACCGCGCCTTCTTACCGCGTTCGCATCCTCGGCGCCCAATCCAACTCCGATGCCGGCTCTATCGATATCAAGGCCAACCTCGCATCCCGTGGCCGGCAAAACTTTGAATTCGTCCTGGACTTCATCCGCATCAATCCCGACCATCAGCGCCGCGGGATCATGACAGGGTTTTTGTCCCTTGTCAGAAGGCAGCTCCCCGCCGGGGCAGTTGTCAAGGGGGAAATCGTGAACGTCCCCACCTTGACCGAGCTGGCCAAATTTGTTGCGCAACAGGGCGATCTTGACGGCCGCATGGCCGGGCTTCCCGCTTTCCAACGGGCCGGCGTCGCGCCCGTCACCCGCAACGAAGCGCAACAGATCATCGCCAATTTCGAAAGCAACACATTCCCCAGCGTCCAGGCCCAAATCGACGCCAATATGCAGCTCCGCCAATTCCTCTTCCAATATCAGGAAGTGGCCAAAACCGACGACCGGCTTCCAGCACTCACACAAAAATATCCGGAGACCGTTTTTGGCAAATCACTGGCCCGGTCCGGTTACGAAAGCAACCAAATGTACCTGGAGTGGCAAAGAGAAAAAAAGTTTTTCCTGCTGAAATTCCGCAGCACCGTTCCGCAGCAGACCGCCATGGCTGAAGGAGAGAAGGGCGGGATCGACCTGAACCCGGCCTTACTGGACTTGAAAATCCGCTATGACGAAAGAGGGGTTCCCTTGACGATCTCCGCGAAAGACCTGCAGGAGAAAATTCCGATGGAGGGATTGGCGCCTGTGATCCTAAAAGTCACGCCTGTAACAGACCTGCCGGGCGTGATCGGAATCAGCGCGGGAGAAACAGAGAAGCAAGAGAAGATTGGATTGCTGCGGATGAATTGGAATTGATCCTGCCGTTTACGTGGTTTCCTTGCCTTTGGCCACCAGAAGTTTACCCGACCGCACCTTTTCCAAAATCGTATAATTCTTCACAAGGTTCTCGAACTCATCGAGCTCTTCAGTCGTTCCGCTCTGGGCAATGACCAGGGTGTTCTCCGTCGCATCCACGATCTTGGCATGGAACTTCTTGCAGTGCCGGGCCACGGCGGTCTTGGCCGCCGGAGTGGCTTTGACCTTGAGAAGAGCCAATTCGCGGTCCACGGAAAGAGAAGTATCGTGCTCGCTCGCGTGCAGGACATCCACGAGCTTGTTCAAGTTCCGGATGATCTGCTCCAAAATGCCCGGGTCGCCCTTGGCTGTGATGGTCATCCGGGAAAATTTCGGGTTGATGGAAGGGGAGACCACCAGCGAATCGATGTTATACGCGCGGCGGGCGAACACAAGGGCCACGCGCACAAGGACGCCGGGCTTATTGGCCACCATCATGCTGATGATGTGAGTTTCTGCTGTCGGGGGTAACGGGTTCATCGCGTTAAGTGCTTCCTGTCGGTTTCTCAAGTTTTGTGGTCGGCGGCTCGATGATCATGTGGTGCGCCGATTTCCCGGCCGGGACCATGGGGAACACGTTGCCTTCCTTGATGACTTCCGCATGGATCACGCAGGGGCCCGGATAACTCATGGCGTCCGCCATGACTTTTTCGCAATCTTTGACATTGTCGATGTGAAAGCCCTTGATCCGGTAAGCTTCCGCCAGCTTCACGAAATCCGGGTTACCTTCCAGATCCACTCCGGAAAGCCGGTTTTCGAAAAAGAGCTCCTGCCACTGACGCACCATGCCCAGATATTTATTATCGATGATCAGGACCTTCACGGGAAGTTTGTGGATGTAAGCGGTCGCCAGCTCTGAAAGCGTCATCTGAAACCCGCCGTCGCCCACGATGGCCACGACCAGATCCTTCGGCTTGCCGAACTGCGCGCCGACAGCGGCAGGGAAACCGAAGCCCATGGTTCCGGCACCTCCGGAGGAAATCCAGTAATCCGGATAATCCGAAAGATAAAATTGCGCGGCCCACATCTGGTGCTGGCCCACGTCCGTTGTCACCAGGGCTTTGCCCTTGGTCACCTTGAAACAGGTGTCAATCACATACTGGGCCGTCAGCCCCTTTTCGGTGCCGTATTTGAGAGGAAACTGTTTACGGTAATAATCCAATTCCTTCAGCCATTCGGCGGTGTCCAGCGGCTCGACAAGTTTCACCAGTTCTTCGGCCACGAAACGGGCGTCTCCGACCACGTGTACGTCGGGCCTCACAATTTTATTGATCTCGGCCTGGTCAATGTCCACGTGCAGTTTCTTCGCGTTGATGCAGAATTCCGCATTGTTGCCGTTGATGCGGTCATCCCAGCGGGAGCCCAAGGAGCAGATGAGATCGCAATTGATCAGGGCCTTGTTGGCATAAGCGGTCCCGTGCATGCCCAGCATGCCGAGCGACAGGGGGTGGGTTTCCGGAAACGCGCCTTTCCCGAGCAGGGTGTTGGTCACGGGCGCGCGCAATTTTTCCGCCAGTTCCTTGATGGCCTTCCCGGCCCGCGCGATCACGGCGCCGTGGCCAACCAAAAGGAGAGGTTTCTTGGACCCGGCAAAGGCCTTGGCCAGCTTCGCAATGTCCGCCTTGCCCGGCTTGTCATGCACCTTGTATCCCGGGATGTCCATCTCGGGATCAATGCTGTCGCCGGAAAAAGGGCCGGAGGTGATGTCTTTGGGAAGGTCGATCAGCACGGGGCCCGGACGGCCGGTCTGGCAGATGTGCCAGGCCTCCTTGATCACTCTCGGAATGTCATTGGTTTTCTTCACAAGATAACTGTGCTTCACGATCGGCATGGTCACGCCGAAAATGTCCGCTTCCTGAAAAGCGTCCTTGCCGAGCATAGAGGAAATTGTCTGGCCGGAGAGCACGATAAGAGGGACGGAATCCATCATGGCCGTCAGGATGCCTGTGACCGTGTTGGTCGCCCCGGGGCCGCTGGTCACCAGCACCACGCCGGGTTTCCCGGTGGCGCGGGCGTAGCCGTCCGCCATGTGCGTGGCGCCCTGTTCATGGCGCACGAGGATCAGCTTGATCTTGGACCCCACGAGGGCGTCAAAAATCGGGATGGCGGCGCCTCCGGAAAGCCCAAAAATATACTCCACGCCAAAATTCTCCAGGCAGCGGATCAGGGCCTCGGCACCGTTCAATTGCGTTTTAGCTTTGGATTTGGTATTCATAGGGGTTTAAAAATAAAAAAAATTAGAGTTTTAATGGTAACAAAATCATGACGAGAATGCAAGAGATATTTGACCGCCCGGGCCCTATAGCCCGAAAGGATGTCGACTCCATCCATATTCAGCTTGAATTCTGCGTAAAAATCCTCTATGATTGAACAGCATTACAGGAGCACCAAACCATGATCAGCCCCAATACAAACATTCTTCCTCCCAAAAAACAGGCCAAAGCCGTCGGGCTGCTTTCCGGAGGGTTGGACAGCACCCTGGCCGCGCAAGTTGTCCGCGACCTGGGGGTGGAGATCCATGCCGTCTATTTCGCCATGCCCTGGGGCTGCTGTGACAAGACCAAGGCCCAGGAAGCCGCGGAAAAACTGGGGATACGGTTCATCGTCATGCAGCTCGATGAACGGTATCTGGAAATAGTCAAAAACCCCAAGCACGGCTACGGCAGCGCGCTCAATCCCTGCGTGGACTGCCGGATCCATATGTTTTCCCGCGCCGCGCAATATATGCAGGCCATCAACGCGGATTTTATTTTTACCGGGGAGGTCCTCGGACAACGGCCGATGTCCCAGTTGCTGCACAGCATGAAACGCATCGAAGAAGGGACCGGGCTCCAGGGACGGCTGCTGCGCCCGTTGTGCGCCCAGTTGCTGGATCCGACCATCCCTGAGAAGGAAGGACTCATTGATCGCGAGAAATTGCTGAAAATCAACGGCCGGTCCCGCAGGGACCAGATCGAGCTCGCCCGGCGTTATGAGATTTCAGACTACCTCCCGCCTGCCGGCGGATGCCTGTTGACCGACCAAAATTTTGCCAACCGCATGCGCGACGTTTTCCAGCATGGGTACAGGACGTTCCGGGAAACCGTGGCCCTCAAGTGGGGACGCCACTTCCGCATCAGCCCCGAGTACAAGATTGTCCTGGGCCGGGACGAAGAAGAGAACGAGTCGCTGAAACGCTACGCCCATCCCGATGATATTATTATGGAGCTGCCGGACAAGCGGGGGCCGACATTGATCCTCAAGGGACCCCGGCCCTCCGGGGACATCCTCGCCCTGGCGGCCGGGTTCATCCAGGCATTTTCAAAGCACAAAAATTCTCCGCCCGTTGATGTGGAGTACTGGCTGTCCCCCAAACCCGACACTAAAAACCTCATCAAGGCCCGTTCCGTCACCGAACCCATGCTGGAAGAAATGAAAATTTGACCATGCTGACCGAACAGAACATCCTCAAAGCCCTTTCGCAGATCATCGACCCGGATCTTCACAAGGACATCGTCACGCTGGGATTCGTCAGAAATATCGTCATTAACGGGGCGGATCTCTCGTTCGACATCGCCCTCACAACGCCGGCCTGCCCGGTCCGCGCCGAGTTTGAAACGCGGGCCCGGGAAGCCGTCCAGGGCCTCCCCGGGATCAAAAATGTCAAAATCAACATGACGACACTGCCCCGTTCGCAGGCATCCACGGCGCTGCCCCAAGGCCACGGGCTCGAGCAAGTGCGTTCCCTCATCGCCGTTTCCTCCTGCAAAGGCGGGGTGGGGAAGTCCACCGTGACCGCGCAATTCGCGTCCGAGCTGGCCAGGAGAGGATTCCGCGTCGGGATCCTGGACGCCGACATCCATGGCCCGTCCATCCCTGCCCTGTTCGACATCCAGAACCCCCAAATCGAGGTCAACGCGCAAAAACAATTTCTCCCGATTGAGAGGAATAAACTCAAAATCATGTCTTTCGGATTCTTGCTGGGCGACGCGCCGGCGGTGATGCGCGGGCCGATGGTGAGCAACTACATCCAGCAGTTGATCCACAACACGGCGTGGGGAGAACTGGATTATCTATTCCTGGACATGCCGCCGGGAACCGGGGACGTGCAGTTGACCATCACCCAAAACGTGCGCTTGTCCGGCGCCGTGATCGTGACCACCCGCCAGACGCTGTCCCTGATCGACGTCAGCCGCGGGATCCTCATGTTTGAAAAAGTAGACGTGCCGATCCTGGGGATCGTAGAGAATATGGCGTATTTCATCTGTAACCATTGCACCCAGAGGCACGAGATCTTCGGCAACAGCAAGGGAAGGACGCTCTCGGATCGCTTCGGGCTCGCAACCCTGGCGGAGATCCCGATCCTGCCACAGTTCACGCACCCGATCCAGAAGCCGATGGAGAACATGTACATCAGCAACGCCGTGGATGCCATGGTCCGGGCCCTGGGGACGATCTCGGTCCGGCAGAAGCAGTCGCCGGACATCCGGTTCGACCAAAGCGCCATCTCCCTGCGTTGGGCGGACGGGACACAGGACATCTTCTCCAACCGTGACGTGCGCCTGAGCTGCGGCTGCGCGCTCTGCGTCAATGAAATGACCGGGGAAAAAATCCTCAACCCCGAAAGCATCCGGGCGGACATCGCCGCCCTGAAGATCGTCACACTGGGGAACTATGCGATCGGGATCGACTGGAACGACGGGCACTCTTCCGGAATATACCCGTACAAAAATCTCAAATCCCTGCCGCAGGGTTCTGCGGCTTCGCCGCTCAAATAAAAACCAGCCCGTAGCCCCGCAAAACCGCGTGACTCCTTCGCCCAACAAACTTGCGTTTGACCTGTTTCTTCCCGCAATTTGAGGCGCATAAAAAACCCGTTTCCTGAAAATACAGGAAGCGGGTCTTTTATTTTCCAAAAATCTCCGGCTTACTTGGCTTTGCCCAGTAATTTCGCCAGCTCACCGTTCTCGTCCAGCTCGGCCAGGATGTCACAGCCGCCGATGAACTCGCCGTTGATGTAAATCTGGGGAAAGGTCGGCCAGTCCGAATATTCTTTCATGCCCTGACGGATGGCCTCGTCCTCCAGGATATTCACGTCCTTGAAGGCGGTGTCGTGTTTCTGCAGGATGCTCACGGCCCTGGCGGAAAATCCGCACATGGGGGCCGCGGTCTTGCCTTTCATATAAAGGACCACCTTGTTGTTCTTGATGTCCTGGTCAATGCGCTGTTTTAATGCCTCATCCATTCCTGTTCCTCCGGTTTGTTTTCGTTATTAATGATTGAGGGAGGGGAACTGCTTTTTCGATTGTTCCCACTGCTCCGGGGTGAATGTTTTGAGCGCCAGGGCATGAAGCGCCTGGGCCAGGGCTCCCTTGAGCGCTTTCATCACCATCTGGTGCTGGCGGACAAGGGGCATGCCCTCAAAAGCCGGGCTGATCACGATCGCCTGCAGATGCTCTCCATCGCCCATGGGGTCCAGGACGTGCGCCCTGGCCTGGGGCACGGCCCGCTCAATGATGTCTTGGATCTCTTCCGGTCGAACGGCCATCGCTCACTCCTTCCCGTGTTCCTTGAGCCACTGGATGATGTCGTTGGATTCATACATCGCCTTGCCATCAATCACGAGGCAGGGAACCTGGGTCTTGCCGCCGATGCGGCGCAGTTCTTCGCGGTATTCCGGTTTTTCCCCGGTATTTTTAAGCGGGACGGAGATCTTGCACTGCCCCAAAAAATTCAAAACCTTCCGGCTATACGGGCAATGGGTCATATGGTAAAGCGTCAGTTGAGGCATGAAACACTCCTTATTGGTTTTGACGTTCGGAAGCCAGGCGTTCCGCAA
This sequence comes from Candidatus Omnitrophota bacterium, assembly GCA_030688425.1. Taxonomy (NCBI): domain Bacteria; kingdom Pseudomonadati; phylum Candidatus Omnitrophota; species Candidatus Omnitrophota bacterium. Next base: position 68,514 of record JAUYIB010000021.1, on the reverse strand, counting down.
ACGCGATCACACGGTCTTCCAGATGCTGGGCGGCAAAATGGTTCATTTCCTGCAGGCAGGTTGGGGAGGTGACATTGACCTCGATCAGCTGCCCGCCGATGACGTCAATGCCGACAAAATAAAGCCCCAGCCGCAGCAGTTCGGGCCGCAGGACCCGGATGATCTCTTCATCCTGCTTGTCCACCGAGGCCGGCGCCGCTTTCCCGCCGGAGAAAAAATTGTTCCGGTGGTCATCCTCCGCGTGAACACGGAGAACCGCGCCCAGGGGTTCGCCGTTCAACAGCAGGATCCGCTTGTCGCCCTGCTCGGAGGCTGCGAGATACTTTTGGAGAACAATCTCCCTCGTCCAGGCCACGGTCAAGGTTTCTAAAATCACGTTCACGTTCATTCCGCCGCTCTGGATACGAAACACCGATTTCCCGCCGTGGCCGTCCGTCGGTTTGGCCACGACGTCTTTCTCGGCAGCTATGAACGCCAGAAGCTCGCCCCTGTTCCTCGAAACGACGGTTTTCGGAATGAGGGACGTGAACCGGGTCGCCCAGATTTTCTCGTTGACGGCGCGGATGCCGCCGGGGCTGTTGATGACCGGCACGCAGGCGGGCAGGCGGTCCAGCAGCCAGGTGTTCATCAGGTATTGCGCGTCAAACGGGGGGTCACTGCGGACAAACACCGCGCCGATGTCATCCCCGGAAAACGTCACGGTTTCCCCGCGGATTAACGGCTGCTCCTTGACCGGCTGCGGGGTCACCTTCAGAGCTGAAAATGATACCCGGCCGTCCTTGATCGAAATCCCGCCGTCGCCGACAAAATAAACCTCATGACCCCGGCGGTGGGCGCCCAGCATCAGGGACAAAGAGGTGTCTTTCTCAAAGATCACCGTTTCCAGAGGGTCCATCAGAAAGACAATCTTCATGAGCGTTTCTCCTCGAGTTCGACAATTTCCATCCGCGCGGCAATGCCGGCGATCCTGGCCAAGATCCGATACACGTCAAAAATGTTCATGTCGTGATGCACGCCACAGTCCCCGTACCTGGAAAGGCGGGGACACATCTTTTTGAATTCCATGCCCGGGGAATTCAGGTTTTCCCTCGATCCTTTGGAAGAATGCGTCCGGTAAAACCCGCCGACCAGATTGTTATCGATCTGATAAATCGAAACCTCGCTGACCTGGCTCTCGATGCTGTGGATCGTTTCAACGCCTTCCTGGATCAGGAACCGGGAAATGACCTGCGAACTCTTGCCTTTGTAAAGCTTGTTTTTGTCCTTGCGGTTCAACTTCAGAATATCTTCCGGATGTTCGATCGGCTCGACCCCCATGCCGTACGTCCCGGAATCCGATTTCAGAAAAACGAACGGTTTCTCAACCACGTTGTGCTTTTTATATTTGGCCTCGACCTGCTCAAAGATTTTGGCCGCCGCGTCCGCCAGTTTCTTCCGGTCCTCATCGCTGTTGATGTTGACCCCATCCATGGACGTAAAAAAACAGGAAAAGAGCCAGGGATCCAGATTGACCATACGGGCGAATTCGCGGATCAATTCAGTCATGTGGTGAAAATGGCTGGATTTCTTCCGGGAATGCCATCCAGCGTGGATGGAGGGATAGATCGGGATGTCCGTTTCCCGCAAAATATCGGGGATGCCGGCGCTCAAATCGTTGTTCATGATGATCAGGTCATACCGTTGCTCGCCGGCCTGGATCTTGTTCAGGATCCGTTTGAAACAGAAAATTTTCACTTGTTGTCCGGTGGCCGTCTCCAACTCAACGGCATGAGCGCTTTCGCAGAATTCCGGCTGGACCGTCAAAAAAGTGGCGATCACGGCGTTATACCCGGCGTCCTGGATGATCTTCTGCAGGATACGGATGTGTTCCAAATACCAGACGTTCCGGGTGTGTTCCTCGGCCACAATGAGGATGTCCTTGCCCCCGGGGGCGCGGCGCTCAATGGCCTGCTTGATATATTTGATCGAATCTTCAATGCCGTGCTCGCAGAGGTTGTTAAAACCGGCCGGGAAAAGGTTGGTGTCCACGACGGCGATCTTGAAGCCGGCGTCCCGGATATCCACCGAAGAATAGATCGGCGGCATGAGGGAGCGCTCCAGAGACTGAAGCCACTCGTGCACCGGTTCCTGCTTTGAGCGGATGCACTCGATGCACAGAGACGGCGAAAAATTATGGATCACGGGGTTTGACATCTTTCAGGGCCTTTTAAAAACGAAGATATTATGGCTCAATTTTCCCATTTTGTCGAGGGCCTCCGGCCCATCGCTGAACAATGCAACTTCCAACACAGTCGCCTTCGACATTGACCGCGGTCCGGATGGCGTCCAGAGGCCGGTCGATCGGGATGAGGATGGCCACGGCTTCGGCCGGCAAACCCACAGCCTGCAGGACCATGACCATGGTCACCATCCCCGCGCTGGGAATTCCGGGCGCGCCGACCGCGGCCAGCATGGCCGTGAAAAAAACGATGAGCTGCTGGGTGAAATTCAACTCAATACCCACCAGATTCGCGACAAACAGCGCCGCGGCGGATTCATAGATCGCCGTCCCGTCCATATTGACCGTGGCCCCCAACGGCACAACGAACCCTCCGATATTTTTGTCGACTTTCAAATTCTCATTCAGACATCGCATCGTCACCGGCATGGTCGCGGAACTGGAACTGGTTGCGAACGCCGTGATCAGAGCTTCGCGGACCCCTTGAAAAAAGCGGAACGGACCGATCCGGGTCAAGACCCATAACACTCCCGGCAAAGTCACCAACCCGTGGAAAAGCGTCGCGCCGATAACGACCGCGGCAAATGTCCCAAGGCTGCCAAAAAGACGGAGGTCCTGCGTGGCCACTAACTGGGCCAACAAAGCCAGGATCCCGACAGGAGCCAGCCACATAATCCACTCCACCATCGTCATGACGACCGCCATGGCCTCGGAGAGAAGAACCCGCAGCTGGCGGGATTTTTCGCCGGCGGCGACCAGTGCCGCGCCGAATAAAATGGCAAAAACAACAGCCGGCAAAACCTGGGTTTCGGCCAGGGCTTGAAACGGATTTATGAACAGGCCGCTTAAAAACTTAACGAAAAACTGTCCAACGGAAAGCCCCTCCGCATGAAAAGACGCCATTTCGCTTTTAAAGATCCCCACATCCATCCCGGCGCCCGGCCTGAAAGCATTCATCGCGGACATCGACACCGCCACCGAGAACATCGTGGTTGTCGCAAAGAAAAGGAGCGTCAGAATCCAAACCCTGGTCATCCGGGCGTGATCCGCAAGATTCGCGATCCCGCTGCTGATAGACAAAACCACCAGGGGCATCAGGATCATCTTCAGAAGGCCGATAAAAACGCCTCCGGCGACTGCGCAGGCGCCAAGAACCAGGGAAGTACCCGGTGTACCCGGGGATAGACGGAGAAACATCCCCAGGAAAAGGCCAGCCGCAGCTCCTCCCAAAATCCACGCGTTTAATGAGAACCGCTTTTTTTTCATATCGCCATCCCCGGTTGTGTTACAATCGCTCACGGAAACCACATTGGAACCATCATGTCAACCGCGCATAAAATCCGATCAATTCTGAAAATCGAATTCAAGGCCAGGCATCTATCCGTTCATGACGAGTCCTCGCTCCATGCCGGTCATGCCGAAGCCATGAAACAGGGCGGAGGACATTTTGCCGTAATCCTGGTCTCGGAGGTTTTCCGCGGCCAACCACTGCGCAAACGCCACGGACTGATCTACGATGCCCTGAAACCCCTCATGGGAAAGGACATCCATGCCCTTCAGATCAGGGCCCTCACGCCGGAAGAATTCAATGCGCCCGGCTCCCCAATCGCATAGCGGGGCAAAACGGCCGGGCTTAATTCCGGCATTGATTTACGTCACTGCCGATCCATAAATCAAGCCGTCATTAACCCGGGTGCGGTTCGGCATAACGGTCCTCGTCCCACGGCTCCGCCGTGTTAGAATATCCCCGCGCTTCCCAGAAGCCCATCTGGTCCTGCGGCAAAAAAATGATTTCCTTGACCCACTTGCTGCCTTTCCAGGCGTATTTCCTCGGCGTAATCACGCGCACCGGCCCGCCGTGTTCCTTCGGCAGGGGACGGCCTTCCCAGGCGTGGACCAGCAGGACATCCTCATCCATGGCCTCCGCAAGTTTCAAATTTGTGGAATAACCGTCATAGGCCGTGAAATACACAAACCGCGCCGACGGCTTCAATTTCGCTTTCTCGGCCATCATCCGGAACGGGACACCTTTCCAGCGGTTATCCATCCGGCTCCAGGTGGTCACGCAATGGAAATCCGAAACATCCTCAACCTGGGGCATGGCCAAAAAATCTTTCCAGTTCAAAACGTACGGCTGTCCGACCTCGCCCTTGACCTCCAGCCGCCATTTGTCCAGCGGGATGTCGGGCTGAATGCCGAGGTCCAGCACAGGCCAGTTGGGGACCTCGCGCTGTCCCGGCGGAAGCTTGGGCATCCCGTGGCGGTTGGCCGGGCCGCTGCCCAGGACTTCACCCTCGGCCGCTTTCCCGCCGGACAGAAGCCCGCGCTTGTCCCTGGCCCGCCGCATCTTGCCGCGGATAATGTTCTCATTGAAGGAAGGATCTGGCATGGGAAAGCGCTCGCGAGCACATGGACACAAATACACATGCAAAACAACCTGCGTACGTGTGTTCTTGCGTACCTGTGCACCAATCAGGTTCTTAACTTATATCCGATTTTGAACAGATAAACCGTGATGTAAAACGTGACCAGGGCCATTCCCAGGGAAACCACGGCGCACAGCAGGACCGGCGCATGCGCAACGCCGGAAATGCTGTAACGCACGCCGCTCACCAGATAAAACATGGGATTGAGGTGGGAAATGGCCTCCACCGATTTCGGCAGGATCGTGATGGGATGAAAAACCCCGCCAAGCAGGACAAGAGGGATGATGAGGTAGGTGTTCCAGACGCTCAACATGTTGAAATCTTCCGCCCACAGGGCACCCATCATGCCCAGGCAGGCGAAGATCACGGAAATTGTGACGATAAAATAGAGCAATACCATCGGATGGGCAACGCCCATCGGATGAAAAACAAACGACCCGGCAAAGACCCCTATGGCCACGATGGCTCCGCGAGCGACACCGCCGGCCAGCAGCCCCAGGACCATTTCAAAGTACGATAACGGGGACAGCAGGACTTCCTGAATGTGATTGTGCCAGCGGGCGATGAACAGGGACGAGCTGGTGTTCTCGTAGGAACTCGCGATCATGTGCATGGTCATCAGCCCCGGCACAATGAACTGGAAATAATTCATGTCCATGGCGCCGAAATCGATGCGCCGCCCGATGGCCACGCCGAAAATGTACATGAACAGCATGGAGGACACAATGGGAGGGAAAACCGTCTGGGTGGCGACAACGAAGAACCGCAGGATCTCCCGCTTGGATAGCGAGAGGACCCCGATCGGATTATTGATCATAAAAAACTCCACGAGTTTCTCAGATGATGGTCTGGTCATTTAATGAGCGCATCATTTACGGAGTCCCACAGGGACGAACGTAAATGATTTGCGCGAATTAACCCCGGCGATTTGCCCGCCATGCGGTGGGCAGCCGGGGGAGGTCATTCCAATCCCGTGACTTCCAGGAACACATCCTCAAGGGACTTGTCCTGAAGGACCGCTTTTTTCTCCCCGATCCGCACGATCCGTCCATGGTTGATGATGCCGATGGTCTTGCAAAGTTTCTCGGCCTCTTCCATGTTATGGGTCGTGAGGAAAATGGTCTTGCCTTCCTTGTTCAGCTGGGCCAGATAATCCCAGATCAAATATTTGAGTTCCAGATCGCATCCGGCGGTCGGCTCATCAAGGATCAATATCTCCGGGTCATGGATCAGGGCCCGACAGAGGAGGAGCCGTTTTTTCATGCCTCCCGACAAGGCCCGGAATTTCAACGCCCGCTTATCGGCCAGTTGAAAACGCTCCAGGAGTTCCATGGCACGCTTCTTGGCGATAGAAGGGAAAATGCCGAAATACCCGGCCTGATAGACCAACAACTGATGGATGTTCAAAAACGGGTCGAAATTGAATTCCTGAGCGCAGAGCCCAATCAGCCGCCGGGTCTGCGGATATTCGGTGATGGTGTTGTAGCCGAACACCTCGACCGTCCCGGACTGATAATTCGACAAGCCGGTGATGGTGTTGATGGTCGTTGTTTTCCCGGCGCCGTTGGCCCCGAGAAAAGCGAAAAAATCCCCGCGCTTCACCTGGAAAGAAATATTATCCAGCGCCTGGAAGTCCTGGTAATACTTCGTGACGTTTTTGATCAAAATCGCGATATCTGAAGTCCGCATCGTCTACCTCTTGAGGGCCGGTTGTTCCTGGTCCAAAACGGCTTTGGCCTTACGCGCGGCGTTCCGGACGATCTCCGGGAGGGCCGGATGAATATAGATCATATTGAGCAGATCGTCCAATGTGCCGTTTTTGTTCATGAACGCGATCAGCATGTGGATCATGTCCGAGGCCTCGTCCCCGACAATATGGGCGCCGAGGATCCGGCGCGTTGTCCGCTCAACCAGGACCTTCACAAAGCCCGAATCCGATAAAAGGGCCATGCCCATGGCGCTGCTCTGATACGGATTCAACCCCACCACATAATCCACGCCGGCGGCTTTTAGTTCCTCTTCGGTCTTGCCCACGCCGGCCACCTGAGGCCAAGAGAAGACCGCGTGGGGGACAGGAGGGTACTGAATGGTCTCATCCGACGGTTTTTCAAAAACAGTCCGGAACAGATACTCGCCTTCAAAATTGGCCGTATGGCGGTACAAATACCGCCCGATGCAGTCGCCGAAGGCGTATATACCGTCAACCTTTGTCATCAATCGGTCATCCACCCGGACCCAGCCGTGCTCGTCCAGTTCGATACCGGTGTTCTCGATCCCCAAAATGTCGGTGTTGGGGACAACGCCGGTGGCGATCAGAAGGGCATCCGCGGTCAAATGCCGTTCGTCGCGGCCGTTCTCCGCAAAGGTCACCGTGAACTGTTGTCCGGTGTATTTCACGCGGGTGGGAACGGATTGAAAATGCACCTGATGATCCCGCGAAAACACGCGGGAAAATTCCTGGCTGACCTGGCCGTCCTCATGACGCAAAAACCGGCTGCGCACCAGAAAATGGACTTCGGTCCCGAAAGCGGCATACGCGTGGCCCAGTTCGACCGCGATATAACCGGCCCCGATCACGATCATTGTTTTGGGCAATCGTGTGTTGCGCAAAGCTTCCGTGCTGGTCATGAACGGCGTGCCTTCGAGCCCGGGAAGAGAAGGGATATGGGGCCTGGCTCCGACCGTGATAAAAATTTTATCCGCCGTGATGCCCTCGCCCGCCACGCGGAGCACCTTGTTGGACACAAAACGGCCCTCGGCATGATAAAAATCAATATTGGGGTTGCGGCCGTAGCCGGCGGCGATGGACGAGGAATCCGCGTCGACCGTTCCGGAAATCCGGGAAACCAGCTTTTCAAAATTGACCTGAAAATCCGGATTGTTCTCAATGTCGAATTTCCGGGCCTCCCGGACCGCTACGGCCACGTCCGCCGGGTGGATCAGCATCTTGGAAGGAATACAGCCCCGGTTCAGGCACGTCCCGCCCAGCGCGTCTTTTTCGAGGACAGCCACCTTGAGTCCCAGCCTGGCGGCCGGGGAGGTGATCTTGGATCCGCCGCCGGAACCGATGACGATAACATCGTATGTCTTCATGCCGCAAATCCTCTGTTAAACGCCGGCCAGCACCGACTGTTCGCGTTCAAACGCGTTCAACCGGTCCTCGATCTGGGTGACCTCAAGCATGAGCATCAAGTCATTGCGCAATTTGGCGATATTGGGAAGGCCGCGAAAATATCCGGCGTAAAATTTCCGGAACGTCAGGACACCGTGAGGCAGGCCGCGGCACTGGACGGAAAGCTTCAAATGCTCCAGGCACACATCGATCCGTTCCCGCAATGTGGGGGGAGGGAGCAACTCTCCGGTCTGCAGGTAATGCCGGGACTGTTTAAAGATCCAGGGATTGCCGATTGCGCTGCGGCCGATCATGACGCCGTCACAGCCGGTCTCAAACATGGCCTTCACGTCCTGGGCCGACTGGAGATCCCCGTTGCCGATCACCGGGATCGAAACAACGCTCTTGATCTTCGGCAGCCAGGACCAGTCCGCCTTGCCCTCGTGCGCCTGGCTGCGGGTGCGGCAATGGATGGTCAGGGCCTGGACCCCGGCCTGCTCCACCATCTTGGCCGCGTCCAGGATCACGATGCTGTTTTCATCCCAGCCCAGCCGCGTCTTGACCGTGACCGGCAAAGACGTGGCCTTGACCGTCGAACGGACGATCTTTTCGAAACGGGGCAGGTCGCGCAAAAGCCCGGCGCCTTCGCCGCGCATGGCGACGTTCCTGACCCAGCACCCGCAATTGATGTCGATAAAATCCGGTCTGAACTGTTCGGCCACGCGCGCCGCGCCTTCCATGGATTCCTCGCCGCCGCCAAACAGCTGAATGGCCACCGGACGCTCCTCGTCCAGGATGATGACTTTCCGCATGGCCTTGCGGGCCTCGCGGATCAAGGCGTCGCTGGAGGTGAATTCCGTGTAAACGATGTCCGCGCCCATCCGGCGACAGATGAGACGGAAGGCAAAATCCGTGACATCTTCCATCGGCGCGAGGCAGATCGGCCGGTCGACTTCAATGGGTCCGATTCTCATTGTGCGGTGGTTCCCTTGGAAAGGAGAGGCGCGATGATGTCGTCAAACGAGGAGCCGGTCATCAAGCGGTAGGAAATGTAGATTGCAAGCACGGCGGCGACAATAAAAATTTTTTCAACCACGGAGCGTTTTTCGTCAATTAAGAACCATGCGCCCAGAAGCATCATAATAAGCACAAAAATCAGTTCGCGAGGCATACAACCCCCGGTGAAGGTTGGACCTTAAATGGGTTTATTAACGGTAAGCATTATACCGAAATTCACGCCAATTGCAAAGGCGGAAAATTTATTGTATATTAGGGGGCTTTTAAAAAGGGGGCTGAGTTTTATGACGCTCAAAACCGAAGAGTCCGCGATCCGGCGCGGGATCAAAACCGTCGGAGTCGGGAAAAAGGGGAGCAAATCCCTGGATGCCGGCCTGGCGCGGGAAATCCTGGACGACCTCAAGGCCGGGCGCGTTCCGGACGCGGCCAAAGGCGCTTTTTTCGCCGGCTTGCTGAACAAAGGATTGAGCCCGGAGGAAAGGCCCCTCTCAGACGCCTTTCCGCCCGGAGTTTTAGAAGATCCGGTCCGGCTGGCCGAGACACTGGCCTCGGACGCCCCGGACTTCGCGAAAGACGCCTGCGTTGCTCTGGTCCGGGGAAAATCCCTTGATGCTCCCGCCGCCTACCGGCTGGGTCAATTCCTGTTTTCGGACGCACCCGGCCACACGGCGCGGGGCTTTATCGCCAGCTACCTGCGCGTGCGCTATGAATCGGATGATGAATATGCGGGGATCCTCAAAGCCGCCCAGGAAACGATCCGTCCTGAGTTCCAGCGCCCCATCCCGTCCGGAAAACCCGTGATCCAGCTTGCGGAACCTTTCGACGGGGTGGACCACTCTTACATGATCACGCCGCTGGTTGGGACATTTCTCCAGAAAAGCGGGTATCGCAGCGTCCACCTGGTCGGACGCAACGGCGGCCCAAAACTCGTTTTTAATCTCCAGGACATCGCAAAAGGACTCAACGCCGCTTTTTGCAAAAACAGCGATGACCTTGCAGGACCGGCCCCGGTCTTCGGATGGTTCCTCAGCCAGCAGGACCTGTCCCCGGCCCTTGATGCATGGGTGGAATTGCGCCATCAAACCATAAAACGACCGTTTTTGGCGACACTGGAGCGTTTCCTCAATCCGGTCCAGGCCGACGTCCTCGCGGCCTCGGCGTTCCATCCGCCTTACGGGGAAAAAATGCTCACCATCGCCGAACGCGCCGGGTATCCGGGAGCGATCATCATCCGCAACGGCATGGAAGGGACCATGGCGTTCCCGCTCAAGCGCGAAGTCCGCATCCTTTGCTCGGCCCGGCAAGCGGGGGGGCATTATCAGCGGCATGAGATCCTGTTTGACCCGGAAAAATTCCTGGGCGAAGCCCTGCCGATGGATGAAAAGCTCGAATCGCCGTCACTCCCGGAAAATGTCCGGTTGACCCGCGAATTCGCCGACAATGGAAAGACGGCCAACCGGCTTTTTGATCTGCGCGTCAAAACAACTTGCGAAGGGTTCCGGCTGGCCATAGAATGGTTGTCACAATCCACCCAACGATAAGGATATCATTGATGATCTGGGTCAAAATCGCCAGTTTGCTCATGTTCCTCGCCGTTGCGCTGGGCGCCTTCGGCGCGCACGCACTACGGGGAAAAATTTCAGACCATTACCTGGACGTCTACAAAACAGGGGTCCTTTACCACCTGGTCCATGCCCTGGGTTTGTTCGTCGTGGCCTGGCTGGGCACAGTTTTCCAAAACCCGAAAGTGAACCTGGCCGGAATCTTCATGCTGGCCGGGATCATCCTGTTTTCCGGCAGTTTGTACGCCCTGGCTGTCACCGGACAAAAATGGCTCGGAGCGGTCACGCCGCTGGGCGGAGTTTCGTTTCTGATCAGCTGGCTGTTGATCCTGTTCATACGATAATCTAATGGAGGGGCTCAATGATTTCCCTGCAAATGAGGATGTTCCTGCTGCTCTCCGCGCTGTTCGGCATCATCTACGCGATCTTTGTCATGGCAGGCACGGCCATGGGCGTGGGAAGCTTTAACGCCTACCTGGTCCTGTCCCTTGTCATCATGTTCGGCCAATACCTGCTCGGCCCCAAGTTGATTGAAATGACCATGCACATCCGCTATCTGGGCCCTCAGGAATTACCGGCCCTGCACCGGATGGTGGAAGATCTGGCCCGCCGCGCCGGGATCCCCAAACCGAGGATATGCCTGTCCGAGGTCGCGATCCCCAACGCTTTCGCTTTCGGCCGCGGCCGGAGGGACGGACGCGTCTGCGTGACCCGGGGCATCATGAACCTTCTCAGCGAAGACGAACTGCGCGCCGTGATCGGGCACGAACTCGCGCACATCAAAAACCGTGACGTCCTGACCATCACGCTGTTGTCCGTCATCCCGGCCATCCTTTACCGGATCGCCTGGAGCTCGATCTATCACGGCGCCTACCGCCGAAACAGCCGCGACAGCGGAGGGACGGCCGTCATCGGCCTGACCGCGTTTCTTTTTTATTTCATCACCAACCTGCTTGTTCTGTACGGCTCGCGCATCCGCGAATATTTCGCCGACAAAGGCTCCGTCGAAATGGGCAACCGTCCCGAAGCCCTGGCTTCGGCGCTCTACAAGCTCGTTTACGGCGCGGCACGAACAGACCGAAACGAACTGCGGGAGACCGAGGGGCTCAAGGCCTTTTTCCTCAACGACCCGTCCCGGGCCATGAACGAGTTCCGAGACCTGCGCCAGCTCGATGTCAACCGCAGCGGCACCATCGACAGTTCGGAACTTTCCCTTTTGCAGAACAAAGAGATCAAACTCACCGCCACCGACCACATGATGGAATGGATGAGCACGCATCCCAACATGCTCAAACGGATCAAACATCTCTCAGAACTCAAAAATACTTTATGAAACCGAGCATTTCCTTTTACACGCTGGGCTGCCGCCTGAACCAGGCCGAAACCGCCTCGATCCAGAATTCCTTCGAATCCGGCGGTTACAGGGTCGTGGATTTCAAAAAAACGGCGGACATTGTCGTCATCAACACCTGCACGGTCACCGAGAACGGCGACACCGACACCCGGCGGCTGGTCAACCGGATCAACCGGCTTAACCCCGGCGCCCGGATCGCCCTGATCGGATGCCAGGCCCAGGTGCAAAAAGAAAAACTCGCCCGGCTGCCCAATGTCCGGTGGGTCGTAGGCAACGCCCGGAAGATGGAGCTGTTGTCCATCTTTGAGGAATGGTCGGACCCGGACGAGCCGCAGGTCATCACGCCGGCCATTGAAAAGAAACCCTTCATCATCCCGGTGGCGGCGATCGACCGCCAGCACACCCGAGCCAACCTGAAAATCCAGGACGGATGCGACTTTTTCTGTTCCTTCTGCGAGATCCCTTACGCCCGCGGCCGGGCGCGGAGCCGCGAGTTCGGCAACATCCTGCTGGAGGCCCGCGCGCTCGCGGCCGCCGGCCACCAGGAAATCATCCTCACCGGGATCAATGTCGGGACATACCGGCATGACGGGAAAACGGTCAGGGATGTGATTGACGCGCTTGAACAGGTCGAAGGGCTGGAGAGGATCCGCATTTCGTCCATCGAGCCGACCACCGTTCCGGAGGCCCTGGTCCGCAAGATGGCGTCGGGAAGCAAGCTCTGCCGCTACCTGCACATCCCTCTGCAGAGCGCGAGCGATCCTGTCCTCGGTCTGATGAAACGCAAATACAACTTTAAAGAATTTTCGCGCTTTATCCGCATGGCCCACGAAACCGTCCCTGAAATTTGCCTCGGCACGGATGTCATCGTCGGGTTCCCCGGGGAAACAGAGGAACACTTCCGGGAAACCTACGACCGTCTGCTGGACTTGCCGGTCCATTACTTCCACGTGTTCAGCTACTCGGCCCGGCACATGGCCAAAAGCAGGGACCTGGCCGATCCGGTCCCGGTTTCCGTTATCCAAAAACGCAGCGAGCTTTTGCGCGAGTTGAGCCTTCGCAAACGCCGCGTGTATTTTGAATCTCTGGCCGGAAGCGTTCAGACCGTCCTGTTCGAACAGAAAAAAGGGGGTTGGTGGACCGGCCTCACCGACCATTATGTCCGCGTCAACCTCCGGTCCTCCCAAGATCTTCAGAACCGAATGATCCCCGTCCGCCTGGGAACCACAGACGGTATCGCCATGACAGGGGAAATCCTCAACCCGTCCATCCCGGCGTTGCGGGCTGACGCGGGAGTATGCTAAGATGGCTTTGTCATGAAAACGTCCGCATCGATCGCCACAATCCTGATCCTGCTCCTGGCGCTGGCCGCCGAGGCCAAGATCGTCCATTATTTCGACGATGACGGAAAGATCCATTACGTGAACACCGACTTCTCCAAAGTCCCGGACCGGTATCTGCCCCAGGTCAGACCGCAGCTGGCCGACGAACAGCCGGACAAGGTCCTCGATGCGCCCTCCAACAATGCGGTTCTGCCGCCAGAGGAACCAGCGGTCAAAACCAAAACCCCGGGATCCCGGGGAGGAGGGGAGGTCGAATTCTTTTTCGACATCCGTTGCCCCGACTGCAAAAAAGTCGAAGACCTGCTCCAGTCCCTGAAAATCCGGTATGCCCGCTTCAATGTCAGCCGCCACCCTTATGGGATCAATTTTTATCGCCAGGAATCCGGGGACCTCCCCATCATCCGGGCCCAGGGCAAAGTCATCCACGGCGCGGATATGGACGGGATCAAAAAATTCCTCATCGGAGAGGACGAACCGAAAAAATAAAAATCCCTTTCCATTCCCGTCCCGATTTGTTAAGGTAATACCCATGAACCGCAAAGCCTTTACTCTCGTTGAAATTCTCCTGGTCGTCGGCATCATTGCCCTGCTTGCCACGATAGCGATCCCCAACCTGCTTCGATCCCGGCTTTCCGCGAACGAATCATCGGCCCAAAGCACGCTCAAGACCATCAGCACGGCCCTGGAAAGTTACTACGTGACCAACAACAACTACCCGAACAACACTAATCTGCTGATCGGAGACGTCCCGCCTTACCTGAACAAGGATTTTTTCGTCGGGTCCTACAGCGGGTACTCCTACACCAGCAACCTGGGAGATTACTACTACACGATCACCGCCACTCCGGTCAGCGCCAGCACCGGCCTGCACACGTTCACCATCACCACCGGAGCTGTTCTTCAGCAGCTCTGATCAACTGCATTGCTTTTCCCGCCAAACCGCGTTATAATCTGAATTCATAAGTGATCTTCTAAACATTTCAATCTCTGAAAAAGACTCTCTTGTTCCGATCTCCCATCCCGGAGAAAACCACCCGGAACACCAAATTTTTTAACCTTATTTTTTGCAGAGAAAGGATTTTCATCATGAAAGAAGCCAGCGTAACCACAGGAGGCAGGGACTCGGCGGCTTCCCACCAGTCCCCGGGGAAAGACCTAAAATGCATCTTTCTGCCGGAAAGCGTTGCCATCATCGGGGCTTCCGCAAGCCCGGAAAAAATCGGGCACCAGATCCTCAAGAACACCATTGAACTGGGTTACACGGGCCAAATTTATCCGATCCATCCCACCTTGTCATCCGTCTGCGGCCTGAAGGCCTATCCTTCGATCCTGGACGTCCCCGGCAGAGTGGATCTGGTGGTCATCGCGGTCCCGGCCCAGCACGTCATCCCGATCTTCGAGCAGTGCGCCCAAAAAGGGGTCAAGGGAGCGGCCGTTATCACCTCCGGGTTCGCGGAGGTCGGCAACGTCACGGACGAACACCGGCTCAAGGAAATCGCCGACCGCCACAACATTTCGCTCCTCGGGCCGAACATCTTCGGGGTGGTCTACGCGCCGAGCAAACTGAACGCCAGTTTCGGCCCCAAGGACATCCTGCCCGGGAGGATCGCCTTCATCACACAGAGCGGCGCCCTCGGGATCGCCATGATGGGGCAGACCGAAATGGAAAAGATCGGCCTGGCCGCGGTGGTCAGTCTCGGCAACAAGGCCGACATCGAGGAAAAGGAAGTCATCGAATATTTCAATGACGACCCGAACGTGGACACGATCCTGGTCTACCTGGAAGGACTCAAGTCCGGCCGCAAATTCATGACAACCGAAATTCGCAAACCCGTCGTCATCCTGAAGGTGGGTCGTTCCAAGCGGGGGAGCAAGGCCGCGGCCTCGCACACCGGATCGCTGGCCGGCTCCGACAAAATTTATGACGCGGCCTTCAAACAGCTCGGAATCCTGCGCGCCGATTCCTTCACGGAGGCGTTCGGCTGGTCCCGCGCCCTGTCCCTGCCCAAGCCGAAAGGGGAGGAACTTGTCATCATCACCAACGGCGGCGGCATCGGGGTGCGCACAACGGATGAGTGCGAAACCGTCGGCCTGAAACTCCTCGATGATCCTTCCTGGCTCGAGGCCAAATACCGCAAGACCATGCCGGACTTCGGCAGCACGAGAAACCCCATCGATATCACCGGGCAGACCGGCGCCTACGGCTACCAGGAAGCGACGAAAATTTCCCTGGCCGAGGACAAAGTGCACGGGGTCATTGTCCTTTACTGCGAAACGGTCGTCACCGACCCGATGGACATCGCCAACGTCGTCAAAACCGAGTATGAATCTTCTAAAAGGAGCAAACCCGTCGTCGTGGCCATGGTCGGCGGGACCCGGTCCCGCGACGCCATCGCTTTTCTCAACGAGCACCACATCCCGGCGTTCAGTTCCGTGACCGAGGCGGTTTCGTCCCTCAAGGCGCTGTACCACTGGCAAAGCTTCGGAGAAAGGACACGGGAAGAACCGTCCATCGCCCCGGTCCCGGCCGAAGCCCTGGAGATCATCGAGCAGGTCAAGTCCAAGGGCCGCAATTTCGTCCTGGAACACGAAGCCCGGAGGATCCTGGAGCTCTGCGGCGTGGCCAGCCCGCGCTGGCATTTCGCGAAAAACGTCCACGATGCCATCACCCACGCTGACGGGCTGTATCCGCTTGCCATGAAAATCGCGTCTCCCGACATCATCCACAAAACGGAAGTCGGCGGGGTCGCGCTCCACATCCAGGACAAGACCGAATTGACTTTCAAGTTCAACCACATGCTCAAGACCGTGGCCAGCAAGGCCCCGGGCGCCCGAATCGAAGGGATCAACCTGGTCAAA
The DNA here is from genome assembly GCA_030688425.1 of Candidatus Omnitrophota bacterium. Lineage (NCBI taxonomy): Bacteria > Pseudomonadati > Candidatus Omnitrophota > Candidatus Omnitrophota bacterium. The sequence goes on along the minus strand of JAUYIB010000021.1, from coordinate 52,623 downwards.
ATGGTTACGGGGATCGAATGCATCGCGGGATTGAGCCAGGACCCGCAGTTCGGGCCCGCGGTCATGTTCGGGCTCGGCGGGGTTTTCGTCGAGATGCTCAAGGATGTCTCGTTCCGGATCGTGCCTTTCGGCGAACAGGAAGCAGGCCGTCTCCTGGCGGACATCAAGGGACAGGAAATTCTCAACGGGTTCCGCGGGATCGAGGCGGACAAGGCCTCGCTCGTCAAAACATTGTGCGCGATCCAGGCGCTCGCGTTGCATGTCAAGGAAATCGACATCAACCCCCTGATCGTGAACAAAGACGGCAGTTTCGCCGCGGACGCGAGAATCATTATATAGGATCACATATGACTCGGCTCAAAATTTCCATTACCGCAATCGTCGTCACCGGGATTCTCGGAATATGGGCCGCCATGATTTTTATCCAGCCGTTCAAGATCATTTATCCGGACGGGAGCGTTGAGCGGCTCTGGGTCAACAAATTCGTCTACCGTTTTCAAGAGCCTCAACCCGGGGACCGGGTCATTTTCGACATGCCCGACGATCCGCTGCTATCGCGCCGTATCGGGTATGTGCTGGGGTTCCCGGGAGACGAGCTTCGGTTCGGACTGCCGGCCACCAAGGGACAATTCGTTATCGTCAAATGGAGGGAGGAGTTCCTCATCATCCCTCGGTCCTCCCTGATCGGGAAAGCGGCGCCATAACGCCCCGCGCGATTCTTGACCAACCTGATTGCTTTTTGCTTCCCATGAAGGTATAATCCTCTCGGTCCTCAAGGCATTTCGTCGCCTCCTCGCTCAGCACGAATAACCTCGAATGACGCAAAAACGGTTCCGCGGAAAAACATGACGGGCTTACGGGAATCAAAAACGCTGAGCATTGCCATCGATCGCGACCCGCAGGCGGTGTACGCGTTTGTCACCGATCCGGAGAATCTCCCGAAATGGGCCGTGACGTTCTGCCGGTCCGCCGTAAAATCCGGAGAAGGATGGCGGATCGAAACTTCGGCAGGGCCCATGGCCGTCCGATTCGCCCCCCGCAACGAATTCGGGGTCATGGACCATTATTTGACGCTGCCTGACGGAAATGAGATTCTTGTCCCCATGCGTGTCGTGCCCAACAATAACGGCTGCGAAATGATCTTCACCATCTTCCGGCAGCCGGGCATGTCCGACGAAAATTACGCCAAGGACGCGGGGCTGGTGGAGCAGGACTTGAAAAATCTAAAACATATTCTCGAGAAACACTAAAGGGAGACTCTTATGTCCCCGGAAAGCGAACACATGAACAAACCTCACAATCATCACACGCAGGAACCCGCGGCCGAAAGCGGAGGAAGCTTCTTCGGTTTAGGCATCGCGCCCAAAATACTGGAAATCCTGGAACGAATCAAATTTGTCACGCCGACCCCGATCCAGGTCAAGGCCATCCCCCTGGCGATCCAGGGGCAAGACGTGATCGGCATCGCGCAGACAGGGACCGGCAAGACCCATGCCTTCGCCATCCCCATGGTCCAGCGCCTTGCCCAGAACGAAGGCATGGCCATCATCCTCGCGCCGACGCGTGAGCTGGCACTCCAGATCGACGAAGCCGTGCGCATGATCGCCCACGCCTTCGGCATGAAGACCGCCTGCCTGATCGGCGGGGCCCCCATGCACCCGCAGGTGGAAGCCCTGCGCAGGAGACCCCGCATCATCATTGCGACCCCGGGACGTTTCATTGATCATATGGAGAATCACCTGATCCAGATGCCGCGGGTCAATATGCTGGTCCTGGACGAGGCTGACCGCATGCTCGACATGGGGTTTGCCCCCCAGGTCGAAAAAATCCTGCGGGTGACCCCCAAAGACCGCCAGACCATGCTGTTCTCGGCGACCATGCCGGGAGAGATCATCCGGATGGTCAACGCGCACATGAAACTCCCGACTCACGTCGAAATCGCCCGGTCCGGGACGACCGCCGACCACATCACGCAAGAGCTTTACATCGTCAAACGCGAATCCAAGCTCAAATTATTGGGCAAGGTCCTCTCCCAGTACCGCGGCACGGTGCTCTTGTTTATCCGCACCAAACACAGCGCGCATAAAATCGTGCGGGAAGTCCGCGCCATGGGACACCGCGTGGCGGAGATCCATTCCGACAAATCCTTAAGCCAGAGGAGAGAGGCGCTGGAGGGGTTCAAATCCGGAAAATACCGCATCCTGGTGGCGACCGACATCGCGTCACGCGGCATCGACGTCACCCGGATCGAACTTGTGCTCAATTACGACCTGCCGGACGACGTCTCCAACTATGTCCACCGCATCGGCCGAACAGGCCGGGCCGGATGCGCGGGGCACGCGATCTCATTTGCCACGCCCGACCAGAGCAGCGACGTGACCAGCATCGAGCAGATGATCCAGATGCAGCTGCCCATCGTGCGGCACCCGGACATCCAGACGGAAGAATTTGTCCGCCCCCAAAAGCCCGCGCAAGCGGCGCCGCGGCCCAGAGACCCCAGGGCCGGAAGAGGCCGCCGCCGCGATTTCCGGCATTTCCGCCGAAGATAACGCCAAAAATCAAACCGGGCCGCGGTCATGAAGGAAACCATCTGTTCTCATTGTAAAAATCTGATTTACGACGACGAGGCCTTGCTCTGTCATTTCTGCGGTGAAAGCCTCCCGAGAGCCAGCTCAGGGGCCATGGGAAAAATTCTGGGAGGGAAAGGCGGCTTGACGTTTGCCCTGGTCTCCGCACTGGTCCTTCTCGCACTTCTCGCTCTGACCGTGCGCTGACTGGTCACCGGCACCGAAGAAGGAAGACATGAGCACGTTGAATCCCAATGCTCTTGGTCTCGCCTTGAGCACCCTCTGAGGAGAGGGAATTCTCCTCAGAGGATTTCTCGCGACCGTATGCAGTTGGACCAAACGGTCCGTCGATGCGTTGCCGTGATGTCCCGGGGATACGGGACCAATCCCGCCGGTGCGCTCATCGGAACAACCCGGGGTTTTGTGGACGCCTTTATCGGCGGCTATGTTCTGGCCTGGCTGTACAACAGGCTTTCAAAATTGTCATAACAGGTAGAGGACTCGACCATGCCCGCGACCTGGGATAAAAACACCCATGAAAAATTTGACCAATTGATTGGGAAAATTCCAATATTCATGCGGGACATCGCCAGGGAAAAAATTTCCCAACGGGCGGAGAGCATCGTCAAACAGGACAACCGCTCGGAGATCACGGAAAAAGACATGGTCGACGCCTTTTTCGCCGAAACCCCGTTCGGCTTCCACGGTCCGATGAAATCCGACATGGAAACTGTCGGCATTAATTACACCCAATACGGTCACCCCCCGTAGTGATCCCGGCCGTGAGGACCCTTCAGGAAAAAAAACGCGATACCGCGCCATCCCTCTGGTATTACGTTGTCCTATCCGCCCTGTGTCTTATCAACCTGGCCATTTTTGCCGGTGTCGCCTCGACTCCCATCCACTGGCAGCAGGGCGAATTCGGTTACTACAACCTTTTCTGGTCCACACGATGGGAAGGACGGGAGACCCTTCTCCTGGAATCGGGACTACGCCCGACAGATTTTCTCAAAATCTTCCAATCTCAGGAAGTGGACACCTGGTTTCGCGCAAGGCATTTTTCTTATTTGACGGAGATGCTGGCGTTCAAGGCCAAACAATCCTTTGAGATCGTTTCCTTCCACAGTATCTCGATTTTCACTCTCCACCTGACCAACGTCACTCTGTGTTTTCTCATCACGCGCATATTGACAAAGAGCACCGCTGCGGCAATGCTCACGGCCCTGCTATGCCTGAATTCCGGCATCGCCATCGCCACCGTGCTGTTCCCGTTCCGGAATGCCAAACTTCTGGTGACGGCCCTGACTCTGGGCACGTGGCTGTTCATCCTTTCCACGGACGGCAGATTTCTGAAATCCTCCGGGAAACGCATTGCCGGGTTTATCGTGCTGACAATGCTTTCATGTTTTACAGATGAATTATCCGTATTTCTTGTCCCCGTCTCATTTTTGCTGATCTTTTGGAAATCTCCGAACCGCAAAGAGGACTTCCCAAAACTGCTGATGCTGGCCCTGGGGATATTATTTCTCCACCGAACGCTATACACCCTGATCATCCTGTTCGAAGCCCGTTTCCAAAATTTGATCATCCCGGATCTGAATGGCATATATCTTCAACAGTTGGCCCAAAGCTATTCCTCCATCGCTGTCGCTGCCGAAATAACACAGATTTTCTTCATGGAATTTCTGAGAAAAAATTTTGGGTATTGGGATTCAACATGGGGGGGAGCGCTCTCGCTGGGGGCCTTTGCCGGCCTGGTGTTTTTCACGTTGCTCCACGCACACGAAAAAAGGCACAGGCCCATCTTGACCGCTTTAGCCATCGTCATCCTGGGCCAATGCTTGTTTTCCATTGACATTTTTACCACAAACATTCCTTTCAAAAATTTTCCCAGCATCTTCTACGCCAACTATTACTACACCTACCCGGCCTCCATCATGGCATGCCTCTGGCTCGGGTTGGGCCTTTCCCGCACGATCCTGACCCGCAAGCCGCTTGTCTTGGCCAGCATGCTCTTGATTACGGTTATCAATCTCTCAAACTTCCGCCACAAAGACCAGTTGGTGGAGACGCCTCTGAAAATCCACGGATACCACCAAACCCACCGCCCGATTATCCCTCATATTCTGGCATTGGAGAAAAAACTGCCGGGTTTATTGAAAAGCGGTCCCGTATATTTGTCTTTTCCCAGTGGCAGCAGGCCCGTTTTTCAGAGGAAGCTGGGAGCAAAGGACCTCTGGTCGATCGACCCCGTTGCTCATCACCAGGAATTGCTGCCGAGTTTCGCCAGCTATTCCACCCTGATCCCCGTCGCTTTCCTGCGGAGAATAGAACGGGGAGACCTCGTCATGTCCCTTCAAAACGTCTCTGCAACAACGGCACCGGGAAGCACCCCGGAGCCTTTCCGCGCCCGCTGGTTCTGTGATGTCCCCCGGGGCGTCTGCCTGGATTTAACCGGAATTAAAAATTCGCAGCCGGAAGAGCACCGTTCTCTCAAAATCATTAAAAAAGACACCCTTCACCGGACGATCGCAGCCCCCAAGCCGAAGCCTTATGACCGTTGCGTATTTTTTGTTAAAGGCGCCGCGTCCATTGATGTCCATGGCCTCAGTCAAGAACCGATTCATCTGCGCCAGCGATACGGCAATTCGTTTCAAATGTTTGAAGTTCCCCCGGCCGATCATGACGGCGGCCCCGTACACGTCGAACTGACCGTGGTCCCCGTTGGCCCCGGAGATCACCAAGTTGAATTCCTGGGGCCTTTTTTTCTTAACTGATGCAAAGTCTTGCTCGCAAGATTTGTGGCGCTCCGCATTCCTTACGAAAGCCCGTAGACACTTCCACCCAAAACTGCTATCATGCCTGCGAATCGATCGAAGCAGAAACAGGCTAAGAAGGGAAGCCCTGAACCCATGAACGCCCGGCAATACATTCTGGACGAGTACTCCGATTACCTGCTGTATAATGACCTCGCGTCGCTGGAAAAAGACCCCCACAACAGGGAAACCCTGCTTAAACTGGCCGAACATGAGTACGGGCATCATCTCTTCTGGAAAAAATTCGAGCCCGGCTACGAGCCGGTGGTCAGCCGGTTTTTCCTGTTCCAATTCCGCCTCATGCGCCGCCTCTGCGGGCTGACCTTCACGATCAAATTCCTGGAACGCCACGAACACCTGGTTGTTGACGAGTACAAAAAAGTCGCGGCCGAACTCGAGGGCGAGGACAAGGCCGCGCTGGAACAGATCATCCGCGACGAAAGCGAGCACGAAAACTTTTTCATCGGACAGATCCAGGAAGCGGTCATCAAGTATATCGGGTTCATCGCTCTGGGGCTGGCCGACGCGATCGTGGAAATCACGGGTGTGCACGCCGGTTTCCTGGGTGTCACCAATTCCACGCTCTTTGCCGGTATTTCCGGCCTCATCGTTGGGTTTTCAGCGGCGATCTCCATGGGATCGGCGGCCTATCTGCAGGCCAAACAGGACACCGAACGGTCCGCGTGGGTCTCGGCCGTGACCACAGGGATATCCTACATTTTCTCGGTCATTATGCTGGCCATCCCGTACTTCCTGACCCAAAACATGAGCCTGGCGTTCATTCTTTCTACGCTGGTCGGGATCGGGCTGATCGCGCTCTTGACCTTTTACAGCGCGATCGTCTTCGACCGCCGTTTCTGGCGGGAATTCCTGGAGACCGTCGGACTTATGTTATTGACCGCGGGGGCCACGTTTGTGCTGGGGACGTTCCTGGGCAACGCCTTCGACATCCAGCATAGACCTTGACAATCGTCAAAATCCTTGCTATATTTTCACTCCAGTCCGGGACGAGAATCGGTCCCGGCCGGAGTTACCAACACAGAGAAGCAAACCCATGGTTATCGCAACGACAACGATCAAAAACACCCCTAACGGATGCACCCTCCAAGGCATCCTGATGCGGATGGACTGCGCCTATCGCAGCCCCATCGCATCTTGGCCGACAGGAATCACGGGCAGGAAGCACCGCTTTGATTCCTGTATTGCCGCGCCGGGGACCGTTGTTGTCAGATAACCGTTTTCCAAGCCGTACTTAATCCTTAAAATCCGTTATCGAACTCAACACCCCGCGGGCACAGGCCGCCAGGATTGGCGCGTCTCTTTGGCCACGGGGTTTTATTTTTTTTGACCATTAACCGGCAGTCATCGCCAGAAAGGAGGGGATCCATGACCGACATGCAAATCTGGATAAATGTCCATTACCTTTTTTGGACATCTTATCTGAACGACAAACGTCTGGAACAGGCTCAAAAAAACGAAAAAAGCTGAACAACAGAAAGGAAATGAGAGGTGATTGACATGAACCGATTAACCTTCAAAAACCGGCTCCCGCTCAAACGGGATACCCGTGCTGAAGTGCTGAAGGTGACCGCCCTGATCTACCTGGACGATGCCCTGCGCAAGGAGGAGTATGAAAAATGCGCGGGGCTCCTCCGGCAGGCCCGAGGCTTCGGAGCGACCGAGGCCGAGGTCAAGGGGGTCCTCAAGCCCTTCATCACACGGGTGAAGCGTGCCGGGAGGTAACAACAGGAGAGAAACCTGATGAACTGTTACGTTCCCGCATAAGAGGACAGGGTCTTTAAGAAAGCCCTGTCCTCTTGTTTTTATCCCCCCGTTCCTCTGCATTCTCCTCATCCTCTGCCTTGCAATTCCCACCCAATCCCTGTATAATTCCCTCCATGCAAACATGGGACAATGTGCGCTGACGGAAAGGCGCAAATCCCGCGTCTTGCAAAATTGTGCCGTTTGCCGAAAAAAACCTCTAAAAAACAACCCTCCACATAAGGAGCTCCCAATATGAAAAAATTCTTCCTTTTATCCTTAACTTGGTCTATTGCCCTGGCCGCAGGAATATTGTTCGCCAGCCCTGCGCGGGCGGAGGAAAAACCCCCGGCAGCCGCATCAACGGAAAAAGCCGGGATGGACGAGACCATGATGGCCAAGTGGCAGGAATATTCGACACCGGCCGAAGGCCACAAGGCCCTGGAACAATTCGTCGGCAAATGGGACCACACAGTCAAATGGTGGATGAAGCCGAACAGCGAACCGGAAGTTTCGACAGGGCAAAGCGAAATCCAGTGGATGTTGAGCGGCCGGTTCCTCAAGCATGAAGCCACTGGCACTTCCATGGGCCAGCCGTTCGAAGGGCTGGGGATTTACGGCTATGACAACGCCAAAAAACAATATACTTCCCTCTGGCTTGACAACATGGGCACCGGCATCATGAAGAGCTTCGGGCAATATGACGAGGCCGCCAAGATGTTCACGGAAACCGGCAAACATACCTGCCCCCTGTCAGAGAACAACGAAAGGGTCTACCGCGGCGTGACGAAATTCACCGATGCCGATCATTACACATACGAATTTTACACGCTGGGTGAGGACGGCAAGGAATTCCGCGCGATGGAGATCACTTATTCTCGCGCAAAGTAGTATTCGATACTCGCGGGGCTCAAATACGCTGGGGACGGCATGAAAAAAACAAACGCCCTGATTCTCATTTTCCTTTTCCTCGTTTCCGGCGTGTACGCGCAATCCGCGCTGAACCAGGAAATCCCCGAGGGGATGGAGGCGATTCAGATCGGCGGCAGCGGCTGGCTGATCGTCCCCAAAGGCGCCAAAATGCGGAAGGTCGGGGCCCAGATCATCGTGGAGGGCGTCAGGGAATACATGTCCCGGAGGTTTGAAGAAACAGACGACCGGCTGACGAATCTTGAAATGGCCGTGGAAATATTGGCGCAGGAGATCGAATACCTCCGGCCGGCAAACCAGGAACTCCCGGCAGAGGGCGGCAGCACCATCGTCCCGTAAAGACCGGATCTCCGCACCTTGCAATGGAACGCGGCCCAAAAAAACAGCGCAGGGGGAGGAATGACAAAAACGCGCGAATTCTTTAACGCCGTTGACCCGGTCATCGCCGAATGGATGGGCCGCCACGGGCTCATTCTTCTGCGCTTTTCCCTGGGGATCATCTTCATCTGGTTCGGACTGCTCAAATCCTTCGGGCAAAGCCCGGTCAATGACCTGGTCGCCCGCACGGTTTACTGGTTCGACCCGAAAATATTCATCCCGGTCCTGGGCTGGTGGGAATTTGCCATCGGGGCGTGCTTCCTGTTCAAGCCCCTGATCCGCGCCGCCATTCTGCTGTTGTTCCTGCAGATCGGGGGAACGTTTCTGCCTCTGGTCCTTTTACCGGAGGTTTGCTTTCAAAAGTTCCCGCTTGTCCTGACCATCGAAGGGCAATACATCGTCAAGAACCTCCTGATCATCAGCGCGGCCATCGTGATCGGAGGGACGGTGCGCGGGCCAGAAGGCGCGAAGGGATAAACGGCCCGGGCCGGCGGGGAAAGGACCCCGGCTCGGAACGCTTCAAAAATTAACAGCATCCTTCACAAAGGAGAACGGAATGAAAAAAGAACTCGGAAAAACATCCACAGGCCTTCAACCCAACGTCGCCGCCCTTCTAAGTTATCTGGCATTCTTTGTCACCGGCATCATCTTTTTTGTGATCGAAAAGGACAACAAATTCGTGCGCTTCCACGCCATGCAGTCGATCATCACGTTCGGCGCTATCTTCGCCCTGCAGGTCGTCTGCGTCGCCACGGTCATACTGATCATCCTTGTGCCGCTTTTGAATATCGCCGCCGTCATCCTCTGGATCATCCTGATGGTCAAGTCTTACCAGGGCGAGATGTTCAAACTGCCGGTCATCGGCGACATCGCGGAACAAAAAAGCTAAAGAAGACTGCCCCAAGGACCGCTGAGAGCGAAGAGGGCCGGACTTGGATCTGTCCCGCTCTGGGGGGGCCTTCGCTGCTCATAAGCCGAAAGTCCCGGTATCGGCGGGAATGTCAAAAAAATAGTTTCGTTAGCGACACAAATCCTTTTCTCAGGCGATGACATCTTCTTCCAAAGGGAATACCCTCGATCCGCTTTATATCGCCTGCGCCACCGGCGTAAGCCTCCTGCTGGCGTTCCAGGTGCTCATGATCGGCATGGCGGTCTCTCATTTCATACCGCTTTCGGCTTCCGATAAAACCCTCTTCCTCACGCACCACCTGCCCGGGATCCATCCCAACCGGAAGATATTGTATTACAGAATTTTTGTCTGCGCGGCCGTCGGTATCCAGCTTCTGCAATTTTTCTTTCTCCGGCAAAGGACCGTCCGCCCGGAAGGCCTCCGAAATCTCAAAGCCTTTGCCGCCACGGAAGCCGCCCTCACGGCTTTTCTTATTTATGGATTTCTCCTGGCGGCCATGCACACGCCCTGGGTCCTGGCCTGGATAACCTTCGCCCCCGCCGCCGGCCTGCTCATTCTCAATAAATGCCTCTTGTGGGCTTTCCCGGATTACGCCGGGCGCTGTCAACGTCTTCTGCGGCGCTTGCCGGAGCTTTTTGCTGTTCCGGCCGTATGGGATGTTCTCGCCGTTGCCTTTGTTGTGTTGACGATTTATACTCCGGACATTTCGCTGTTAAAATCCATCCTCTATGCCCGCGACCATCTGTACCATATCGACCTCTTTGTCATGGGGCCGGCATGGGCTTCCCTCAAGGGAGCCGTGCTCAATGTCGACGTCTACAGCCAGTATGGCACCGTCCTGCCGGCACTGTTCGGCCGGCTGAGCCTGTTTCTGGGAGAATTCACCTATGAAAACGTCCTGAAGATCATTCTCGGGATGGTCATGATCTACTATCTTGTTTTTTACGCCTTCCTAAAATTGTCCTTCCGCAATCCTGTGCTGGCCCTCACCGGGACACTGTTTCTTCTCAAATTCCAGTTGTTCCATCTGACGTCCCAGTGGTATGTCCATCCGGGCCGAACCGTCATCCGCTATTTTTTTGATATCTTCTTTTTTCTGATGATCCTGGCCCACTTGCGCACAGGAAAAAAGGGGTGGCTGATGGGCCTGGCGGCGCTGTCCGGCTTCTCGGTTAGCTACATGACGGATACCGGCGCCTATCTGGTCTTCTGCTTCTACGTTTATTTGATCGCGCTGATGTTCCAGCCTGGCATCCGCCGCGTGCGGCCTCAAAGCTTGACCGGATGGCTTTTTCTCAACGGCCTGTGCGCCGCGCCGATCGCGGTTTATTTTGCCTTTTTAGGGTTGTCCATCGGCCCAGAATTATTCCGGCCCGATTACTGGACAAACCTCCTGGGGTTCATCAAAGAAGCCGCCTCCGGTTATGGGGTCGTGCCGTTCCTGATGATCCTGAAGGAAGGACACATCGGCTCATTTCTCATGAGCAACCTCATCCCCGTCGCTTATTTGAGCACAGGCCTGGCCTGCATGGGATTATTGATCGGACGGGACGGGAAGGAAGGGAGAGACCTCATCCTGCCGATCGTCATGAGCGTTTATGGACTGTGCCTGTACCATTATTACGTTTGGCGATCATCGGACGCCAATTATTTCATTTATTGCGCGCCCTTCATTTACATCGCTTGCTTTTGGCTGTCGGCCGGCCTGGGCGCTTTGTCTGTTCCTCGGGCGCGCATACTCCATCTCTCGCTTCTTTGCATTTCTCTCCTCGTCCTGCTGGCCACGCCGAATTTCCTGAAATGCCCCAACGTATTCAACGCCAAAAACAAGGAGTACACGGTCCCCCGGACAATCTACAACGTCACTTTCGACATCGGCGCAGACGTCGCCCTCATCCGGCAATTCACCCCCCCGGGCGGGGAGGCCTGCGTCATCAGCAGTTTTGACGTCACCCTGTTGATGCAGGCGGACCGCAAGCCGTTCTTCTACCGTTTTCCGTTCATCGTGTCCTCTTTTTTTCAATCCAGCGATTTTCATGCCACGACCAGCAGTTTAAAGGCGGAGTATGGCCGCGAGCTGGCCCGGCTTGCCGAAAAAAAGCCGGAATACGTTTTCCTGGAGAAAAAGATCATGGTCAGTTACGGCGCTAAAGAAGGGGAACGATGGCTTCCCGAATTCAAGGATTACCTGATTCAGCACTACCTGGTCGGGCCTGAAGGCAAATATCTTGTCGCATTGAAAAGGGTCTCTCCTTAGCGCGTTTCTGGTATAATTGAGCAAAAGTTCCTCATTCTCACGGGGCCGACAGCCAGAAAATCAAAGCGCATGACAACCGACCAACAGACCCGGACAGATCACATTCCACAGGAAGGGGCCTTAACCTCCCGGCACATCACTCTCCTTCGGCCCCCCGTGATCTCCTCCATCAATTCCTTCAGCGCGCCTGTAACCCCGCCGCTGGCGATCGCCTATCTCACCGCGGCCCTGAAGAACGCCGGTTTTAACGTCACTCCCGTTGATGCGCTGGGGGAAGCGATCGAGCAGGTCCGCATTTACCGGGACCCCGAATGCCGGGTGAGGGGGCTGACAACCGAAGAGATCGTGCAACGCATTCCTTCCCACACGGACATCATCGCCGTCTCCTGCATGTTCACCCAGGAATGGGCCTTTATCAAGCAGGTGATCCGGGCCGTCAAGAAGGCCTTTCCGGCCGTCCCGATCATCGTCGGGGGGGAGCACGCCACGGCCCTGCCCGAAGAAATCCTCGCAGACTGCCCGGAGGTGGACATGTGCGCTCTGGGGGAGGGAGAGGAAACCATCGTCGATATCGCGCGTTTTTTCCCGCGCCAGCCGCAAAGGATCCCGTCCATCGTGTACCGCGCTCCGGGGGGAGAAATCCGCCGCACGGAAAAACGGACAAGGATCCGCGACATCGAGGATATCCCCCGTCCCGCCTGGGACGACCTGCCGCTGGAAACCTATCTGGGAAAAGGATACGCCCACGGCGTCAACGCCGGCCGCACGATCCCGATGCTGGCCACCCGCGGATGCCCGTTCCAGTGCACGTTCTGCTCCAACAAGGTGATGTGGACGCAGAGATACTACACCCGTTCTCCCGAAGACGTTGTTGACGAAATCCAGGAGTATAAGCGCAAATACGGGATCCAAAACATCGATTTCGCCGACCTGACCGCCATCGTCAAAAAGGACTGGATCATCAAATTCGGGCAATTGCTCAAAGAACGCCACGTGGATGTCTCCTGGTCGCTCCCTTCCGGCACCCGCTCCGAAGCCCTGGATGCCGACGTGACCAAGCTGATGGCGGAGACCAACTGCAAATACCTGGTCTACGCCGCGGAATCCGGCTCACCCCGGGTGCTGAAAGAGATCAAGAAAGAGGTCAAGCTCGACCGCATGCTCGAATCCATGAAAGCCGCCAAGCGCAACGGGTTGACCCTGCGCTGCAACTTCATCATCGGGTTCCCCCGGGAGCGGCGTTCCGATGTCTACCGGACGCTCCTGTTCCAGTGGCGGTGCGCCTTTGCCGGCGTGGACGACGCCCCGCTGTTCCTGTTCTCCCCGTACCCCGGCACCGAACTTTTCGATTACCTCCGGAAGACGGGAAAGATCCCGGCCGTCAACGACGATTACTTTCAAAGTCTTTTATGCTACATGGACCTGACCAGGGGAAGCTCCTACTGCGAGACCATCGGCTCGCGGGAGCTGAATTTTTACCGGCTCATCGGCATGGCGGTTTTCTATTTTCTCAGCTACCTCATTTACCCCGGGCGCATCGTGCGCAGCGTCAGAAATATCTTTGTCACCCGGATCACGGCCACTGTTTTTGAACAGCGGCTTGTGGAGATGTTCCGGATGAAAAAAATCCTTAAAAAGAATTGCGGCCAGGCCGCGCAACCCGTTTAAAAAAGGCCCCCATGACCACACCCGCAAGCCAACCCAACCACAGGCCGGACGCCGCCCCCGCAGAGACGCAGGCCGAATCCTGCGCTTACGGCGTCGTCCTTCCGGTCTATAATGAGGAGGCCTGTCTGCGCGACATCGTTCAGCGGGTTGAAACCGCGCTGAAAACCCTCGGGAAGGATTATGAGATCATCCTGGTGGACGACGGCAGCAGCGATAACACCTGGCCGATCATTGAGCATCTGCACACAGGGAATCAACGCGTCAAGGGGATCCGCTTTTTACGGAATTTCGGCCACCAGACGGCCATTTTTGCCGGCCTCAGTAAATGCCGGAGCCGTTACATCGCCGTCATGGACGCCGACGGCCAGGACCCGCCCGAAATCCTGCCTGAACTTTTCAAGACCTGCGCCCAGGGGTACGACGTTGTTTACGCCGTCCGTAAAAACAGAAAGGAGGGATTCCTCAAAAGATTCGCCTACCGCCTGTTCTACCGCTGTTTTCAACGGATCGTCTCGTTCCAGGTCCCCCTGGATTCCGGGGACTTCAGCGTTTTCACCCGGGAGGTGGCGCAATTCATCCGGGCCCTGCCGGAAAAAAACCCTTTCATCCGCGGCCTGCGAAGCTGGTACGGAGGAAAACAGATCGGCGTGGCATTCGAACGCCAGAAGCGCATCGCCGGGAAACCCAAGTACGGCTTCCTGAAGCTGTTCCACCTGGCCGTCACCGCCTCCATTTCCTTTTCAAAATTCCCGCTGAAGCTGATCTCGGGCACAGGGATATGTCTTTCTCTGGCCAGTTTTCTGACAGGGCTTCTGATCTTGGCTTACAAAATCCTCAACGGCATCGCCCCCTGGGGATGGACATCGACCACAATCCTCATCATCTTTTTCGGAGGGCTGAACCTTTTTGTTCTGGGCATCATCGGGGAATATATCGGCGCTATCTATGATGAAGTCAAAAACAGGCCAAACTACCTGATCGGAAAAAGCATCGGATTTGACGCATGATCGCCCCCCGACAGCAAGACCGCCCCGCCAATTTTATACAATCTTAATGTCAGCTCATCCCGGCCGCCGGAACCCGGGGGAAAAAGACCGGCCATCTTATGAATATCCTGAAAAAAATCCTCAAATTCTCAGGCCTAACTGTGGCCGGCATTTTCCTGTTTTACCTGTTCGTCTCCTGGGCGGTCATCCCCCTGGCCGTGCCCTGGGCGATCAAAAGCCAGGGGACAAAGATACTGAAAACCCCTGTCAAGGCGCGCTCTGCGTCCTTTAACCCGTTCCTGTGGCGGTTCACACTCAAGGGGGTGGAAGTCCTGGATTCCGACAAACAGGTCCTGGCCGGGTTCGATAAACTGCAGGTCAACGTCAGCTTTCTCGCGCTCTTCAAAAAAATATACCGCGTGGAGGCCTTTCTACTTGACGGACTGAAGGTCAACGCGGCGCTTCTGCCGGACGGCTCGATCAACCTCCTGGCGCTCGCGCCCCAGCCAGCGGCGCCCGACGCTCCGGCTTCTCCGGCGAAAGCGGAAGAGTCCACCCCGCCGGCCCAACCGGCCGCGCTTCCACTCGTTGTCATTGACGAGATCGCCCTCACAAACGGACAGGTCAGCTTCACGGACCAAAGCGTTCAGCCCAACTTTAAGACAACCTTGAACGCCATTGACATCCGCGTGACAGGGGTTTCGACCCGCCCGGACTGCCGGGTGAAAACCACGTTCCAGGCCAAGCTCGACAACAAGGGCGCCATTTCCTCCGAGGCGCTGATCGACCCGTTCGTCCAACCCCTACAGATGGAAACGACCTTCACCCTCGACCAATACGCCATGCAGGTCCTGACGCCTTACACCGGGAAATACACCGGCCGCGAGCTCGCGGACGGGAATCTCACGTTAAAAATGGACTACCGAATCGCGGACAACAAGATCACCGCCGGCCACAAACTGCTCATCCAGAAGTTCACCTTTGGGAACAAAGTGGAAAGCAAAGACGCGCTCGGTCTGCCGTTCGGGCTGGCGGTCGCGCTGCTGGAAGACCCCCAGGGCCGCATCACCATTACCCTGCCGGTCAAGGGCGACATGAGTGACCCGGAATTCGAATACATGCACCTGGTGGGGCAGGTGGTGCGCAATTTCTTCGTCAAGCTCGTGACCAAGCCGTTCTCGTTCCTGGCTTCGGTGATCGGCGCCGAAAGCGGCACCGAAGAACTGGGTACGCTGAAATTCATCCCCGGCAGGGCCGAGATTTCCGATGAAGAAAAAGCGAAGTTGGACCTCCTCGCCAAAGGGCTCATGGAGCGCCCGAAGCTGAACCTGGAAATCAACGGCACCTATGACCCGCAGGCCGACTGGAAGGCCATCAAGACGGAAGTCTTCAACAAAGATTACGAGCAATTGAAAGGCGAAACGACCAAGGCCGAAACCTGGATTTACCAGCAGTTGTTCCAGCGCCAGTTCGGCATCCGCGATCTGTGGCAGGTCAACAATGACGTCCGGAAAGAGGACGGCACCATTGATGAGGCCGCGCTCAATGAGGCCATCAAGATCAAGATCATCGACCACGGCCAGCCCGACAAGGGGGCCCTTGAGGTCCTTGCCCAGGCGCGCGCGAAAATGATCCATGACGCGCTCATCGCCGCCGGGTTCGACCAGCAACGGATGTCCCTGGGCCCGGTGAAGACCGCCCAGGTGAGCATGGACCTTGTCCCCCTGGAATTCACGTTGACGGTGCTCGGGGAAGCCGGGGAGGGGAATCCTCAGCCCGAAGCAACCGAACAAACCCCGGAGAATCCAACGAAAAATCAATGATACTTCCGCGGGGCAGGGGTGGCGTGTAATATCCATGACGCACGCGATAGAAACCATTTTGTCAACTTAACTCATCAAAAAGGGAGAGACACCATGTCAAGACAACAGAAAATCATCGAGGGATTGACAAAGTCCTACTGGGCGGAAATCGAAACGGTCATGAATTACATCGCCCATTCCGTCAACCTGGACGGGGTCAGGGCGGAGGAAATCAAAAAATCCCTCACGGCCGAAGTCGCTGACGAGCTCCTGCATGCCCAAAGCCTGGCCAAGCGCATCAAGGAACTCGGAGGGCTCACGCCCGGGTCCAAGGATTTCAAGCCCGGCCAGACGACCCTTCAGCCCGGCCCGGACACCACCGACGTGATGCGTGTTATCAAGGGCGTCATTGACGCGGAGACGATGGCCGTCCAGCAGTACAAAGACCTGATCAAACTCTGCGAAGGCGAAGATTACGTCACCCAGGACCTGTGCATCCGCTCGCTGGCAGACGAAGAGTCCCACAAGGCGATGTTTGAGGGATTTTTGAAGGAATATACAAAGGGCAGATGAACCTTGCGACAAACAGAAAAGAACAAATGACGGATGAGGACATGAAGGAAGAAGCGGGTGGCGCGGGGATGGGGGCTGGGGGCTGGGGAGAAGGAGTGGTTGGACAGGGGGGATTCTTAAGATTGATCCAATAACTAAGTCTTGTGTCCAGAATCCAGATGGGCCCAGCATTGTACACGTTGGATGAATTTTTAGGGCAAGTACACCTACTTACAGGAGAGGATTAATGAAAAAAGCAATGTTTCTGACTGTTCTCTTATTTTTTTCTGCTTCGTCAATAGTTTTTGCACAAGAACCTATTAAGGTTGGTATTTTAACCTGGTCAATCAATTCTTACATTAATGCAGCCGTTGAAAATGGCATCATCAAGAAAGATGACCAGCTGCTTAAAAAGATATTAGCTGAAACTGAAAAGGCCATTAATTCTAAAGGCGGATTTGTATTGTCGTCAAAGAAGTTTGGTGAAACGGATGAAGATGCCCAAAAATTTCTTTTTCCCAATGGAGGAATTATTCCTTCTGTCCCGTTCCCTGCTAAAAAGGAGATCTATGATGCTGACTTGATTATTCTTATCCAATCACCCGAGAAAGATGAAGATAAATACACGGAGATTGCAATAATTTCCGTAGAAACGGGCAAGGAGGCTACATCGCTCATCGAAGATGCTAAAATAAATAATGAAAATTTACCTTCGACGATTGCTCAAAAGGTTTCAAAGGGACTTGATTTTGCAAATGATTTGTTAAGCATAAAAGCAGACGAACTGAGTAATCCTGACATGTCAGTTGTTAGATACGCTTTCACAAGTTTAAATAATAAAAAAATCTTTATGGAGGTAGATTATGATGGTGCGCATAAAGTAGTGCAAAATGTCGCCCTATTTCCCTCAGAAAGAATAGATGGGAATGTTGTTTATGAACTACCAACCGATAAGCGAGCAAATATCCTGATAACTTCTTCCATGAAGAATGGTAAAGTGGAAAATATTCATATTGATACTGACTTTCGACCAGCATCCGATAAGGGCGAGCCGGATGTTTTCTTTATTAAAAGCGATAAAGGATTCCCTGTTAAGATAATTTTCACTTGGGAAGGTCAAAATATTAAAAATGTAAACATCAGTCCAAAGGATAACCCATTCCCATTGGAACCGTTAAGTTTTTAATCTATCGCACTTATTCAGCTGAGATTTTAACCGATAAACGAAGATGACTTTTCATAAACAAATGATAAATGATACATTACATAAAAAATTTTTATCGAAACCCGCAGCTAACCGTACGTATCACTATGGTGAAATCCTTTTGAAGCTGGTTAATGCGATAAGCAATTGATTAGAAGTAAGCTGTAGTATTTCTTTGAATCAAAAAGTAGAATTAACTAAACCTGGAATTTACAGAAGAGAGGAGATTTATGAAAAATTATTTTCTTGCTGTGATCATAGCAACTCTTTCTTTAAGTAATATGTGTTATGCAGCTGGCCCGAATGCAGATAAACTGCAATTTAATACGGTAGTACAAAAGCACCTTTCAGAAGGAGACAAATTCATTGATAAAGGAAATTACTTAGCCGCTATCGATGCTTACAAAAAAGCATTGGCGATAGACCCCCAAAATGGAAACGCTTATGCGGGACTAGGGGCTGTCGATTATTTCAAAAAGGATTTTGGAAAGGCTGTAGAGAATTTTGAAAAGGCAGAAGAATATGGCGTGCAAAAAAATTGGCTTGAAGGAGTTTACGCTCACCATGGCAATTCACTGCTAGAATTGGGTGAAAATGACAAAGCGATTGAAGTTTTTGAAAAGTTAAAAACGGAAGCCCCTCAAAGCCCTTTTGCCTACCAAGGATTAACGACGGCTTATCTCCGTTCTAATAATATGGAAAAATTTATCAAGAATTCCGAGAAGCTGGTTGAATTGAAACCTGATGTGTTAAGCTATTACGGTTTAGGGCAAGGGTATCTGGCTGTAAAAAACTATGATAAGGCGAAAAAAAATCTTTTGAAGGCCAAAGAGCTTGCAGAATCAACTTCTGATACAACCTTTTTGCAAGCTATTGATGCTCAACTTAGCAATATACCAAAATAGATAGGTTTTAGGACAGTTTTATGTAAGTTTCAGCAAGTCGATTTAAAATTATGCAACACCATACGACACAAAATTTTACATCAAAAAAGTCTTCATCCAGACGTGGGGCTGTCAGATGAACGGATACGATACGGAGCTGATCCAGAATAAAGAGGACACGCGACTGGGCCCGAATTAATTAAGGTTACGGTCCCCGTAATTGTCCGGCATGTCTCTGGAGATTGTGAAAAAGGTGAAAAATATGAGTAAAACATCCACATGTGATATTCCTACCATTCTGGTGGTGCTTGGCGCTACCGGCGATCTTATCAAGAAAAAAATCATTCCTTCGATCTACCATTTGTATGACAACCAGCGGCTGCCAAGCCGTTTTTGCGTGATCGGTATGGCCCGGCGGGACATTCAAGAAGGCGACTTTCAAACGCAGGTGCGGACCGACCTGGAAGCACGGCTTAAGGATATCAAGCAAGAGAAGGCCGACGAGGTTACCCGCCTGTTTACTTATCACCAGGGAAAATTTGGAGACTTGAAGGCTTTTGAACGGCTCAAATCCAAGTTGGAAAAAATAGATCAAACGTGGGGGGTGTGTTCGAACAAATTGTTTTATCTGGCGGTCCCGCCGGCGCACTTTGAGCCGATCATCAACAATATGGTCCGGGTGCGGCTGAACATTCCCTGCGGAGGGAAGATCGGCTGGACAAGACTGTTGATCGAAAAACCATTCGGAGAAAACACGGCCAGCGCCAGAAAACTGTTTGGTCTGCTGGGCAAGTCCTTTAAAGAGGAGCAGCTTTATCTGATCGACCACTATCTGACCAAGGACATCGTCCAGGCGATCATGTATTTTCGTTTTTCCAATAACCTGTTTGAAAAATCCTGGAACAACCAGTCCATCGAGCGCATTGACGTTCGTTTATTAGAGACACTGGGGGTGGAAGAACGAGGCGCGTTCTATGACCCAGTCGGAGCGTTCCGGGATGTCGGCTCGAACCATCTACTGCAAATGCTGGCTGCCATTACCATGGACCCTTCGCCAATCCCTTCGACGGCCCACCTTAGACAGCGGCGGGCGGAAATCATGGAATCATTAAAGAAATGGACCTTGCCGGATATCCGCCGGCAGACGTACCGCGCACAATACGATGGTTACCGGTCGATCCCCCATGTCGCGCCGCAATCCACGACCGAAACCTATTTTAAAATTAAGACTGAACTCACCCATCCGGCCTGGAAAGGAGTTGGGGTCACATTGGAGTCCGGTAAGCGCTGCCCCGCGCCAAAAAAGGAAGTGGTGGTTACTTTCAAAAAACCGAGCCTCTGTGTCGATTGTGAAGCAGGCAAGATCATGCATAACCGCGTTGTTTTCTCAATCGAGCCGGAGGAGCGGATCAGCATTTGCTTTTGGACAAAAAAACCCGGATTCGAACTGAAGCTGGAAGAACGGACTTTTGATTTCTTCCTGCATGCAAACGAAAAGAAGGTCCAGTATGTGGAAGAATATGCCGAATTGATCTTTAATTCTCTGACCGGCAATCAGAGCACGTTTGTCTCAACCCGGGAAGTCCTGGCGCAATGGAGATGCACCGACCCGCTCCTATCGGCCTGGGGAAAAAATCTGGTCCCGCTCAACACCTACGCGCCTGACAGCGATGAGATGATCCGGGCGGCTGCTAAGATTGGAGAAAGACAAAGCACAGCGTCCATGGCCAAAAACCTGGCGATCGTCGGCCTGGGCAAGATGGGCGCCGGCATGGCCCGCCGCATGCTGGATCAGGGCTGGAGGGTCGTGGGGTATAACCGTTCCCCCGATGCGACCCGGGAATTGGCCAAAGACGGACTCATACCCGCCTTCAGTCTTAAAGAAATGATCGATAATCTTCCCGGGAAAAAGATCGTCTGGCTGATGGTGCCCGCCGGAAAATCTGTTGATGAGATCATTTCTGGAAAGGACGGACTTGTTCAATATCTCAAGCCGGGCGACCTGATCATCGATGGGGGGAACTCCTATTACAAAGATACCGTCGCGCGGGCGAAAAAATTGGCGAAGCTGGGTATTGGTTTCCTGGATTGCGGCACCTCCGGCGGTCCCAGCGGAGCCCGGACCGGGGCCTGTCTGATGATCGGCGGCAAAGTTAAGGATTTTAAAAGTGCAGAACCGCTTTTCCACGATTTTGCTCTGCCGGACGGATATCAATTTTTCCCGGGAGCCGGAGCCGGACATTTCGTAAAGATGGTCCATAACGGCATTGAATACGGGATGATGCAGGCCATTGCCGAAGGATTCACAATCTTAAAAAAGTCCGGATACAAACTTGACCTGACCCGCGTGACCGAAATCTACAATCACGGCAGCGTCATTCAGTCGCGGCTGGTCGGGTGGCTGAAGGATGCGTTCGTAATGTACGGCGAAAACCTTGACCCCATTTCCGGCACGGTTGCGCATTCCGGGGAAGGGACCTGGACCGTCAAGACGGCCCGTGAGCTGGGGGTGACGGCCAAAGTGATCGAAGCCGCTTTGCAATTCCGTCACCGCTCCGAGAAAAACCCAAATTACACCGGCCAATTGGTGTCGGCCTTGCGCGGCCAGTTCGGCCATCATCCGGTCTTTAAAAATAAAAATCCAAGAAGACCGGATGGGAGAGCACAACACCGGAAGGCGTAATATTAGGGACACTGTGAGCTATCCCCGAAAAATTTAACGGAAAAACCGATGACGACATTCAAAACATCCCGCGAAATCCCGGCAACGGTGGAACAGGTCTTTGCCGCGTTCAGTGATCCGGCGCGTCTGTCTCGGTGGTGGGGGCCGGCCGGCTTCACCAACACCTTCAGCGTTTGCGAACTCAAGACCGGCGGACGGTGGGTCTACGTTATGCACGGGCCGGACGGGAAGAATTATCTGAACGAAAGCGTCTTTGAGCAAATCGAACCGCCGAGGGATATCGTTATCGAGCATATCTCAAAGCCGAAGTATCGCCTGAACATCACCCTGACGCCGTCGACGAAGGGCACGGCCGTTTCCTGGTCGCAGGTGTTCGAGAACGCGAAGTTTGCCAAAAACATAGAGAAATTTCTCGCCACCGCGAATGAGCAGAACCTTGACCGCTTGACAGCCGAAGTCGCGCGGGAAATATAGAAAGCATTCTTATGAACAGCATTAAACCTTTAGGTTTCCTTGCGATCGCCGGGATCCTGGCCTTGTTCACGGTAACAGCCCGGGCGCAAGACGGGGCGCAATTCAAGCGCATCCCTACACAATTCATCGTGGCCTTGGGGGACCCGTCCGCCAACTCCGGAAGCGGCGCCCAGCTGTGGGGACTCTGGCACCAGGACCCGGGCCCGCGCGGGTGCCTGCTGGAAAACTACCCCAACATGAAGGCAACCGGGGTTGCCCCCGCCCGGTGGGAATTCGACGGCGAGGACTGGTGGCTTGAGGAACACGGCGCGCTTATGGAAAAGCCCGTTTTCCCGCTGCCGCCCGGCCAATACGTGGTGACCGGCGGCCGGAAAGTCGAGGCCGTGCTGACCGTTGATCCCGCGGATAAAAACGGCGAACAGCGTTGGCAGCTTAGCAATGGGGCAAAGCTCTATGATGTCACGCACCTGCCATGCCACGCCGCCCGCTACACGCCGGAGACCAATGATGCCTCGTGTTCGCCGGAAACCGTGGACAAGGCCGCGTTCCCCGTGGCTCCGGGAGTTACCATGCCGGCCGTCAAAGGGTGCAAAAAACAGGATTATGCGGTGCTGTTTGTGATCGGGGTGGGGGTGGAGAAATAAATCTTATTGCGAGGAATTATGAAAAATACCACTATGAAAATTCTCTGGGCCGGCCTATTGGGCGGGTTTATTGGCAATGGCGTTCTCGGCGCAATTTTTTCCAGCCCTATCGTTCATTCTATTCTTTATAATCCCCAGTGGCAAAGCCGACTCTTTATCGATATCACTCCGCAAAGAAATATCCCCATTTCGGTCGCGGGACTTGTTGTTTTAAGTGTTCTCCATGCGTGGCTTTTTAATATCTTCATGCCGTCCATCCCCGGCCGAACATGGCTTAAAAAGGGCCTCTTTTGGGGGCTGACGATCTGGATAATGTTTTGGCTTTTTCAGGAATGGTTTATTTATCATACGCTTCTCAAAGAGCCGTTAATTTTGAATTGCCTTGAGCTGATCATCTTGCTGCTCGGCTCTTTAGTGGAAGGGATAGTGATTTCGTTTTTCCTGGCACGCAAATAATGCCGGGAATGGTTTTTGGCACCTATGGTTCTATGGTTTGTAATTTATTGTAGATATCAAAGCTAAGGAATATATCGATCAATCAGTACGCAGGCAACAATCAGCATTGTATCAGTCATTGTGATGATGCCGATTTTGGGTTATGATATCAGAAAAACCGGGCAATGCCGTGGAATTCATTCCTGAAAAGACGTATTGAACTTGCCAAGAGGAGGTGAGCCATCAAGAAAACAATTCTTTCTGCTCTGATCGTATTAAGCTTTTGCTGCCCCGTCAAGGCGCAGGACGCGGGTGACTCGAAGGCGTTTAATCAAGCCATCGCCAATGCCAATAAACGGATAGCTGTTTACGAGGTAGCTCTCGAAGGAGGAGATCCGGCGGCCATCCGCAAGGCGGCGCTGGAACTCCAAAAAGACCCCCTGGCGGTACGGCAGGTCAACAACGTCAAATCCGACGCGTTTAAAACGCGTTTGAATCAGGAACTGACGACCGTGCAGTCGCAGACCAAAACCGCGATCCGCCAAAAGCTGGCCAAACGCTACGGCGTACCTGAAAGTGAAGTCACATTTTTTGAGGCGGCCAACCCATCCCAACAAGTCAAAGTCGGACAGGACTGGGACGTCACCGCCCGCGTCAAGGGCAAGGACGTTCCGCTGGACGTGGCGCGCGAGGTCGCCCACGAATCGTTCTATGAAGCGGCCACCGGGCAGAAACCGCCGTCCGCGAAAGCCGCCTCGCGTTTTGCCCACCAGCAGGCGGTTGAGGTCACCAACCGGATCCATCCCGAGGCCTACGGCGGAGGCGGCAAAAAGCTCGCCTTCAACCAGTCCACCGGAAAATATGAGGTCATGACCGAGGGCGCGGAGATCATCCTCGGCGACAAGTCCGGGGCCCTGCGCGATCCCCAACAGCTCAGCCAGGTCGTGGAACACAAAAGCAACATCGCCCGAAATACAGCAACCGAAATACGAAACGCCGGTGAGCAGTACATTGCCGAAAACAATTTGACCGGGGCCGAGGCCGAGCAGATCCGACTGATGGCCGAAGCCGATGCCCAAGGCTTTGAGCTCGAACAGGCCCGGCAGTATACCAAGCAATACAGCCGACAGGTCGAGCCCCGGGTGGAGGCCCGTGGCGGCGAAGTCCATTCCCAGGTCAAAAAAGGGACGGAGATTCTGGAGAAAGTCGCCAATGGCGAGATCACCCCGGCCGAAGGCCGCGCCCGGCTGAAGAAAATGGGAGAGACGCCGGAGTCCATCATCGAAAAAGGCTCCGGCCAGATCGAGGCCGCGCAGAAACTGGGGGACTCGCCGAAAGAGATTCTCCGCCGGGCCAAGGCCGGCGAGACGCCGGAAGACGTCTTTGTGGATAACGTCAAAGAGCGTCTGGAGCTCAAGCGCATGGAAAAAGCGGCTGCCGAGGGCAAGCCGTACGAACCGCTCACCGAAGACAGCGCGCCCGGGCTGGAAAGCCAGGCAAAACTCAAGAGCGCCCTGAACCGCGTGCAGGCGATCGACACCTATATCCAGGAACAGGTCGGCATCGGAAAACTCCCTGCCAACGCTTCGGGTTTACGCCAAAACGTCAATGCCGCCGGCGCCAAGGCCATGGGCGCCGTGGCCGTGGCGGGCACCGCTTATGAGGCCGGTTCCATCGGCTACAAAATGGCCAAAGCAAAAATCCTCTACGATGAAGCCCGTCAGGCGCTCGTCAACGGTGACGAGGCCTTGGCGGAATCGATCATGGCCCAGGCCGAAGATCTGGAAAATCAAGCCGTTCAGCAGGTGGAAGACGCCGGCGTCATGATCACGGCCACGGTCGTTGCTCCGGCGTTGTCCGGGGCGTACTATACCGGCAAAGGCGCTTATGGCCTCACCCGCATGGCCATGGAAAGCGAATACGGCAAGCCCGTCGATCAGGCTGTGCAGGACACCATGACCGGCGGGATGAACCTCTGGGACGATCTGATACGAAAACTTTCCGGGGATAAGACCGTCTCCGAGCAGGAGCTGGAAGACATCAAAAAACGCCAGGAAGCATGGACGCGGATATTGGACAGCGGCGCGGTCGAACTGCACGAAGGCGCGACCAAAGAAGATCTTATGGTGATCGTGGAGCGCATGGTGAAAGACGGAAAGATCGCAATGCTGGATGATCTCGGCGATTTGAAGAATGTCGTCAAACTGACACCGGAGGGACAGACCGCCCGGGCCGACTGCTCCAAATTTCCCGGCACCAAAGCGGAATGGGACGCGGCCGACGGCAAGGTCCGCTGCAACTGTGTCGAAGGCGCCTGGTCCAACACCGCCAAAAAATGTGTCAGCGACAAGGAGGCTTCCCTGGCCAAGGCGGATTGCTCCCAATATCCCGACAGCGTGCCGCAATGGGATGAAGCGGACGGGGTCACCCGCTGCAACTGCACCGGAGATTATGTCTGGAACAAAGACAAGACCGGGTGTCATTTAAATCCTGATCTAGCCTTGGCGCAGGCCAGTTGTGCTAAATTTGGGTCTAACGCGGAAAAATTCTGGAACAGCCGCAATGAAGCTGTGAGCTGCCGGTGCATGAGCGGTTATGAATGGAATTCTTCCGGGGATACCTGCGTCAAGGCCTATGCCCGTCAGGAAAACACCTATGACGATATCGACCACGGCAGTTACGACACCTATGATTCCGGCAGTTATAACACGGATGATCCCGGTTACGACACCGGCTATGACACGTACGATGATAACCAGAACGATAATGACGACACAACGGATTTCGTCAATGATTTTATGAAGCAATACGGCCAGGCCGGGCAGGAAAGCGGTGCAAGCAGCGGCTGCACGGCGGGACGCACGGCCGCGGAGCAGATGATCAATCAGTCGCTGGGATGCTCCGGCGGCTCCACGCAAACCGGCGGCGACCAATGGGGCGACGCTTCTAAAGGATACCAAGGCGCCTCGGGCGGATATTCCCGACCTTCCGGCGGCAGCGGATCATACGGCACGCCGACAGGCAGTTCAGGCGGCCCGCCAGAACCGACAGGATGCATCATGGAAGGCGGGACCACGCGGTATATCGGCTGCCCGATTGGCGACGGCCGCTGGAAAGGCGGATCGGGCCGGATCTACAACTCATACCAGGAAATGTTAAAGAATGAAAGAAGGATCCCATGAAGAGGATTTTTTTAACAGCGATCTTCTTTTCCTTGATCATTCTGATGCCCGGGCAGGCCATCGCCCAGGAATACCCGCCCAATTACCGGGACATTCCCTGTCCCGATACCGGTTTAACGCTTTATCAAACCGCGCCGGAATATTTTGCCCAGAGCTGGCTCATTAGCCGCGGTCCCCGCCATTACGCGGCGCGCTGCCATTACGGGGACGCCAGCATAGTCGGCACCTGGTCGGATGATTTCGCAAGCAAAGACATCATTTGTAATTGGGAACCGTTTAAGAAAAATTTGCTGGGTGACCGGTATGGCGAAGAAGAGCGCACCCGCCCTGCTGGCAAAGCGTTCTGGTTCTCTTATCAGCTCGATGAAGTAGCCAAGGACATTGTCGTCGTCACCGTGTTACGGGATGGCCCCATGGACAGGGCCGGGGTCAAGGTCAACGACCGCATTTTGACTATCGACGGACTAAACGTTTCAAAATTCACGCTGGATGAACTTATGAAACTCCTGCAGAGCAGGGAGGAGGTCACCTTCAAAATCTACGACGCGCAAAAGATGATCTACAGAGACCTTAAGGTCAAAAAAGAATTCCGGGAGTCGGATGAAAAAGCGTACGACCTCTTCAGCCCCGTCCATTTCGCCGTGGTCGGCTATTCGTATCCAATCCGCAAAGGCCGGGAGAAAGAAGATTATGAATTCTGGCATTCCAAGGCGCTGGAATTCTTAAAGAAATTCGAGGACCAGGGAGTCGTATGCAAGGACCTCGACGTTTCCGAAAAGGGGCCGGTGGCCGAATGAAACTGCTCGTTCTTTCGCTGAGCACGGTTCAGCTGGTTTTCGTCACCATATTGTGCGCGGCAGAAGGCGTCCATGTTTTTGATATCGTTGATCTTGGCATGTATCTTGTGCTGTTTTTAACACCGGCAGCGACTCTCGTCTATTTGCTAAAATCCGAGAAAACAATCGCATCTTAATTATATAGTAAAGGAATACGCGCCTTGAAACTTCGCCCCATCCTTATCGCGACAATCCTGGGAATTGTTTGTTCCGTCAGCTCGGCCGATATCGCCATTTATACCGTCAAGGATTTCCGGAGCATCACCCCGCGTCCAGCTGAAACGTACCAGATTACGGGTTTCATAGTCGATCTGTACGAATGCCCCCCGTGCCCACGGGAGGCGGTCTGCGCGACCTGTCCGTGGGAATACATCATTATTTCCGACTCCCCGCACAAGACTAAGGAGGACGACTCGCCGGACGAGCTAAAGATCCTGCTGCGCCGGAACGGGACTGAGGGACTGAAACGGTGGACCAAGATGCTCTTCACGGTCCGAAATTCCGAATGGGATCCGAACCTTGACCTGATAAGTTTTAAGAAATTTTCCCCGGAGGACGTGGACGACCTGTCGATAGAAATCAAGGAAACGGTCTGCAGCGATGACAGCGAGCTTTTCGACTGCAAGCCGCGGATCATGAAGGCGATAGAGACGGGCGACTTCGATCTGGTGAAAAAGATTGTCGAAAGCGGCGTGGACGTCAATACCGCGTATCCCTCCTATTACGGCAAGACCGCCCTCATGCACGCGGTTGACGAGGGTGAAGAGAAAATAGCCCTTTATTTGCTGGAGCAGGGGGCCGACCCCGGCGTCCGTGTTCCTATGGATCCTCTCACCGAGGCCGAAGCCCAGGGTTTAACGGAAGCCGCTCAAAAGATGAAAAAGTTGCGGGGGCCAAATACGAAATAATAGGGGACAGCGCCTATTTTAAAAGCGGTTAAATTTTTTTGAACGATGATCAATCCCACTGAACCAAAGAGACGAAGGTGCCAGGCACTTTTGAAGGGAACAGGTCAGGAAATAAAGCAATTATGATTAGGATTTCTTATAGTCGGGCATATGGCTGCCCCCAACTGAATTGCACACTGCGCTCACTCCGTTCGCTCCGCATGCAATTCAAGACGTTGGGGACTACCCATAAGTTTCCCTGGAGGTCCAGATAAACGTTTTTATGGAAACTTATGGATGGGAGATGGATGCGTTATAGGATGACAATGGAAAAAATAGCAAGAGCGTTGATAAATTATTTGACCGAACCTTAAATGGCTACTGATTATTCACAATACTGCATTCCTTTACCTCATGTAACATATACTCTCGTTGAGATCGGCCGAGATCCACTTACCCCATCTTATTTCCAAAGCAGGGCGGTGGGATCGGGGACTGGGGGAGTTTATGTCGCTTTTGATACCACAACCGCTTATGCAGAAAAAAAGGATAACTTAGAACACTCTGTACTTTATCAAATTAAATGTAATGGGGCCATTCTAGTTTTGGACCTCAAGCGGTATTGCCAAGAAAGCAACATCTCACCGGAAGCTTGTTATTCTGGAGAGCACAGTTTAGAAAAGGAAATCCATAAATTTTATGGCCAAGGGGTGCCTGCCATGTGTTGGCCTAGCAACCAGAGGTCCGAAGGTACTTCTGCAGTTTTGCTTGTTAACAACATTCCTGACTTCAGCAATTGCTTCAGTGCAATTGCAATTAATACAAACTCTTGAAAAGCAAAAGAGATCAATAGATGTACCCAAAACATTACTTTGAACAATTTTGGGAAGCCGAACAAAGAAATGAATTATTTGTTTGTATGCCTTTTGACAAATCATTTGATTCCAGGTTTAATGCCATAATAAAAAGCGCAGCAAAAAAAGCGGGCTTTGAGAATGCTGTTAGAGTTGATGAAGATAAATCCGGCAACATTGTTTTAAGCAAGATATGGGACGGCATAGCCAATTCGAAAATGATTTTAGCAGATTTGTCTGATGATCCCAGATGCAAGGAAAATCATGCCAATGGGAATGTTCTGTACGAAGTCGGGGTTGCTCATGCCATGAGAGAACCCGAAGCAGTTGTTATTATCAGAGATCAAAATCCACAAACAGCTGACTTTGATGTTAGAGGCTTTTCGATAAACTGCCCTCCAGACAACACTCTGACAGAAGATTGGTTAACCGACTTGCTCTCTTCTTCATTGGAGA
Source organism: Candidatus Omnitrophota bacterium (assembly GCA_030688425.1). Classification (NCBI taxonomy): domain Bacteria; kingdom Pseudomonadati; phylum Candidatus Omnitrophota; species Candidatus Omnitrophota bacterium. The sequence continues at coordinate 23,457 of JAUYIB010000021.1, read as the reverse complement.
ATTATAGATGGTCTTTAAGCAAACGAGTTAAATCTGCAGCAGAATCCATAGATGATATCGGCTTATACTTGATGTTGGAGACTGGTGGCGATAAGCATACATCAACGAATTTTAATACTGCAAAGATGGATGCAAAGATGAAACTTTCTGTCTTAAGGCTGTTGGAATTAGGGATGATAAGATTTTTAACTGCAAGAGCTGTCAGACCCTCTGAACATGCTTATCATTGGACAGCTTTTGGTTATGCGGTAATGGAATATTTGAGCATACCAAAAGTTTCAAAAAAGAAATGAAATGATTACCACTAATGAGTTTATTAAAAATATGGAAGGCATGGGTTGCGAGTTCCATCAACGATTAAAAGGTAAAAGTAAGAATTGGCTCATTTTCTCAAGAAGATCTGATGAAGATTATCGTTTTAGAGCAGTTAGATTCTTTCATGCAGTTGAAATGAATCTTTATGCAAATCCCCAAGAGATAACATTTAAATATATTATAACTGAAAGCGTGTTAGCCTCGCAAAAAGTAAAGAGCATCATTAGAAACCCTGAAGCTTATTTAAAGCAATCTGGACTTACAAGATTTAAGCGACTTCTAAAGGAAAACGATTCTGTGAAATCGCATCCTGATTGTGCATTAACAAGCGATTCACCCGAAGGAGAGTTTAAAATACCTTTAATAGAGCATTTAGATGAGGAATCAAAAAGAGTTCATTACGAGGTTTTGGATATTCTTCGAGAAAACAAATATTTAGACATAAAGCGGACACAAAAAGAGGATCTTGAAGATAAAATTTGTACCGATGGAAAAATCTTAGATCAGGTGCTTGGTGAATATCAAGAAAGCCATCTTATTGATGGCGCTTATGTGAGCACCGGAATTAAAATTACTCTAAATGGTGAGAGGAAACTTGACGAAATAAAAAAGGAAATGACTTCCCATCAGGGTAATAGTTCAATTTTGGATGGCTTGGGTTTTGGAACACATGATTGGAGCAAGGAGTGAGGCTTCTCAGAGCATTTTACTTAAATGCTGATATTATATTCGTTCATCTCAAAATTCATGGCCGATGAACGAAGAACAAACGTGCCAGGCACTTTATAAGGGGACAGGTAAGGGGATAGAGTTATTATGATTAGGATTTCTTATAGTCGGGTATATGGCTGCCCCCAGCTGAATTGCACACTGCGCTCACTTCGTTCGCTTCGCGTGCAATTCAAGGCGCTGGGGACTATCCATAAGTTTCCCTGGAGGCCCAGATGAACGTTTTTGTGGAAACTTATGGATGTCAAATGAACGAATACGACACGGAGCTGATCCGGGCGATTCTGGGGAAGGAGGGGTTTGCGTTTATCAAGGATGAACTGGCGGCGGATGTGGTGATGTTGAATACTTGCGCGATACGGGAGAATGCGCACCGGAAGGTGTATGGGCGGGTGCATGAGATCCATCACGCGCGGGAGGGGAAGCCGGTTTTGGTCGGGATATTGGGATGCATGGCGACGAATCTGCGGAAGGAACTGTTTGAGAACCGGGGACTGAAGATCGATTTCATCGCGGGGCCGGACAGTTATAAACATCTGCCGGACCTGATCCGCACGGCGGCGGCCACGGGGGAGAAACCGTTTGACCTGACGCTTTCGGAGTTCGAAACATATTCGGACGTTTACCCGGCGCGGGAGAAGGGCGTGAACGCCTGGATCGCGGTCATGCGGGGGTGCAACAATTTCTGCACGTTCTGCGTTGTGCCTTACACGCGGGGGAGGGAGCGCAGCCGGACGGTGGAAAACGTGGTCGGGGAAGCGGCCCGGCTGGCGGCCGAGGGGTTCCGGCAGATCACGCTGTTGGGGCAGAACGTGAACTCCTACCACAGCGAAGGCAAGGATTTTGCCGATCTGCTGGAGGCGGTGAGCCGGGTGAAGGGCATTGAGCGCATCCGTTTCACGTCCCCGCACCCCAAGGACTTTCCGGACCGGGTGCTGGATGTGGTCGCGAATAATCCGAAGGTCTGCAAACAGATCCATCTGCCCCTGCAGGCGGGTAACAACCGCGTTCTGGGGCTGATGGACCGCACCTACACGAAAGAGGAATTTCTCGAACTCGCCGCCAAGATCAAGGCGAAGATCCCGGGCGTGACCCTGTCCACGGACGTTATCGCGGGGTTCCCCACGGAAACCGACGCGGAATTCGAGGAAACCCTCGACGTTCTGGAACAGATCCGGTTCCACTCGGCCTTCACGTTCAAATATTCCGAGCGCAAGGGCACCATCGCCTCGCGCCAACACCCGGACGACGTACCCGAGGCCATCAAAACCGAGCGCGCCGTGCGGTTGACCGACATCCAGAGACGCATCACCCTGGAAAGGAACAAAGAACACGTCGGCCGGACCCAGCCGGTCATGATCGAGGCCATCGGCACCGCCAAGTCGGGGGAGGAGACCCAGGGCCGGACCGACGGCAACACCATCGTGATCCTGCCCGGCACCGGCTACACGCCGGGAGAGATCATCCCTGTCCGCATCACCGCCGCCACCGTCAGCGTGCTCAAGGGGGAGGCCGCGACGGAAGCGGCCTGCCCGGCATAACCGCTTTTTTTCACCTCTCACAACCCCGGGGGTTGTGCAGGTTCCAACCCCGGGGTTGTTTTTTCATGGGGCAGGCAAACTTGCATTTCCAGGGGAATTGGTATATATTATTTACCAATTACCTCAAGCCATCTAAGGACGGAAACGCATGTTAACGACCGACAAAATCACACCCGAACAGCTCTACGCAAAGCTCAGGAACATCAAGCTCGGGGGGACCGTCTGCAATTATTCCTTCAAGAAATGCCAGGAACTGACCCCCATCATCAATGAGATCAACGAGCTCAAAGAAGCGAAGCACGCCGTTATCCTGGCCCATTCCTACGTCAGCCCGGAGATCATCTACGGTGTCGCGGACTTCGTGGGGGATTCCTACAAACTGAGCCGCGACGCCTTGACCAGCGACGCCAAACTGATCGTTTTTGCGGCGGTCCGGTTCATGGGCGAAACAGCCAAGATCCTCAATCCGCAAAAGGACGTTGTCATCCCCGGAGAGCTGGACGGCTGCACCCTGGCCGACGCCATCAACGCGGAGCAGGTCCGCGAACTGCGCAAACAATTCCCCGGCTACACCTTTATCTGCTACGTCAACACCACGGCCGAGGTCAAGGCCGAGTGCGACGTCTGCGTGACCTCCAGCAACGTCTACAAGATCGTCCAGAATTATCCCAACGACAAGATCTACTTCCTGCCGGACAGGATGATGGGGCAGAATCTTCGAGACGAGATGGCCAAACGGGGGGTCAAAAAGGACATCCAGTTCTACAACGGCACCTGCTACGTCCACGTGGACTATGACATCGACCAGATCCTCAAGGTCAAACTGGAGTACCCGGACGCCAAGATCGTCAGCCACCCGGAGTGCAACCCCGGAGTTATACAGCATTCCGATTTCGTCGGCAGCACTGAACAGATGCTGGACTATATGAGAAAGACCCCGGCCGGCCAGTTCTTGATGCTCACCGAGTGCGGGCTTTCGGCCCGTCTCCAGTCGGAGTTCCCGACAAAATCGCTGGTCGGCTCCTGCACCATGTGCCGCTACATGAAATCCAACACCCTCGAGTCCATTCTGCGGGTCCTGAAAGACCCCCGGCCGCGCGACTATGTCTCCTTTCCGGAAGACGTGCGAATGCGCGCGCTCAAATCGCTCGAAGCGATGTTCCATTACGCCGAAAGCCGTTAATCCGTCCCACGACGAACTTTAAACCCGCTCAATTGACACCCCCACAGGGGTGTGATACGATTTTGAAACACCCGCAAGGAGAGAACCTGATGAACAAACCGTCTGCCGAAAACCCCGCGGACATCCAGCACGTTGAGACCCAGGCGTTCACATTCAGCGGAATGACGCTCAAAAGCGGCGTGAACCTGGGCCCGGTCACCCTGGCCTACGAAACCTACGGACGGCTCAACGCCGACAAAAGCAACGCCATCCTGGTTTTTCACGCGCTCACCGGCGACGCGCACGCCGCGGGCTGGCACAAGGGCGCCAGAAAGCCCGGCTGGTGGGACGCGATGATCGGCCCCGGCCGCGCCTTTGACACGGACAAATATTTCGTGATCTGCGCCAACGTCATCGGCGGGTGCAAGGGGAGCACCGGCCCGGCGTCCGTCAATCCGGCCACCGGTAAGCCCTACGGGTTGAGCTTCCCGGTCGTGACCGTTGAGGACATGACCGTGTCCCAAAAATACCTGATCGACCACCTGGGCATTAAAAAACTTTTGTGCTGCACCGGCGGGTCCATGGGAGGGCTGATGGCGCTGGTCTGGGCCACCAAATTCCCGGACGCTGTCGAGTCCTGCCTTTTGATCGCGACCAATTACCGCCACACCGCCCAGCAGATCGCCCTGCACGAGGTCGGACGCCAGGCCATCATGGCCGATCCCGACTGGCAGAACGGCGACTATTACGGCAAAAGCATCCCGACGCGGGGGCTGGCCGTGGCGCGCATGCTCGGCCACATCACCTACATGAGCGAGGCCTCGATGGAGCAGAAATTCGGCCGCAAGCTGTTCAGCAAAGAACGCCTGGGGTATGATTTCTCGCATGACTTCGAGGTGGAAAACTACCTCAAATACCGCAGCGACAGCTTTGTCCAGAGGTTCGACGCCAACAGCTACCTGTTTTTGTCCAAGGCGCTGGATTATTTCGACCTCTCGGAAGACGGGAAGCTGGCCGACACGTTCAAAAGCGTGACTTCGAAATTCCTCATCATCACGTTCACCTCGGACTGGCTCTACCCGTCCTACCAGGCCAAGCAGATGGTGCGGGCCCTCAAAGCCAACGACATCGACGTTTCCTTCATCGAGATCGCGACCAATTACGGCCATGACGCGTTCCTGGTGGAAATTGACGGCCAGTCGCGGCTGGTGTCCAACTTCCTGGCAAAAGTCGAGAAAGAGAGACGGCCATGAGCGACCCTCTGCCGGACAACATCCGCCCGGACCACAAACTGATCATCGACATGGTCGAGCCCGGATCCAAGGTCCTGGACCTGGGTTGCGGCAACGGGGACCTTCTGCAACTTTTGATCAAACACAAGAATTGCCGGGGGACAGGCATCGAACTCGACGAAAAGGCCGTGTTCAACTGCCTGGAGCGGGGTGTTTCGGTGTCGCAGGGGGACCTGGACAACAGCATGCAGGATTATTCGGACAAACGCTTCGACTACGTGATCCTCAATGAAAGCTTGCAGGAAGTCCTCAACCCCGAGCACGTTCTCAAGGAATCCGCGCGGGTGGGGAAAAAAGTCATCGTCGGCATCCCTAATTTTTGCAACATCTCCGCGCGCCTGCAGATCGCCCTGCTCGGCCAGGTGCCTGTCACCAAATCCCTGCCGTACAAATGGTACAACACCCCCAACCTGCGTTTTCTGAGCTTGAAGGACTTCCGGAATTTCTGCCAGGAGCGCGGCATCACCATCGAAAAAGAACGCGCGGTCGTCGGCAAGACCGAGATCCCGTTCTGCAAGAATCTCCTCGCCTACGTCGGGGTTTTCCTGCTCAAGAAGGAATAAGATAGCGGCCAGAAGGGCCTGGGCTGTGTCCCGCGCGCAGTTCGAGACCGTTTTTCCCTGGTTTTCAATTCGGAGAAAAACGGGATCGCTGTTTGAGCACGGGACACAGCCCAGGCCCTTCTTGTATGACAGGAAACAATCTCTTCAAAAAAATCAGCTGACAGTTTTATGCGTACCGTCGCAAAACGGCGGGGTGGAGGTCGCCTTGCACATGCACCAGGCGACCTTTTTCTTTTCTTCAAAACGGACGACCTTGGGGAAAAGGCCGGTGGAGCCGTGAGTCCCGTCGCAGAAGGGCTGTTTTTGGGACAGGCCGCAGGAGCACCAGGAGTAACTCTTGGCCTCCACATCCATAATCAGGGGCGAGTATTTTGGCATGAGGTCAGCGGACGGATCACAAAGTCCTGTGGGTCCCGTCACAAAACGGCTTTTTGGCGCTGTGCTTGCATCCGCACCAGGCCACCTGTTGTTTAGCATCGATCTTTTGAATGATCGGACGGAATTCACTGCCGCGGTGCGACCCGTCGCAATACGGCTGGTTCGTCGACTTCCCGCAGGCGCACCAGGCATACGTTCCCGGTTCGACCTCAACAACATAAGGGCCTTTTTGAGCGATGATCGGATCACCCATACGCATCCTCCTCGGTTATGTACAGCCCTAATTGTAAACGGCTCTTCGGCACAAGTCAACCCCGGCCTTGCGGCCCGCAGGGGAGGGGAAAACCGCGGATTCCCATTGGCTCCTTCGGGAGTATTTTGCTTTGCCCGCCAGGAGGCGGACTAATGCAAAATCCGGGTTGAAAAAACAGCTTTTCGCAATTAAGATGGAAGCATCATGAAAAACGATTACGATTACCTCATCGTCGGCTCCGGGATCATCGGGCTGGCCATGGCGCGCGCGCTCAAAGCGTCCAGGCCGCAGGCCTCGGTCCTGGTGATCGACAAGGAGCCCGACACCGCTTACCACGCCTCAGGCCGGAACAGCGGGGTCCTGCACGCCGGGTTTTACTACACGGCCAACAGCATGAAGGCCAAATTCACCGTTGACGGCAACCGCCGGATGAAGGAATACTGCCGCGGCCGCGGCATCCCGATCAACGAGTGCGGAAAACTGGTCGTGGCCCAGGACGAAAAGGAACTCGAATCCCTGTTTGAACTCGAACGGCGGGGCAAGAGGAACGGCTCCAACATCGAGATGGTGGATGAAAAACGGGCCGCCCAGCTCGAACCCAACATCCGCACCTTTCAAAAGGCCCTGCACTCCCCGGACACGGCCAGCGTGGATCCCAAACAGGTCTGTCAGGCCCTGAAAGAAGACCTGAAGGCCCAGGGCGTGGACTTCAGCTTTGATACGGAATACCTTTCCCGCGATGGCAACACTGTGCGGACCTCAAAAGGCGAATTCCGGGCTGTCCGGGTCATCAACTGCGCCGGCCTCTACGCGGACAAGGTCGCGCATGATTTTGGATTCGGCAAAAACTACACCATGATCCCGTTCAAAGGGCTGTATCTCAAATACACAAAGAATAAGACCGACATCCGCATGAACATCTACCCCGTGCCGAATCTGCAAAACCCGTTCCTGGGCGTGCATTTCACCAAGACCGTGGCCGGCGATATCAAAATCGGTCCGACGGCCATCCCGGCGTTCTGGCGAGAAAATTACCAGGGGCTTGACGGATTAAGGGGAGGAGAGCTGACCGAGGTCCTTTTCCATGAAGCGAAACTTTTCCTGAAAAATTCCTTCCATTTCCGCGACCTGGCCTTTGAGGAGATGCGCAAATACCGCAAGGGCTATTTCGTCGCCCTGGCGCAAAAACTTGTCCGGCAGATCGACCCGGACGGGTTCACCGAATACACTAAACCCGGCATCCGCGCCCAGCTCCTGGACAAGAAGACCTCAACCCTGGTCCAGGATTTTGTCGTGGAAGGGGACAAACACAGCACCCACATCCTCAACGCCGTTTCTCCCGCCTTCACCTGCGCTTTCCCGTTCACCGAATTTGTCGCCAAACAGCACATTTGGGGCTGAAAACCGGTTCCGCAGCAACCTCTTTATCTAAGTCTAAATCTGAAGTATTTATTGACAAACCAGCCGGGAAAGCGTATATTTCTATCGAAAGAGTCGAGATTCTTACATTGGTTTACGGCTTTCGAGCCCCGGAATCACCCCGCGTAACTACGTCACCTCTTGCCGCATACCCTGGACAAAGAGAGCCGATGGGATGAATCAAACGGATTGAAAAGCCGAAACGGAGGATGACGTCATGGATATCCGATTAATGGTCCAAAGCACACCCAACCCCAACGCGCTCAAATTCGTCCTGAACATCCCCGTTAAGACCGATGGGAAAGTGACTTACAAGCGGATTGAAGACTGCGTCCACAATCCGCTGGCCATGAAAATTTTCGGCCTCGACCATATCGAAGAAGTTTTTTTCTTTGACAATTACATCACGGTCACGCAAAACGGCGACGCCGACTGGGACGTCCTCGAGGAACAGGTCAAAAAGACCGTCCTGGACAACATTCAGGCCCACGACCCTAATTTCAAAACCGAAGAGCCCAAGCGAGCTTTGCCGGCAACCGACAACCCGGAAGTCGCCAGAGTTGAGGAAATCCTTAACCAAACCATCCGTCCGGCCCTGCAGATGGACGGGGGAGACATCCAGATCATCTCCCTGGAAAATAACATCCTCATGGTCAACTACCAGGGCGCCTGCGGCTCCTGCCCCAGCTCCAGCATGGGCACGCTCAAGGCCATCGAGAATATTTTAAGGGATCAATACAACCAGGACATCGTCGTTGAAATGGCGCCGTATTGACATGGACACGCCGTTAGCGCAAAAAAAGTGCACACCCTGTGAGGGGAAGAGCAACCCGCTGAGCGCGGAGGCCGCCGGAGAGTATTTGACACATGTGCCCGGCTGGGCGCTTCAACCGGACGCAAAAGCCATCGCCAAAGATTTCACGATGAAAAATTTTTTGGCCGCGGTCCGTTTCATCGAGAAAATCGCCGTGGTGGCGGAGGAAGAAAATCACCACCCGGACATCCACCTGACCGGATACCGGAAACTGCGTGTCGAACTGAGCACACATGCCATTGGCGGATTGTCGGACAATGATTTTATTCTCGCGGCAAAGATAGACCAGTTACCGGCGGAACTCAAGGAACGGAGCGCTTGAGTTCGGGACGGCCGGTCAACCCTTGCTGCTTTGCTCCGCAAAGCAAAACCGCAAGGGTCAATTCGTCTAACAATTTATGTCGCTAACGCTCCATCAATTGGAGACTCATTGATGTTCAAAATCAACCGCAAAATCGAATACGCCCTGATCTCCCTGAAACACATGAGCACCAAGGCCCCGGGGCAACTGACATCCGCCAAAGAGATCTGCGACGCCTACCACACGCCGTTCGACCCGACCTCGCGCGTTTTGCAGATCATGGCCCAGAACGGCATCCTGCACGCCGAGCAGGGCGCCCACGGCGGGTATCTGATCGTGAAAGACCTGACCAAGATCACCGTCGGCGACCTGAACGACCTGATCGTCGGCCCGATCAAGATCGCCAGCTGTTTTTCCGGCAACTACTCGCACTGCGAGCTCAACGTCAGCTGCAACGTGATCGGCCCGATGCTGAACCTGAACGAACGGATCAGCGAGATGTTCCACCAGATCAAGGTCACGGACCTGATCCAGTCCCGCAACTCGGGGGAGAAGAACATCCGGGTCAAACCATTTTTGGCCCACAAGGGCAACAATTGAAATCAGCGTTTCAAGCGGAGAAATCCCATGCCGAAATCCCACGAAAAAGAGATGCTCAACGAAAAAACCATTGGGGAGAACAAGCTCTCCAGCCGCGATTATAAATACGGTTTTTATACCGACGTGGAGTCCGACAGCATCCCCAAAGGGCTGAACGAGGACATCATCCGCCTGATCGCGGAAAAGAAAAGCGAGCCCGGCTGGATGCTGGATTGGCGGCTGAAATCCTACAAGCACTGGAAAACCATGACGGAGCCGCACTGGCCGAACTTCCAGTACGGTCCGATCGACTACCAGGGCCTCCGCTACTACAACGCGCCCAAAAAACGCAAAAGCGGGCCGGGCAGCCTCGAAGAGGTGGACCCGGAGATCATCAAGACCTTTGAGAAACTCGGCATTCCGGTGGGAGAGCAGAAACGCTTGAGCGGAGTGGCCGTGGACGCCGTTTTTGACAGCGTCTCCGTCGGGACAACGCACCAGTCCGAACTGGCCAAACTCGGGGTCATCTTCTGCTCCATGACCGAGGCCATCCAGCATCACCCGGACCTGGTAAGAAAATATCTGGGGTCCGTCGTGCCGCATTCCGACAACTTTTTCGCCGCCCTCAATTCCGCGGTGTTCAGCGACGGTTCGTTCTGCTACATCCCCAAAGGCGTGAAATGCCCGCTGGAGCTGTCCACGTATTTCCGCATCAACGCCGCGGAATCGGGCCAGTTCGAGCGCACGCTGATCGTGGCCGAGGACAACAGCCAGGTCAGTTACCTGGAGGGCTGCACCGCGCCTTCGCGCGACGAAAACCAGCTGCACGCGGCCGTGGTCGAGCTGGTGGCCCTGGATAACGCCGAGATCAAATATTCCACCGTCCAGAACTGGTACTCCGGGGACAAGGAAGGCCGGGGCGGGATTTACAACTTCGTGACCAAGCGCGGCAAATGCCTTGGCAAGAGATCCAAGATCTCCTGGACCCAGGTCGAGGCCGGCGCCGCGATCACCTGGAAATACCCGAGCGTTATCCTGCAAGGCGACAATTCGGTCGGAGAATTCTACTCGGTCGCGCTGACCAATAACCGCATGCAGGCCGACACCGGGACCAAGATGATCCATATCGGAAAAAACACCCGGAGCACGGTCGTGTCCAAAGGGATCTCCACGGACGAATCGAACAACAATTACCGCGGCCTGATCAAAATCATGCCGTCGGCGGACGGGGCGAGGAACTTTTCCCAGTGCGATTCCATGCTGGTCGGGAACAAATGCAGCGCCAACACGTTTCCCTATATCGAGGTCAAAAACAGCACCGCCGTGCTGGAGCACGAGGCCTCCACGTCCAAGATCAACGCGGAGCAGCTGTTCTACCTGCGCTCCCGCGGGCTTGACCTGGAAGGGGCCATTTCGCTCATTATCAACGGCTTCTGCAAAGAGGTTTTCAAAGAACTCCCCATGGAGTTCGCTGTGGAAGCGGTCAAGCTTTTGGAAATGAAGCTGGAAGGAAGCGTGGGGTGAGACATCAATGGTAAAAATATTATCTCTATCTATTGCACTTTTACTCCTCATTTCTCCATACAATATTCACGGAGCATGTACAGAATTCTGGGCCCCAAATGGGACCATTCTTGATGAACCACCCAATGACCTTGAAAAATTTGACGCTATTTTTATAGGCAAAGTGACGGGCATTACCCTGAAGCATTATGGAAGTATCGAGGAATTCAATAAGAAAAAACCATCAACGGATGATGGCGATCTTGCACTTTTAAGAGTTCAGGTACTGGAACCATTAAAAGGAGAAATTGCCCAGGAAGCAGAGATCGAGGCCGCATATGGGGCAATGGCCTGCAATACCATTTATTATGAACCCAATGTAACTTATATCTTCTTTGTAACCGGGAAAAAGCCCGGGCTGCTTTATGCTCAGAACCCGACCCAAAAGTTATCCAATTACAAATGGCTTTCGCAATTGAAATCAAATCTCACTGCTAAACAATAATTCGAACTTGTCCTTTGCAAGGAGAATTCCCATGCTGGAAATCAAGAATCTGCACGCCAAGATCAACGACACAGAAATCCTGAAGGGGATCAACCTGGCCATCAACCCCGGCGAGGTCCACGCCATCATGGGGCCCAACGGGTCCGGGAAAAGCACCCTGGCCAAGATCATCTCCGGCCATCCCGAATATGAAGTGACGGACGGGGAGATCCTCTATGAAGTGAACTTCAAAAAGATCAATGTCCTCGAACTGGAACCGGAAGCGCGAGCCAGAGAGGGGATCTTTCTGGCGTTCCAGTACCCGGTCGAGATCCCGGGCGTCAGCTCGTCGGTCTTCCTGCGCGCCGCGTTCAACGAGATCTGCCGCCACCAGGGGGCCGAAGAGATGGACCCGATGGACTTTGACGAGTATCTTCGCAAAAAGATGAAGCTGCTGAGTATGGATGAAAAATTCATCAACCGGCCGGTCAACGTGGATTTCTCCGGCGGCGAAAAAAAGCGCAACGAGATCCTGCAGATGGCCATCCTCAATCCGAGACTGTCGGTCCTTGATGAAACCGATTCCGGCCTGGACATCGACTCCATGAAAATTGTGGCCGACGGCGTGAACAAGCTCAAAACCAAAAACAACGCCTTTCTAGTCATCACCCACTACCAGCGCCTTTTGAATTACATCGTGCCGGATTTCGTGCACATCCTCCACGACGGGAAGATCATCCGGTCGGAAGGCAAGGAGCTGGCCATGAAAGTCGAAGAGAACGGCTATGACTGGCTGACAGGTTCACGATAACCGGATTTTAAAAGGACAAGACATCCATGGCACAGGACCTGAAAAACATCTCATTCATCGAAGGACTCAAGGACTTCGAAAAACATTTCCTCGCGCCGTCGCCGGATTGGCTCAAGACCGTTCGGCAAGACGCCTTCAGCCGGGCCCTGGAACTGGGCATCCCGACGGTCAAGAACGAAGAATGGAAATACACGAACGTCGCGCCCATCACCCAGCACAAATACCGGCTGCCGAAAGACAAGGGGAAGCTGACCGAAAAAGAACAATTCGACCTTTATTGCGACCCCGCGGAAGTCAACCTCGTGTTCCTGAACGGCGTTTTTTGCCCGGAATTATCGCAAACACGCGCCCCGGCCGGCATCCGTGTGAGCACAATCGCCCAAGCCGTAAAAGGACAGGACAAACAAATCGCGGAATTTTTCAACCGTTACAGCAGCAAAGACGAGACGGCGTTCACGGCCCTCAACAAGGCCCTGGCCGAAGACGGCGCGTATCTCATCATCGAGGACAAGGCCTTCATCGAGCCGCTGGTCCACATCGTCCACATCACGTCCTCCGGCCATCAGGCCGTTATGACGTCCCCGCGCAGTTTGATTGCCGCCGGGAAATCCAGCCAGGCCACGGTGCTGGAAAGCCACCTAACATTTTCGGACGGCATCACGTATTTCACCAATGCCCTCACCGACATCTTCATGTCCGAGAACGCCGTGCTGACTTACTGCAAGGCCCAGGGGGAGAGCCGAAAGGCCTACCACATCGGCACCACGCGGGTGCGGCAGGAGCGGAACTCCAACTTCAACGGATTTTCCATGGTGACAGGGGGGGCGATCACGCGCAACAACCTGGACATCGCGCTCAACGACGAGGGCATCAGCAGTATGCTCAACGGGTTGTACTGCGTCTCCGGGGACCAGCTTGTGGACAACCACACCGCCGTGGACCACCGTTTTCCCAACTGCGTGAGCAACCAGCTTTATAAGGGGATCCTCAACGGCTCCTCGCGCGCGGTTTTCAACGGCAAAATCTTTGTCAAGCCCATCGCCCAAAAAACCAACTCCTACCAGCTCAATAAAAATCTTCTGCTGGGCAAGGGGTGCCGCGTGGACACCAAACCCCAACTGGAAATTTTCGCCGATGACGTGAAGTGCACCCACGGCGCCACCATCGGCCAGCTCAACGAAGACGAGGTTTTTTATCTGCAATCTCGCGCGATCTCGAAAAAAGCCGCGCTCAAGATGCTCGCCCGCGGGTTCGTGGACGACATCCTGGCCAAAATCCCGAACGCGTCCATCTGCCGGAAATTGAACGTCCTGCTGGAACCGACGTTCGCGGCGATCGACCCCCACAGCCCTAAACGCCCAGCAGGGCATACCGGTGGGGGTTAATTCGCCCGACAAACTTGCGTTCGCCTACGGCTTCGCAAGTTTGGGGCTCATTAAATAACTATGAACACGGCGATCATGACCAGCATTGAAAAAATCCGCAAAGACTTCCCCAACCTCCGGGTGAAAGTCCACGGCAAGCCCCTGGCCTACCTGGACAACGCGGCCACGACGTTCAAGCCGCGGTGCGTCATTGACGCCGTGTCGGAACATTACACCAGCGGGGCGTCCAATGTCCACCGGGGGATCCACTACCTGAGCGAACGGGCCACGGCCGCCTTTGAATGGACGAGGGAAAAAATCAAGGTCTTCCTCAACGCCAGAAAAACCTCGGAGATCATCTTCACCCGCGGCACAACGGAATCCATCAACCTCGTGGCCAGCAGCTACGGCCGCACGTTCCTGAAAAAAGGGGATGAAGTCCTCATTTCCGAAATGGAACACCACTCGAACATCGTCCCCTGGCAGATGCTCTGCGAAGAGAAGGGCTGTGTCCTCAAGGTCGCCCCGATCAACGACCAGGGAGAACTCATTTATGAGGAATTTGAGAAACTTTTAACCCCCCGGACCAAATTTGTCTCCATGGTCTACGTTTCCAATTCTCTGGGGACCATTAATCCTGTCAAAAAAGTGATCGACGCCGCCCATCGGGCCGGCGCGGTGGTCCTGATCGACGGCGCGCAGGCTGTGGGCCATTTGCCCGTTGACGTCCAGGACCTGGACTGCGACTTTTTCGCTTTTTCCGGGCACAAACTCTTCGGCCCCACCGGCGTGGGCGTGCTTTACGGCAGGGAAGATCTGCTGGAGAAAATGCCTCCTTACCAAGGTGGCGGGGACATGATCGCGTCCGTCACGTTCGAGAAAACCACCTACAACGTCCTGCCGTATAAATTCGAGGCCGGAACGCCCAACGTGGAAGCCGTCATCGGACTGCGCTCCGCCGTCGAATACGTGCAGAACATCGGCTTCGATCTCATCCAGGCCCACGACCATGAACTTCTGGAGTACGGGACAAAGGTCCTCTCCAAACTGCCGGGACTGCGGCTCATCGGCACCGCCAAGAACAAGGTCGCGGTCCTGTCGTTCGTGCTGCCGAGCATCCACGCCCATGACCTGGGGACCCTGCTGGACAGAGAGGGCATCGCCATCCGCACCGGCCACCATTGCACCCAGCCGGTCATGAAACATTTCGGCGTCCCGGCCACGTCGCGCGCGTCCATGTCCATTTACAACACCGCGGACGAGATCGACCGCCTGGCCGAAGCCGTGAAAAAAGCCAGGAAGCTTTTCCCGTAAAGGGGGAGATATGTCGAACGATCTCAACGAGCTCTATCAGCAGGTCATCCTGGAGCACAATAAAAAGCCCCGGAACTTCCGCAAGATCGAGCATCCCACGCATTCCGCCGAAGGATACAACCCGCTCTGCGGCGACCACCTGAACGTCTATCTGACGGTGAATGAAGACCGCGTCATCAGCGACATCGCCTTCCTCGGTGACGGCTGCGCCATTTCCCGCGCCTCCGCGTCCATGATGACCGAACACCTCAAAGGCAAAAGAATTGACGAGGCCGCCAAAATTTTCGAGCAATTCCACAAACTGATCATCGGCGAACTCAAGCCGGAACACGGCCCGAACACCCTCGGCAAACTCAGCATCTTCAGCAACATCTGGCACTTCCCGGCCCGGGTCAAGTGCGCCTCGCTCGCCTGGCACACCGTCAAAGGCGCGCTCAACAAAGAAAAAACCATCTCAACGGAATGAAAAACATGTCACACGTCACAGGACACACGTCGCAGAAGAACCCAAACACAAATCAGGGACCCCGGGGAGCTGTCGTTACAGACCAGTTCCAGAGGCCCCTGCACGACGTGCGCATTTCCGTTATTGACCGGTGCAACTTCCGCTGTCCCTACTGCATGCCGGAAGACGAATACTCCCACGCCTACACGTTCCTCGACAAGCAGGAGTGGCTGACCTTCGGGGAAATCCTCAGGCTCGCTAAAATTTTCGTCCGGCTCGGCGCGGCCAAGATCCGGCTGACCGGCGGAGAGCCGCTCCTGCGGCCGGACCTGCCCGAACTCATCCGGCAAATGACGAAAATCAACGGGATCGAGGATCTGGCCCTGACCACCAACGGATGGTTCCTGGCCGAGAAGGCCGCCGAACTCAAGGCCGCGGGCCTGCACCGGCTGACGGTGAGCCTGGACACGCTGAGCGAGAAAACTTTTCAAACCATGAGCGGAGGGAAAGGATCGGTCGGCCGCGTGCTGGACAGCATCGGGGCGGCGGCCCTCTGCGGATTTTCCGCCATCAAGATCAACACCGTCGTGCAAAAAGGCGTCAACGACGCCACGGTCCTGGACCTCGTGGAAAGATTCAAAGGCACGGGCCACGTCCTGCGTTTCATCGAGTACATGGACGTGGGCACCTGCAACCACTGGCAGAACACCCAGGTCGTGCCCAGCCGGGAGCTCTACAGGATCATCAACGAACGCTTTCCGTTAAGGCCGGTGGAGGGCAATTATTTCGGGGAAGTGGCGGAGCGTTATGAATTCACAGACGGCACAGGGGAAATCGGATTCATCTCATCCGTGACCCAGCCGTTCTGCGGGACCTGCACCCGCATGCGGCTTTCGACAGACGGAAAAATCTACACCTGCCTGTTTGCCGGGGAAGGGACGGATCTGCGCGGCCCGATCAGGGATGGGGCGTCGGATGACGAACTCTACGCGATCGTGAAGAAGGTCTGGCAGGGGAGGATGGACAAGTATTCCGAAAACCGCTGGCTGTTCCGGTCGCTGAAAGCGACATCGAAGAAAATCGAAATGTTCCAAATAGGCGGCTGACAGGAAGGACCACCACGAACAATATCTCTTAAAATAAACCCCGGATACGCTTTCCAGCCCGAAGCCGTATGGTCGCAAAGACCATCGGCGGCTAAAAACCAACTCCCGCTAAATCAAATGAGCAACCCGCCGATGTCTCACCAAACCAACCGCCCCTGGTCCTCGTCCGTCCCCGAAATCTTGCCTACAAACCTCACCTCACGCTCCAGGGTCAAGCCAAACGCATTCTGGACAATCTCCTTCATCCGCTGGGACAGCCGGTAAACGTCCTGCGCGGTGCAATTTTCGGATTTGACAATGATGTTCGCGTGTTTGCTGAAAATCGCGGCCCCGCCGGAACTGAGCTCTTTGCCTCCGGCCTGCTCCAGGAACCACCCGGCGGCCTGACGCCGCCCGGCTTTGGACGTGGGCTCGATGTTGCGGAAAAAACTCCCGGCACACGGGTACGCGCGCAGATCCGGGTGCTTCTCATGACGAATCGCGAGATATTCATCTCGTTCTTTCAACAAAGGATCCCGGCTTGCCGGGGTCATGGCAAACGCCGCCTTGACCACAATGTCGCCGGTTTCCTTTAAAATCGAATGGCGGTAACGGAAATGCAGGGCCTCCGGCCCGACCTCGCGCAATTCACCGGATGGGGAAAGAAGAACAACCGACTTGAGCACATCCCCGACCTGCTTTCCGAACGCCCCCGCGTTGCCGACGATCGCGCCGCCGACAGTCCCCGGGATCCCCGAGGTGTAATTCAACCCCGCCAGGCCCTGCTGGGCGCAATACAAAGCGAGATGATCCAAAAGCGTGCTGGCCGTGACGGTCACGTCGGTGCCGTCGCGCTGGATGATGGGCTGGTCGCTCACGAAGCGGATCACCGCGCAATCAATCCCGGCGTCCGAGACAACCAGATTCGACCCGCCGCCGATCAGGAGAAAAGGGATGTTGTGCGCGATCAGCCGTTTGACCGCATGCTCCAGCTGTTCAGCCGTCCGGCAGTTGATGAGCTGCCGGCAGGGGCCGCCGAGCTGAAACGTCGTGTATTTGGACAGCGGGGCGCCTGCCTGGACTTCCACGCCGATCTCTTTGGAAAGGTCTAAATTCATGTCTTCAGTTGATTGAGCGCCGAGGCGCCTCCGTTGAGTGCAAAAACATTTTTGACACCGTGTTCTCGGGCGTCTTTAACAAATTTCTCGCTGCGCGGACCTTTCTCGCAAAACACCACATATTGATACTTGGAATCAAATCCAAACGCCGTCCGGCCGGCCTGACTTAAAGGATAGCGGATCGTCTCCACGCTGACAACAGGATTGTTCCGGCATTCGTCCGGCTCGCGGACATCCACGAAGCGGTAACGGCTGATCTCTCGAAGGACAATCGCCGAAAGCGGGAGGGAAAATCCCGTAGCCCCGGGGGGTGAATAATTCTTTTCGTCGATATCTTTGATAGACGGCGCGAGACCGCACAACGGGCAATCGGGATCAGCCGGGGATTTAAGCCTGGAGACCGCGGGGGCCGTCAAATCCACGATCAGCGTTTCCTGCGAAAGGCCGGGAAACCCCAGCAAAGCTTTGATGATTTCCATGGCCTGCCAATGGCCCAAAAGATTGGGAACCGTTCCCAAAACCCCGGTTTCCGCGCAGCTGCCCACGCATCCCGGCTCCGGCATCCGCGGCCACAGGCAGCGCAGACAGCCGCGCGGCCTGACGGGATCATAAACGCGCAGCTGGCCTTCATACTGATAAATGCCCGCCTGCACCAGGACCTTGCTCAACAGCAGGGCCGCGTCATTCAACAAAAATTTCGCCGGAAAATTGTCCGTGCAGTCCGCGAGCACATCATAATCCTTGATGATCTTTTCAGCGTTCGAGCTGTCCAGGCGGACGGGATGCACAATGACGTTGATAAAAGGATTCAGGGCCCTGAGCCGGGACTCGGCCAATCCGGCTTTCGGCTTTCCAATGTCCTGATAATTGTAAAGAGACTGGCGGTGAAGATTCCCGGCCTCCAGCGTGTCAAATTCGCAGATCCCGATGGTGCCGACGCCCGCCTGGGCGAGAGAGGTGAGACAGGGGCATCCCAGCCCGCCGGCGCCCACGACCAGCACGCGGGCGTCCTTGAGTTTTTTCTGTCCCGAGGCGCCGACCTCTGGAAGGAGGACTTGCCGTTCATAAAACCGGGCCTCCGGCAGATCGCCCGCCGGCGCAGGGGAGGCGCCCGTGAGGACATTGATCCATCCCGAATCTCCGTCGGTGTAAAATTCTTTTTTCCAGATCGGCAGGCGGGTTTTCACCTCATCGATGATATACCGGCAGGCCTTGAACGCGTCGTCCCGGTGCGAGGCTGAAACACCGACCCAGACCGCCAGATCTCCGATCTCCAGGACACCGGTGCGGTGAACGCATTGGGCCTCGATGACAGAAAATCTCTCCCGGGCCTCCTGCAGGATCCGCTCCGCTTCTTTCAGGCAGAGCGGCTCAAAGACTTCATACTCGAGCTTAAGGACAGGCCGTCCTTCATTGCAATTACGCACCCAGCCCTCAAAGCCGGCAAAGGCGCCGGCTTCCGGGTGGCTGAAGGAAGACTTGAGAGAGGCAGGGACAATGGGGGATGATGTCAATCGAAACATAATGAGGGCGGGCACCGCCGGTTAATAAGTGACTTTCACCACACCGGATTTTAAAACGCACTGACAGCTCAAACGGTGATTGCGGTCCATGCCGAGGTCGAGCTCTTCCTGGTTCAACTCGCCGATATTGTCCGCGCCTTCCAGGATTTCGATCTGGCAGGTCCCGCAGACACCGGAATTGCAGCTGAACGGGATCCCGGCCTTTTCGCAAACTTCCGCGATCTGGGTGTTGTCGGGGATTTCGTGCTCAATATTGTCGATGATCAATTTTGCCATTGATAACTCCTAAGCCAAAACCTTAACATCCGGCAGTTTAAAAACAATGTTCTTTTCCGGATTCTCGAAATTGTGGACTTTGGTATCGGGGTATTCCTTCTGGATACGCTCAATGAGCTCGTCCACGATGCACCGGGGCACGGAAGCGCCGGAACTGATCCCGACCTTTGTCTTGCCATTGAGCAGATTGATGTCCAGCTCGTCCGCGAAATCAATGATATAGCTGGCGACGCCTTCATTGGCGCCGGTCTCGCGCAGACGGTTGCTGTTGGAACTGTTGGGAGAGCCGCAAATGATGATGAGGTCGCAAAATTTAGCCAGCTCCTTGACCGCATCCTGCCGGTTCTGGGTGGCGTAACAGATGTCAGAGCGGGGAGGGGCCTCCAATTTCGGGAATTTTTCTTTGAGTTTTTCGATCAACCCTTTGGTCTCGTCCACCGAAAGCGTGGTTTGGGTCAGGTAGGCCACTTCCTTGTCCGGATCAATGTTCAGCTCATCGATGTCCTTTTCATTCTCGACGATATGAAGCAGGTCAGGCCGGACATACCCGGCCGACCCGGTGAGCTCCTGGTGGCCTTTATGGCCGATCAGGACGATCTCTTTCTCGCGTTTGGAAAATTTGACCGCCTCGTTGTGCACCTTGGTCACCAGGGGACAGGTGGCATCCAGGAACTTGAGGCTGCGCTGGCGGGCTTTGTGGATGACCGCCGGAGGAATGCCGTGCGCGCTGAAGATGATCCGCTCACCCTCAGGCACCTCGCCCACATCCTCCACGAACACAACCCCGCGCTTGCGGAAATCATTGACCACAAAGGTGTTGTGGACGATCTCGTGATAAACGTAAAGGGGGGCTCCGTATCGCGCCAGGGCCAGCTCAACAATGTCCACCGCGCTGGCCACTCCCGCGCAAAACCCCTGTGTCCTGGCTAAGAAGATTTCCATAGGATCATTCCCCTGCTTCAACCTCGTAGGTTGAAATGGGCTCAAGCTGCTATGTTGGGAAGGGGCAGTTTCCGATTGCAATACCCCTGTTTATTCCCTATAATTATTAAAAATTTACGGAAGTCAGTATAGCATGTTTCCCTCGGGGAAAAAACACTTTTTGAGGTCCTGACCTATGGAACTGGCCAAGCGGCGCAAGACCCCCACCGTCAAAGTCGGCAATGTCCTGATCGGCGGCGAGCACCCTGTCGTGATCCAGTCCATGACCGACACGCCCACCGCGGATATCGAGAAAACCCTGGCCCAGACCATCGAACTGATCGAGGCCGGCTCCGAACTGGTCCGCTGGACCGTCAATGACGATAACGCGGCCAAGGCCGTTCCCGAAACCGTCAAGATCCTCCGCGACAAAGGCTTTCAAACCCCCATCATCGGCGATTTCCATTTCAACGGCCACACGCTCCTGCGCAAGCACCCGGCCTGCGCCAGGGCCCTGGACAAATACCGCATCAACCCCGGCAATGTCGGCCGCCGGGAAAAGCATGACGAGAATTTTACCGAGATCGTGAAGGCCGCGGCGGACCACAACAAGCCCGTGCGCATCGGCGTCAACTGGGGCTCGCTGGACCAGGAACTGCTCACGGGCATGATGGACAAAAACGCCAGACTCAAAAAGCCCAAGGACGCCAAACTCGTGACCTACGCGGCCATGATGGAAAGCGCCCTGCGCAGCGCCGAGCTGGCCGGCAAGGAGGGATTGGGCAAGGACAAAATCATTTTAAGCGTGAAGATGTCCATCCTGCAGGACATGGTCACCGTGTATTCTCTCCTGGCCCCAAAATGCAATTACGCCCTGCATCTGGGATTGACCGAAGCCGGCGGCGACACGCAGGGGATTTCCTCCAGTTCCGCCGCGCTGTCTATCCTCCTTCAGCAGGGGATCGGAGACACCATCCGCGTTTCCCTGACACCCCAGCCGGGCGTGAAACGTTCCCGCGAGGTGGAGGTGTGCAAATATCTCCTGCAATCCATGGGCCTGCGGTATTTCAAGCCCAGCGTGACCAGCTGTCCCGGCTGCGGCCGCACGTCGAGCAATTATTTCCAGATCCTCGCCCAGGACATCAACCAGCACATCGAACGCATGATGCCCGTTTGGAAAAAGCAGTATCCGGGCGTGGAGCGGCTGAAGATCGCGGTCATGGGCTGTGTCGTGAACGGCCCCGGCGAAAGCCGCCACGCCGACATCGGCATCTCTCTCCCCGGAGCCAGCGAACAACCCGTCGCGCCGGTGTATGTGGACGGCAAAGAGTTCAGGACGCTGAAGGGGGAACGGATTAGAGAGGAATTCGTCGGAATTTTAGAAAATCACATTAAAAATAAATTCAAATAAACCCGTTACAAAACATGCCCAACAATCCGCACCCGTCCAACATCTCCGCCATTTATGAAAAATTGACGCCGCGCTATCCGACGCTGGCGATGCTCTTGTCGTTTTTCCTCCCCGGAGCGGGGCAGATTTACCTCAAACAAAAGGGAAAGGGGACAGCCCTCCTATGCGCCACAACGGCTTTTCTGGGAGGATTCATTACCATCGTCGCCAACCCTTCCGGGGAATCCAATAAATACCTGTTCCTTGCCCCGTTGGTCTTCCTGCTTTATGAACTTTTCGCGGCGCAGGACGCGTTCTTCAGCGCCCGCGCCCTGAACGCGAAACACCACCTGCGTCCTCAGCCCAACGCCAGGCAACAGGCGTTGATGATCGCCGGGACCGTGCTGGCGCTCATCTTCAACCCGTTCCATTACCTCAAAAACCAGACCAACGACATCATCCAGATTTTCCGGATCAACTCCTCCTCCATGGAACCGACGTTCAGAAAAGGAGAGGTCTGCCTGATTGACAAGAGCGTCTACCGGCTCTGGAACCCGAAACCGGGGGACGTCATTGTATTCAATGCTCCTCAGGATATCGACCGGCTGTTCGTAAAGCGATTCATCGCCAAAGAACACCAGACGGTCGAAATCCGGAACGGCAAAGTGATTGTCAACAACGCGCCTCTGGACATGAAGGGGATGGCCGCCATCCGTTACGCCAACGCCGGCCCTTACGGGACCCCGGGAACAGCGCTGAAAGTTCCCCCGGGGCACTATTATGTTCTGGGCGACAACAGCGCTTCCAGCAAGGACAGCCGCGACTGGGGATACCTGCCCAACGGATATCTGGTGGGGAAAGTTTACAAAAGCTATTTCCCTGTGGACTTCATCGGCCGGTTGCTGATAAGATAAACCCACCATTAAGGATTTGAGCCTTTGCCGGTCTCCCGCGCAGGGGCATCGCGGATTTAGACCTTTAACCCAAACAAGGAGGACCCGATGGTTGATTATGATCCGAAAGTGATCCAGGAATACGCCGAACGGCTCACCAAGCAGTCCCGGTCCATCGTGGCCATGCAATTTTTTATCGGGCTGCTTTCCGGGATGATCATCGCCGGCGGCATCACCGCGCTTCTGGACGTCGGGTATGATTTCCTTCTGATCGCCGTGGGCACGCTGGTCGGGGCCGTCCTGGGGATATTCTCCGGACAGAACAGGGCGTTTGACATGAACCTCAAGGCCCATACCGCCCTGCTGTTGTCACGGATCGAAAAAAACAGCCGGGGATAATGCCTCGTCCAAACCTCATCCTGGCGGCCGCGATTGCGGCAGCCGCCCTCGTGATTGGGTGGTTTGTCGCTCCGCAATTCCTGTTTGACGCCGAATCCTCCTACGAGAACATCATTGGCGAATGGCGGGGGACGTTTGCCGTTGACAAAGACGTCAAAAACGTCGAACAGACCGGCGAGGTCGCCCTGACGTTCCTGCCGGACAAATCCTGCCTTTTGTACATTGACAGCATCCGTGAGGAACAGAGCACTCATGTCTCCCGGGACGGGAAATCCCGAAGTTCCTCCACCGGCCACTACAATTCCAAACGCGAACTCGACTGCCATTATCACCTGCAGCCGGCCTGGTTCGGGCCCCGGCTGGTACTGGCCATTCAGGCGCGCAGTTATTACACCATGAGCTTTGAACCTTTCGTGGTTGTGCGAAAACCGGGCAGGGACATCATGAGATACCCCCGATTTAACGGACGGGTTAATTAAAGGACAGCCGTGGTCTCAGCCATCTCTGGCGTAATATAGTTCAAGGACTGATGGATTCGTTGCCTGTTATAAAATATTTCCAGGAATTTGAATACTTCCGACTGGG